>JBLHMA010000198.1:0-9514 GCA_047621545.1 Cognaticolwellia sp. | reverse complement strand
AGCTCTTGCGCATCGCACTCTATGTTGGCCAGATCAGCCGCGTTGTCCTGGTCCTGCGGCGGTACTGGAGGCGTGCGCTGCTTGGGTGCTGGCTTGGCCTGGTGCTCCATGCCCATGGCGCGCTTTACGGCTGACTTGATCGACGAGCGAAAGCCCATGGGTGCTCCGGGGGTGCAAGAGAATGGGTTGGTGGGGGGGCTCTATTGCGTTCTCTCTGGCTCTGGGGCGCTACGTGGCCATTGCTGCCCTTCCCTCGGTCAAGGCCACTGTGCTCCTGATCCGCTCCGCCGCACCCTCTGTCACGGCCTAAGCGGAGGACAGCCGCGCCCGGCCTACGACCCGACCGAGCGATACGCCGAGCGAGCTGACGTCCTTTGTTGGCGTGGCGTTTGGCGCTGGCAGCATGCTGCAGTCTCGCTTGGATGGCGGCCTGGTGTAGTCGGCTGGGCCTGGTCTCTACAGACATCGGCTACGTCAATGCCGGCCAGCCCTGCGATGCCGAGCGACCGGCGTGGCCAGCCTGCCTGAGCATGGGAAGTACAGTCGGGCTCTCGGTCGAAAGCCCCGCTCAGTTCTACCTTACTGAGGAAGTACGGTACAGAAATAAAACAAAAAATCGGACGAAAGACACCCTCGCTACACGGCTTCTGTTTCAGTTTAAGAGTGCGCCCCCCTGATTTTGCAGGTTCATGCTACTGCTTCGGCGAACCTGTAGGATATAAATATGACCGTTATGCTCCTCGCCGCCTTATTCGCGTGTACCTCCAGCGAACCCGAAGTGGAACAGGAGATCCCGGTGGGCCCCTTCGCCTATGACCTCTACCTTGGCTGCAGCTCGGTTGAGATCATCAGCGACGGCTGGAATTCGGGAAGCGACGACTACATCGAGACCCTGGTTCTGAATGCCTTTGGACAGTGGGACACCTATGAGTTCTTCGCGCCTTATGAGGGAGCAACAGAGGCTGGGTACATTGAATACCGTAGCTACAACGACGAGCTAGGCCTAGTCATCGTCGCTGAGGGCGATGCCATTTCTGCTGATGCGACCGATGAGAACCAGACCTTCGAGCGCGACGAGACTGGCCGCATAGTCTTGGAGTCCCTGCGGGTGCCGCAAGACTCCCCCTCAGAGTACGACGCCACCTACACCTATGTAGAAGACTACGAAGGCTGCATGGCTGCTGCGCGTGGCCTGAACGCCCGCTCCATGTACAGATCTGAGCCGTGCACCACTCGCATCGAATACGATTACTACATGAACGGGGAGGTTGATGAAGTAGCCACAACCACCTACGACGCTGAGTTCCGTTGGGTGGCGTCTACCATGGACACGAACAACGACGGGACTCCTGAGAATTCGTGCACCTATGAGTGGAGCGACAGTGGTCAGATGACCGCAATGGACTGCACCCGGGATGGCTACGCCTTGACCCAGGACAACACCTACGACGGCGACGGGCGTTTGGTGGAGGGTTCAGTCGTGAACGACACGCCAAATAGATGGGGAGAGTACAGAGTATCTCAACTGGTCTTGCGACTGAGCCGGTACTCCCTCGCTTAGGGACGGCCGCCAGGGTCCTGGAATCTCCAGGATCTGGGGTTGGCCGGCGCGGACTGCACCTGGAAGAGCGCGCTGGAGCTTCAGAGTATGGCGCGGGTCAGCAGCGCACTCTCAAGCGAACGCAGCATCCCTATGGGAGAGAGCTGGCTCCCCCCTGACTCCGGGACGAGCGGGTAGAGCAGCTCTGTGTTGCATGGTTCAAAGCCCAGGTATGCTCTGGGTCTACCCTGTGGTAGGGAACGTTGCACCTGCACCTTTAGTGACCGATACAAGCGCTCAAGACCGGGCTACAATGGCGCATGCTTTATCTCCTCACCACCTTCGCCCTCGCTGCCCAAGCCCCGGAGCCTCCGCTGGTGGTGGCCTCAGAACAAGCCGAAGCCCTCGCGGACTTTGAGAAGTTCCACCACCAGGCACAGGTCGCCGAGACCGCCCTGATGATCTCAACCCTTGGCCTTGTTCCCCTGACGGTCGTTGCGCTGATGGGGCCGGGCAACTTCACGCGCCCGGAGCTGGCCTTGATCGCAGGTCCCCTCGTTTTAGGCGCAGGCATGTATGCCGTGGCCATTCCCTGGATGGTCGTGGCTGGACGTAAGGCGGAGCGCGCCTTGGGCGGGCTTGGCGGCACTACGCGACCGCGCATCAACCAAGCTGCGGTGCTCAGCTACGGTCTGGGTCTGGGCACATTTGTCCTTGGAACAGCCCTGCTTTCTAGCGGTCGTCTTTCTCCAGCCGCGGTGGATGTGGTCGTTCCCGCGACCGTCTACGGCTCGGTTGGATTCGTGACGCTGGCCATCCCCTTCTGCATCGCTCAGCTCGAGCACCTGAATCGACACGACCCCGGGGGTGCCAGCCAGGGCTCCAGGGTGCACCGGGTGTTGGTGGCGCCACTTGTATGGGGCCAAGGAGTCGGGCTCGTGGTGAGCGGACGCTGAGGCCCTTGGGGGAGCCGAACGCTACAAAGACCTAAAGGACGTGTTGGCGATCTCAGACAACACTCTGACTCGGCGGCTCACGCACCTTCAAGAGATTGACACACGCCTTGACCATCTCCATTTGCGTCTGCTAAATGACAGCCATGTGGAATATACAAAGCGTTGTGCTCGGACTGCTCGCCTGCAAAGACGGGGATCCAGCTGAGACCGACTCCCCACCACTGAGCCAGGACGACACGGGCGAGCAGATTGAGGACGTGGATGAAGACGGCTGGTTGAGCGCAGAGGACTGCGATGATGAGGATCCCAACATCAATCCCGACGCGAGTGAGCTGTGCCAGAGTGGCGTGGACGAGGACTGTGACGGACTGGTTGATTGCGAGGATGCAGACTGCGTGACGCAGTGCATCGAGGACTGCCTGGCCCCTGGCGACGAGGACCAGGATGGCTACGAGGACTGCCAGGACGAGGACTGCTGGGGCTTAGGGGACTGTGGGAGCCCAGAGGTTCAGGTCACGGGTGGAACCTTGTACGTGCGCAGAGCGCAGTACTTGTACTCTTCGGGTGGAGTGCACAGCTTTCACTACGCCAACTTCTACCCCAGCGGTCGGGTTGAGCACGGCAGCGAGAGCTGCGACTGGACGGGCCGGCTCTTTGCCAGCGCGAGCTGGAACAGTGCTCTGGAACTCCAGAGCATGGTGCGGGTTAGCAGCGAACTCTCAAGCGCTTGCACCATTCCCTTGGGTTCAAACTGGCTCCCGCCGCTCTCACAAATGACCTGGCAGAGCAGCTCCGTGTTGCAAAGCGCAAAGCCTTGGGTTGTGCTTGGTACGCCATACGGAACAAGCCGCTACACGTGGAGCTTCTCAGACCCCTACAATCCTGGCTGGGGACAGAATACGAGCTTTAGTAGGCCGATTCTGTCTGGGGAGCCGTACGCGCTGAAGTAGTTCTCGGGGGCATCAATATTGGGGCCAGCCAGGGTTGAGTCTGGCGTTCAGTTGGAAGTCAGAACACAGCAGCAACTGTCAACCCTGGGGTGTCCCCCAATGCTTCCAATCCCGGTAAACTGTATTCATCTGCTCGGCAGATACTCCAATGGTTGTGGTCGCGCTTCTATTCTTGGGCATCTGGGGAGTCGTGATCAAGCACCGCATCATCCTGAACCCGGTCCGAATCACGCACAGTCTCCAGGACGCTCTCAATAGACGAAATCACGAGCTCTGGCTCCAGATCCGTGATGTGATGGTCACTCTTCATCGCAAAGACCTGGGTCCCCTGACTCGAGAGCTGGGAGAGCTCCAGCTGTAGTTGACTCCAGATGGGCCGCTCGACCTTGTCCTCTTCGATCTTTTCAAGGTCCAGGGGGTCAAAGTCTTCCTCCTCCTCCAGCGGCAGCCCCTGGGTCAATACAATCAGGGGAATGTCTCCCAGCGAAGGAGGCGGCTGGTTCGCATCCATGTCGGCCTTCATCGCCTCCACCTCTCGGGTCATGGCGGCTGGAATGTGTGTCTGGCTTTGCATCGCGATGGCCTGCTCAAGCTCCTGCCCAGAGATCTCGGACTCTTCGAACTTCATCTCCACAAATCCAGAGAGCCGAAGCATGCCAATTGGAGCGAGCAACGATGCAACCTTCAGGATGCCACTGGGACCCTCTGCCTCCGTGTCTCCGAAGCGCTGTACTTGCTGCTCATGGCTGGAGTCTACGAGCACCATCCCGCTCACGCGTTCGGGGAACTGGTGGGCAAACTGCCGGACCTGAAGCCCTCCGATAGAGGCGCCGACCAGCACCATGTCCCCCTCAATGCCTGCCGCGCTCAGCAGCGAATGGAGTCGCTGAGCGACCTCGGCGGCTTGCTGCGGGTGGTCGACAGGCTCACTGTAGCCAAGACCTGAGCGGTCGTAGGAGCAGGCCCGTGTCGTTTGAGAGATGGCTGGCTGGACGACATCCCAAGACTGTATGTCGCTCAATAGGCCCGACTCAAAGACAAGGGTTGGCTCTCCGTCGCCCATGCACAGCAAGTGCATTTGTGTGCCTTGTACTTCAAAGAGCGCACCCGGTGGGGAGTAGGCAGCTTGGTCTGATGCCTGCGCGGAGGCCTGATACACGGCGCTGGCGATGGGGAGTCCTATCAAGCCCGCAAGGCAGAAAACCCCGCCCACTTTGAGGATGCTCTTCAGACGACTCATGTTGTCTCCAGCGTCGTCTGGAGCTGCTTTAGTCGAATCCAGTGGCGCCGCCCACTACCACGCCCCTGCCTGCTCACCGAGGATCTAGATGACAGCCGTCCCCCTGCCAGTCATGCAGCGCCCCATTCCGCCCCATGCACTGGTCCAAGTCGCTCGCAAACAGGCACTCTCCAGCCCGCCCACCGATGGGCAGCGGCAGCACCCAGACTTGCTGACCCTGAGGGGACACGATGTGCTGAGAAGGTGACCCATAGGGCCCAATGGCTATCTCGCTGCGATGGCCCAGGCCAATGGAGAGAGTGCTAATCAGCTCAACCACGTCTTGGGTTGATGTATCAGGTTCCGCCCACACCCCAATACCCAGGCTAGCCCATTCCGGTTGCCCCAGCAGAGTCAGCAGGCCTGCGGCGTCAAAGCCCTTGTCCGTTGCCAGTTGGACAGGCTGCTCGCCCTGGCGCTTTGCCAGGATCTCCCCGCTCTCTGAGAGCTCCACAGTCCAGTCATGGGTACAGATCTCGTACGCCCCCGAGTCCGGAGCGCGCTGGGCTGGGGGAAGGGGCTGTACCGATTTCTTGTCCGCGTTGATGAGCAGCCATGGGCTGTCGAACTGGGCCTGTGAGGCCGAGTTCAGGACGACTGTGAGAGAGCGAAAGGAGGTCTCGGAGCGGCGGCCCCATCAAGGATTTGCCTTGCTTGTCTCGCCATGAACAAGGCCGGGACTCTCCTGGCGAGAAGGCTTGCGGCTGATCGAAAGCCCCAAGGGGTACCTGCATCGCCCAAGCCGCTGTCGGCAGCTCTTCCATTGGTATGCCAAGGGGTAGGGCGTCAGGCTGGGCGCAGGACAGCGAGAAGAGCCAGACAAGAGCGTGTGACAAGGGCGTCAGCCCCCCAACACAAACACCAGACTCTCGGCACCCGTCAGCTCGGCGTGCGTAATGGTCCAACCCTCCCAGACCTCACCATCCACAATCACGCCTCGAACCACCCCTTGGCCCATCACCCCGATCTCTAGCCCACCGATACGTACGTGGTCAAAGAGCGGCGCCGTCAGCACATATTTGTCCGTGCCGTTCAGTGGATACAGACCCACAGCCGCGAACAGATACCAAGCGCTCAGCGTTCCGCCATCGTCGTTCCCGTCCAGCCCAGTCGGGGCCAGCGCATAGTGGCGACCCTGGATCCACCCCACCCACTCTTGGGTCAAGTCCGGACGGCCCCACTCGGCGAACAGAAATGCAGCGTGTAGGTCGGGTTCGTTCCCGTGCCAGTAGTAGGGGTCGTAAAAGTCCGTGTCTGGTTCGGTTTTACTCTTTTCAAAGAGCTCCAAGAGCGAGGCCACTGCGGTGTCGTTCCCACCAAAAGCGTCAGCCAGGCCAGCCGCGTCATGGGGCGCGAGCCAGGTGTACTGGTAGGTGTTGCCTTCTACATATTCGTCGGGCCAGTCCTTCAACCCGGGCTCCATAAAGCTGCCGTCTTCCATGCGACCTGCGGCTTGGTTGGTCTCCGGGTCGTGCACGTTGGCGAAGTTGCCCGAGCGGGCCAACAGGACTTGGGCGTTGGGGTCCCCGCGCAGAGCAGCCCAGGATCCCATCGCGTGGTCGGCAATGGCCATCTCCTGGGTCTTGGAGACGCTCCCACCTTCGCTCTCCACAGGGATGTAGCCGTAGTCGATGTAGTCCTGCAAGCTGTGGCGGCGCTGTCCCTCGAGATCGCCATCAAAGCTATGTTGCATAGCCAACTCAAAGGCGGCCTCCTGGCCGTCAAAGTTCAAGCCCTTCAAGGCCGACTCGGCGAGCACGATCTCCAAGGGCGAGCCCACCATGGACCCGGCCTCGGTGGTGCCCGCAGGCCATCGGGGGTGGTAGCCCAGCTGCTGGCCCATGTCGGCGATGCTTGACGCCAGGTCGGTTCCCAGCTCCGGCCACACCCAGATCACCCAAGGATGCAGGGTGCGGTAGGTGTCCCAGCCGCTAAAGTCGCTATAGAATTCTCGCTCTCGGGAGGGATGAATCTCCCCGTCTACACCCCGGAAGCGCCCGTCCACGTCTGAGTAGGAGGTGGGCATGGAGCGTGAGTGGTAGAGAGCCGAGGCAAAGATGGCCTGCTGCTCGTCGGTGCCGCCCGCGATCTCCACGGTGTCGAAAACGGCTTGCCACTGCTGGGTGGCTTGGGCCTGAAGCTCCTCCAGGCTCAGCGTCCCCACATCGGCTTGAAGGTTTGCCCTGGCGCCGGCCACGTCGACCACACTCAGGCCGACACGTAGCTCTACGCTCTCGCCTTCAAAGCGCAGGTTTGCCAGGCCGGGACCGTCCACGGTGCCCTGGATGATCTCACCGTCCAGGCTCAGCTCGGACTCGACGGGCGCTTCGGAGAAGTCGATGACGAAGTAGAGTGGCACGCCCGCTTGATCTCCGCGCCCGGTCAGCCCGCCGTTTAGACGCAGCCAGCCCTGTAGCCCGGCCGAGGTCTGCACAAGCTCACCCTCCTCCACGGTGCTGCCGGTGCTGCCCACGTGGGCCAGGTTGACCATCAGCCAGTGCGCTTCGGTCTCCCAGGTGTAGCGGTGGATGGCGCCGCGCTGGGCGGCCGCGAGCTCAACCTGGCCTCGGTCGGGGAGCGCCAGTCGGTATCGACCCGGTGCAGCTTCTTCGTCATCTCGCGCATAGGGCGCCCTGTAGTCGCGCCAATCATCGCTCACCTTCTCCCCACCGAACATCACGCCGAGTCCGCAGCCGTCGCCCACGCCGATTCCAGGCAGCCGGTAGTGTGAGAAAGCCGTGACGTAGGGATCGTCAAAGTCGTAGCCGGCCGTGTGCTGGAAATCGATGCGGCTGGACTCGGTGCTGGTGTCGGGTCCCAGCTTGATCAAGCCGTTGGGAACCTGGGCTGCTGGAGTCAGGCCGCCGTAGCCAAAAGCGTCTCCGCCCGAGCCAACAAAGACGTCCACTTGGGAGAGCAAATTCACAGGTTCCCAGGCGGTCGGCGAAGGAATCGTGCAAGCAATGAGGAGTAGGGCGATAGGCATAGTGTGGAAACTAACCTCATCGATCCCAGACTCGAAGCCGCTTTGCTGCGTGCACTCCGCCCCAATAGCCCCGGCGCCGCCCTGCGAATGGCGACGATGGGTGGGTTCTCCTTGCCCCAGCTCCTGGACCGAATGCCGCCGGACATCGCCTTGGAACTCACGGACAACCCGGAGAACCCCATCATTGCCCGGCGGGATGGCATCGTGGCTCTGGCCCTGGTTCTCAACGATCTGGAGGCACAGGGGCGGGTGCGTCGAGGGCGGGTGCGCATGAAGAACGCCCTGGTGGACTCGTGGCGCCTCTCGCTGAGGGCCCTCGCGCGGGAGCGTGTCGGCGGATAGGCAATCTGTCCCGCGGAGAACCCGCTCGGAAAGGACCCGCCTGTCATGCTGTTTCTCCTCCTCGGCTGTCCCCCTGCTTACGAGCCCCCCGTCATCGAGAGCGTCCCAGCAGACGTCTCCCGCTACCTTCCCGGCTTGCGCTGCGAGGCCCAGGTGGTGCGAACGGAAGCGAACATTCCCCACATCTACGCCGAGGATCGTGTTGATCTGGCCCGTGTGATGGGCTTTGTTGCCGCTCAGGACCGCTACTTCGAGATCGACCTGGCCCGCCGTCTGGGCCTGGGTACCGTCGCTGAGCTGCTGGGCAACGACGCGTTGGAGTCGGACATGGAGAGCCGCTCCAGCGGCATCACCTTCGTGGCCGAGCAGGTTCTCGCCAACCTCACGCCCGATCAAGAGCAGTGGATGGATGCCTACGCGGAGGGGATCAACGCCTACATCTTGGCCGCCTCTTCTGGAGCTGTGCCGCCGCCCTCCGAGCTGGAGTTGGCCGGCAACTTCCTGGGAGCCGACGAGCCCACCGACCTGATGCAGCCCTTTGACCGGCGCTCGGTTGCTGGCGTGGCCGCGACCATCATCTACAACCTGGGCTACGAGACGGGAGATGTGGGACGCTCCCGCACAGAAGCGACCTTGCCCGGCCTCTTCGACGGTGCGCCGTATGCTGAGCTTCGTCAGGCTGGCGTGTATGAGGACATCTGGTGGCGTGTAGCACCGCCCAAGCTGGCCTCGTCGTCGGAAGGGGGATGGAGTGAGCAGGGCGTGGGAGGACCCCCGGGTCCCGGTGGCAGTCCCAAGGCGGATCCTCATGCTCAACGCATTGAGATCGGCATGCTCAACCGCGCGACGGAGCGCAACGACAAGCTCCAGGAGCGCCTGGGCCACGACTGGAACATGGGCTTTGGCTCCAACGCCTGGGCTGTGGCTGGCAGCGCGACCACCGATGGGCGCAGCCTAATGGCCGGTGACGGACACCTGGCCCTGGATATCCCTGGACTGTTTTGGCAAGTGGGCCTGGACACCGAGCTCCTCGGCGGTGGAGACACCCATCAGCTTGGCTTGACCATCCCGGGCATGCCCTACATGGCGGTAGGCACCAACGGGAAGGTGGCTTGGAGCCAGACGCAGGTGATGGGCGACATCACGGATTGGTACCGCGAAGAGCTGACCCTGAACGCCGACGGGGCACCGCTCTCCACGCTCTTCGAGGGGGAAGTGATGGAGCTCAACAGCGTGGATGAGTCCTTTGTGGTCGCAGACATTCCTCTGCTGGACTCCGAGGGCCGCACCGAGGTGTGGCGGCGTTACACCACATTTGACGGCCGCTGGCTGGCGGACATCGAAGGCGACGTGGTCAGCTCGGACTATGAAGCACAGTCCGGTGAGACTGTGGTTATGTTGGGCGGAGACTTTGTGGTGCCTAAGGATGTAGACGGCGATGGCATCGTGACCGCGTTGAGC
>JBLHMA010000197.1:0-9555 GCA_047621545.1 Cognaticolwellia sp. | reverse complement strand
CGCTTGGGCGTTGGGGAGTGGGCAGACCCAAGGCAAAGTCGGCCGAGGAGTTGTCGCTGTCTTGCCAGGCCCCGTCAATCTGGAGGCGGTGCAGCGCCGTGCCGGTGTAGGGACCTTCTGCCCAAGCAGCGCCCTGGTCTACGCTGTCGGGCAGGCGCTTGAAGGCCAAGGAGTTCCCATCCATGACGGTATCGACACCGTCGAGTACGGCGTCGGTTGAGATGGTGGGAAGTGCGCCGTAGGGCGTGTCCGTCAGCTCACCAAGCGCCGTCTCCCCGTCCAGAAGAACCACGCTAGGCCCGAAGACTGTCATCAGCCAATCGTAGCCGCTGTTGTAGATCAGAGACTCCAGATTGGCGACGGTCGGCGAGTCCTCGTCTCGAGGGGAGTCGGCCACAAAGGCCTCGAAGTCGGCGCTGGAGAGGTCGACCTCGGAGAAGGGGCGGTGGTTGCCACCGTCCTGAGCGATCAGCAGGGTCTCACCGGGAAGCAGGGTTGAGAAGGGAATCTCCCAGACCGTCAACAAGACCACCACGTCGGGGTGGCTCTCTCGGTAGCTGTCCGCTTGGGTGTTGGGGTTGATCTTCCCGGAGACCCCATACACGTCCGCGACGCGCAGGCCCTCCAACTCCAGAGTGTCGCTCGTGGTGTTCACGATCTCGATGAACTGATCGGAGTAGTAGTGGTCGGCGCCGCCAGCCTCGGTCGCGCCCGTGGTGTAGAGCTGGGAGATGAGCAAATCGCCGTATGCCGCGGGGCGGGGAGGAGGCGCTTCGCCCTCCGGCGAGGGTTCGGTGCAGGCAGACAGGAAAAACAAGACAGAAACGGGCAACATGGGCGATCCGGTGACCGTCGGGTCTAATGCTGTGACCGAGAGCAGCCAACCTGCCTGCACCGGTTCCTCCCTGGGCGCGCACAGCTTGGGTTGTGGCGTTCCTCGGGCTCTTAGCTCAACGTTGCCAGACCCAAAGCCTCTCGCAGCCCAGAGGTGCTACCCGCCTTCACCTTGCCATCCACCCGCACAAACACTCCGCGCACCTCAAAACCGCTGATGACCCGCCGGCCTTTGCAGGTCCCCAGGTAGTCCACCTGAAAGCTCTTGCGGCTCCAGTTTCCCAGCCGCAGCTCCAGCTCCAGCTCGTCGCCCGGCACGACCGGAGAATGAAAGCGGGCCCCCACCTCCATGGCCCCGGTGCCGATGGTGTTGATGCGCGTCAATGCCTCTTCAAAGTTTCCAAAATATTGGAAGAGGAAAGCGTTGTATGCGGCATCAAACCACCGAAAGTAGTTTGGGTAGAAGGCGATGCGGGCCGGATCACAGTCGCCAAATCCGACGCTGATCCGGTGTGTGAACACCGCCCCCTCCTGGGACTCACATGTGGACACTGACACCCAAGGCAACCGCAACCGCTTCCATCACCGCCTCGGATGAGGTGGGGTGGTTGTGAACGGCATGCAGAAAGCTTGTTGCATCCAGCTCGCCGGACATGGCCATGACGACCTCGCTCAGCAGCTCTGTTGCGTCCTGTCCGATGATGTGACAGCCCAAGAGCTCACCATCGGTGGGGGACACCATGACCTTCACAAAGCCGTCGGTGTAGCCGGTGCCCCGGTTCTTTCCGTTGGCGGCGAAGGGGAATCGGCCCACGGTGAAGGCGATGCCTTCTTCAGTGAGCTGTGCTTCCGTCCTTCCAACGCTGGCGATCTGCGGCTGACAGAAGGTGCCCGCGGGAATCAGGTTCTTGTCCAGATCCGGTACCTGATGCCCAGCGATGCGCTCGACACAGATGTGGGCCTCGGTGCTGGCCTTGTGGGCCAACATTGGGGCGCCAGCGACATCGCCGATAGCGTAAACGCCGGCTGCACTGGTCATGCAGCTGGAGTCCGTCGTGATGAATCCACGTTCGGTCTGAACCCCAGCTTCCGCCAGTCCCAAGTCGCTGATGTTGGCCTGAACGCCAAGAGCCAAGAGCACCTGCTCGGACTCGATGACCGTGCCGTTTGCCAGGGTGGTGAGGCAGCCGTCGCCCTTGCGCACGCTGGACTCACAGAAGTTGCCAAGCTCGAGCTTGATACCCAACTTTCGGTACGCGCGAGCCAGCTCCTCGGAGCACTCCACATCTTCCAGCGGAGCGATTCGCTCCTGCCCTTCCACGATGGTGACCTGGCAGCCCATGGCCTGATAGAAGTAGGCGAACTCCAGGCCAATGGCCCCGGAACCCAGAACCACGACGCTCTCGGGCTTGTGCTCGGAGACGATGGCCTCGCGGTAGGTGAGGATCTTCTCCCCGTCGGGCTCCATCCCGGGGAACCAACGGGCGCGGGCGCCCGTGGCCACGATGATGTGATCCGCCGTGTGCTCAGCTTCTTCTTCGCCGCCTTCGACGGGAGAGCTCACCAATACCTTGCCACCACCGGCCAACTGACCGCGACCCTGGATGTGGGTCACACCGTACTTCTTGAAGAGGTACTTCACGCCCTTCTCGGACTTCTTGGCCACCTTGCGCGAGCGCTTGATGATCTTGGGCATGTCCACAGACACTTCGCCCACCGTGATGCCGTAGTCGCCCATGTGCCTGGCCAGGTTGGCGTACTCGGCGGACTTGAGGATGGCCTTGGAGGGGATGCAGCCCCAGTTCAGGCACACGCCGCCAAGCTCAGCCATCTCAACGCAGGCCGCGGAAAGGCCGAGCTGCTGGGCACGAATGGCCGCGACGTAGCCGCCGGGACCTGAGCCGATGACCAGGATGTTGAAGTGGGCCATCAGAGCACCACGATGCGCATCGGGTTCTCGATGTAGCCGCGGAAGGACTGCAAGAAACGAGCGCCGAGAGCGCCGTCAATCACCCGGTGGTCGCAGGTCATGGTGACCTTCATTCGCCAGCCGACAGCCAGTTCGCCGTTCTTCACGACAGGCTCCTGCTGAAGCGCGCCGACGGCCAAGATGCCGCTGCCCGGGGGGTTGATGATGGCCGTGAACTGGTCGACCTGCATCATGCCCAAGTTGGAGACAGCGAAGCCGGCGCCGCTGTACTCGCTGGGGTCCAGCTTGCGGTCGCGGGCGCGGCCTACCAGGTCCTTGGTCTCTGCGGCCAACTGCACCAGCGTCTTCTTGTCCGCCTGACGGATGACCGGGGTGATCAGGCCATCGGGCAGTGCCACGGCCACGCCCACGTCTACGCTGCCAAAGCGCGTGATGGCGTCGGGGCCCCAAGAGGCGTTGACCTGGGGGACATCACGGAGAGCTTTGGCCACGGCGGCGACGGTCAGGTCGTTGTAGGACACCTTGAGGCCCTGCTCGGCCAGCTGGCCGTTCAGATCCTTACGGAACGCCACCAGAGAATCGCAGTCCAACACAGCGGTCAGGAAAAAGACCGGGGCATCCAGGTAGGACTCTTTGAGCCGCCCAGCGATGACCTTGCGCATCTTGGAGTTGCGTACGGTCTCGTCCGCCTTGGGAGCAGCGATTCCGTAGCTGACGGAAGGCGCCTTGTGTGCTTCCACATCCGCCTTGACGATGCGCCCGTTGGGACCGGAGCCCGCAATCGAGGCCACGTCGATGCCCTTGGTCTCCGCCAGCTTGCGGGCCAGGGGAGAGATGCGAACCCGGGGGCCTTCTACGTGGAAGGTTCCCCAGGTCTCCATCAGGGCGTCGTCCAGGGGCTTGCCAGCGTATCCGGGGCCAGTCCAGCCACCCTTGAGTTCCGGCTTTGGCGCCTTTGGAGCGGGCGCTGCCGCCACTTTGGCCGGCGTGGGCTCTGTTTCGGAAGCCTGTGCCACAGAAGGCTGTGCGGCGGGAGCGGCTTCTGCAGCGGGTGCTGCGCCAGCCGGATCCATGGTCGCGAACTGGGCCATCAGAGCGGAGATGTCGTCTCCCTCCTGACCAATGATCGCGATTGGAAAGCCTGCTGGGATCTCGTCACCATCGGAGGCGAGGATCTTGAGCAAGACCACCGAATCGAAGACCTCCACGTCCATGGCGGCCTTGTCGGTCTCCACGACGGCGATCACGTCCTGTGGCGAGAGCTTGGTGCCCTCGGTCACTTTCCACTCCCCCAGGGTGCCGAACTCCATGGTTGGCGTAGCCTGCGGCATTTCGAAGAATTCAGCCATGATTCAGCTCCTCCCCATGACTTTGCGAATCGCGGCAGCGATACGCTTGGGATTGGGGTTCACCTCTTGCTCCAGCACGGTGGCGTAGGGCTGAGGAACGTCGCGGTTGGTGACACGCAGGATGGGGGCATCCAGGTAGTCAAAGCAGTGCTCCTGGATCCGGGCAGCGATTTCGGCGCCCACGCCGGAAAACACGTGGCCCTCGTGAACCACAACCACGCGGCCTGTTTTGGCAGCGGAGGTGAACAGGGTCTGGTGGTCCAAGGGACGAATGGAGCGCAGGTCGACCAGCTCGCAGCTGATGCCCTCCTTCTCCATCTCGGTGATGACCTTTTGGCAGTTGAAGACCTGCTTTCCCCAGGTCACAACGGTGACATCGGAGCCAACGGCCTTGATGTCGGCCTTGCCCAGGGGGATGAAGTACTCCTCGTCTGGAACTTCGTGCTTCATGCCGTAGGTCATCTCGCTCTCCAAAAAGATGACCGGGTTGTTGTCCCGAATCGAGCTCTTGAGGAGGCCGTAGGCGTCGTAGGCCGTGGCGTAGGTGACGACCTTCAGGCCTGGGAAATGAGCGTAGAGGCTGTCTACGGAGGTGGAGTGCTGTGCTGCCAGGTTCTCAGCAGAGCCGTTGGGACCGCGAAAGACGATTGGCACGGTGTACCGGCCCGCACTCATTTGGTAGATCTTGGCGGCGTGATTGATCAGTTGGTCGTAGGCAACCAAACTGAAGTTCCACGTCATGAACTCGATGATGGGGCGCATGCCCACCATTGCGGCGCCAATGCCCAAGCCGGAGAACCCACCCTCGGAGATGGGGGTGTCCACCACGCGCTCAGGGCCGAACTCTTCGAGCATGCCTTGGGAGACCTTGTACGCGCCGTTGTACTGCGCGACTTCTTCGCCCATCAGGAAGATGCTGCTGTCGGTGCGCATCTCTTCCTGCATTGCTCGGCGCAGGGCCTCGCGAATCTGTAGCTGTGCCATTTTTCGTCCTTTACGGGGCGTAGACGTGGTCGTAGAGCGTGTCGATGCTGGGTTCCGGAGACTCCTCAGCAAAATCCCAGGCGTCCTGGGCTTCTTCGTCGACCGATGCGCGCAGCTCGGCAAACTTTTCGTCGGCGATTCCGAAGTCCTTGCGGAGGCGGTTCTCGGCGAGCAGCAAGCAGTCGCTGTTCTCCTTGATGTCCGCGACCTCGGTCTTGGACCGATACTTGGCCGGGTCGGACATGGAGTGCCCGCGGTAGCGGTAGGTGGCGATCTCCAAGAGAACTGGCCCGTTGCCTTCCCGTGCGTACTTCGCCGCACGACCCACACGCTCACGAACCTCCACAACATCAAAGCCGTGGAACTGGTCGCGCACCATGCCGACGCCGTCTGCACGGCGGCTCATGTCAGTCAAGAAGGAGGAACGCTCGATGCTCGTACCCATGGCGTAAGCATTGTTCTCGCAGATGAACACCACAGGGAGCTTGTAGAGCTGTGCCAAGCACAAGGCCTCGAAGAAGGCACCCTGGTTGCTACCACCGTCGCCGTAGAAGCACAGGCAGACCCGGTTTTCCTTGCGCTGTTTGATGGCCCAGCCAACGCCGGTCGCCAGGGGAGGGTGGGCACCGACGATGCCGTAGCCGCCCATGAAGTCCACTTCGGGGTCGAAGAGGTGCATGGAGCCACCCAGGCCGCGACTCGCGCCCGTAGCCTTGCCAAAGAGCTCAGCCATCACGTCGCGAGCGGTCATGCCCTTGGCCAGAGCGTGACCGTGCTCGCGGTACGCGGTGATCCAGTAATCTTCCTTGGTGGCGCCGGCGGCTCCGACCGCCACAGATTCTTGGCCGATGTACAGATGGCAAAACCCGAGGATCTTGCGCATCGTGTAGGCCTTGGCCGCGAGCTCTTCTACGCGGCGGATCAGGAGCATCTCCCGATAAAGCTTGAGCAGGGTGTCTGCATCCAATGGGGGCAGACCGCTCTCCTGCGGCAACTGACTCACGTGGGCCTCCGATGGGGGTCGCTTGCGGTTGAGCCGCTGGCAGCGGCTGGGATTTGGAGGCGTAGCTTAAGCCAACGCCGCATGCCATTTGGTCACAGCCTTGCCATAGATGCGCATGGTCCATTAGTGGGCGCGCCCTGTGGCGCTGTCGCCGCGGTCGAGAGGAGTCCCAGGTGACCTTGCTAGAGCTGCTCCAAGCCGGAAAGATCGAGGATTTCAACAATCAGCGGGGTGTGCACAACGCGCCGACGCTGTACGCGGAGGATCTTGCAGGCCTTGATCTGCGTGGGGCGGACCTAAACGGGGCCAACCTTGAAAAAGCTGACCTGAGCGAGTCGGATCTGCGCGGGGTAAACCTGTCCAGGGCGAACCTGAATGGGGCCGACTTGACCGAGGCAAAGCTCCAGGGAGCGGTCTGCGTTCAGACCAAGCTCCGGGGGGCCTACATCGACCAGGCGGACCTGGACAACGCGGACCTGACTGGCGCCGATCTGCGGGAAGCGGTCCTGACCGGCTCCGACGGACCCGGAGCGGTCTTCACCCGCGCCAAGCTGCGAGAAGCGAACATGAAGGAGGCGAAGCTGACCGGAGCCATCTTCACCGAGGCTCGGATGGAGAACGCTGACTTGAGCGGGGCCTACTTGGAAGGCTGTAATTTCAGCGAAGCCAGCTTGGGAGGAGCCAGCTTGGAGGGCGCACACCTGGAAGGCGCGATCTTTACGGCTGCACGCGCGGCGAACGTCAGCTTCCAGAAGGCCAAGCTCATGGGGGCAAACTTCGAGCGTTGTGACCTAACTGCAGCGGCTCTGGACGGAGCCGATCTGACCGGCGCGAACATGAAGGAAGCTGACCTGACCGAGGCCACTCTGGACGGCGCCAACCTTGAGGGCGTCGAGATGCGTGGGGCGGCCCTGGGTGGGGATGCAGCCGACGCTGCGCCCGCTGAAGAGGCCCTCCCTGAATCCCCAGCGCAGATCGTCGCCGAGGACCTGCGAGGTGCCGTAAAGGGCAGCCACGTGGCGCTGTTGTGGGAGAACGAAGAGGACGGCACTTCACTGGCCAACCGCTTGGCTGTGCTCAAGCAGGGCCAGGAATTCGACGGTGTCGCGCCAGCCTTGGCGGGTCCGGCCGAGATCACCCTGGCCCGTGACGTGGTTGACCACGGCGATGGATTTGCGGCTGTGCTTCTGCTGGAGCGTCCCACCGGTGTAGAGCTTCAGGTCACTTGGTTGGGGACGGATGGCAGCCGCAAGAGCCAGGTAGAGCGACTCGGCTATGAGGCGGCTGTCCGCCCGATGATCCTAGGCGGTGACGCCCTGCGCATCGTTGGCTTGGGCCGCCGTGGACCCACACTCCACATCCTCAAGGTGGTGCCAGAAGGCGGCGTAGAGGTCCTCAGCTCGGTCAAGGCAACAACAGCCCGCGGCCTGATCGGTGGACTTCATCCCGTCTTACTGACCCGCGGCGGCGCCGTTCACATGGTGACCGATACCGGTCTGAGCGCACCTCTCAAGGCGCCCCCCGGCTTTGAACTGCGGGCTGCAACTGCATGCGTGCACGAGAAGCAGGTGACCCTGGCATGGCTGCCCCAGGACAAGAAGGGGCTGACCTACTCCGTACTTGAGCCGGGTGAGCGCCCAGAGACCCTGGTGACCCTCAAGACCGAGGTCATCCTTGCCGTGGACCTGTTCATCCAGAACGGTCAGCCGGCCGCTTATGTGGTGCGCGAAGATCCGTCTCGAGGTGGAGGCTGCGGCGTCTGGCGCGTGGATTTGACCGAGCACGACGCCAAGCCTGTGGACATCTTCAATCATGACAAGCACGATATCGAGACCATGCGCGTAATCGGCGTGGACGGTGACGCGGTGACCATGCTTTGCACCACACTGACGGAAGAAGTCTTGGTCCTGCGGAGTACAGGAGGAAAGGCCAAGGTCCTCTGTACACTGTGAGGCTCTCCCTGTGACCCAGCCCCCCGTCATCCTCCTGCACGGCTTCCTGCGCACCGGCTTGGCCATGTTGCCGATGGCACGGGTTTTGCGGGAGAGCGGGCGCGCCACGTCGAGCCCAACCTTCGTCTACCAGACCGAAGGCTTGGAGGCGGCCAGCGCGCGGCTGGCGCAGCTCATCCGCGAGATGGGCCAGCCAGTCGACCTGGTGACTCATTCCTTTGGTGGCTTGTTGGCCCGGGCCACCCTGCCCAAGGCCTCCATTCGAAGGGTCGTCATGTTGGCCCCGCCTAATCAGGGTGCCCAGAAGGCCGCGATTGCCCGAAAGCTTTTGCCCTTTCACTATCTGGGTTGGGACCCCTTGGCGCCGATGCTGCCAGGGGCGCCGGCGTCGCTGCCCCAGGGCCCTGCGGAGATCGCGGTGCTCGCTGGAGGGGTCGGAAGGCCCTCTGGGCTCGTGGACTACCTGGAGGGGGACAATGACCGCACCGTACGTGTCGTGGAGACCCACTTGGCGGGAGCCAAAGTCCATCGAGTCTTAGAAGTGAACCACACGTTCATCATCGGAAATGCACAGGCACAGGCACTGACCCTGGCATTCCTGGAGCGCGGAGAACTGCCCGATTAGAGCGCGCCTGTTGGGGGCGACTAAAATCCCTCTCGGCGCTCCTTGCTGGTCGCGAGACTCACAAAAGCACTGACCTCGCCTGCGGGGATCATCAGAATGCGTGCGTGCTTGGAGAACTGCGCTTCAAAAGGCAGGTTCCCTGGGTCAAGCGCAGGCCATCTGTTCAAGCCCTCTGGGCTCACCTTCAGGCGGAAGCACTCGCTAACCCCGGTGTTGACACCCTCCAGGACCCCTTCCAGCGTGCCCTTCGTCCGAAACACCCAGTTCCCGGTGTTCTGCTTTGACTTGCCCAACCCCGCCAGCAGCGGTGGCAGAGCGAGGGATAGCAGAGGAGAAGCCAGGACCATCTCCGTGGTGAGCACCACGCGCAGCTCGGCACAGCTCTTGGCGATCTCAGGACTCTGCTCCGCCAGCGAGGCCAGACTCAGCCAAGTGCACTGCGCTCCGAATTTCTTGCCCAAGCGGGTCTCCAGCCAAGCGGGCATTGGATCGTGCAGGTCGGCACTCACCAAGACTAGCTCACCCTTTTGACCTCGCAGCCGGTCCGCAAGGCGGTCATCCAGTGCCAGAGGCTTGGTGCTCAGGACCACGCGGCCCTGTCCTTTGAGGTGGGTTCGGACCTGTTGATAGAGATCTGGCATGAAGTCTCCGCGGCGGGACGAGTATGCTTGCCCGCCTATGGTTCGCTTCGACAGATATCGGGTTGACGGCAAGGTCGGTGCCGGAGGCCTAGCGGATGTGTTCCGTGCTTCCCTCGTAGATGACGATGGTGGCCCTGATGCCCTGAAAGTTGGCCATGTGGTCGCTCTAAAGGTGTTGCGTGATCCAGCGCGATCACCAGCTAGCTTGAGGCGCTTTCTGCGTGAAGGCGAGCTCCT
>JBLHMA010000196.1:0-9588 GCA_047621545.1 Cognaticolwellia sp. | reverse complement strand
GACCCATTCGACGCCTTCCCTCTCGAAGGTCTCCAGTGCGAATGCGTGCAATGAGGAGGAGCGCGCCCCGGTGTCCACCTTGGCCTTGACCCACGCGTCACTCAGGTCAGGCATCCTTACCCATTCGCGCCACCCGACGGGGGTTGGGGGGGCTTTCTGGGGCATCAAGCCCTCGGTTGGATAGTAGCTATTATTGTTAAACACTATGGCGTAGAACAGCCGTAGTCAAGGACTCACCCGGATGAACGGCTGATTGCTTCAGTCAAAATACTGCCGAAATCCTGTCCAGTTCGGTGCGCTCTTGAATGCGCCGAAGGGTGCCGTTGAGTACTTGGTACCCGGGAGCTAGGTGTTCCGGAAGGGTCGCGGCAGAGGACGGAACTGGTTGTCCCTTCACCCTTGGTTCAGAGGCCTCAGTTTACCCAGGACTGATTGACCTCAGCGACCACATCAAAGACCTGGCCCAAGTCCACAAAGTCCACCAAGACCAAGTTTGGGCGTCGGTTCACCGCCTCACACTCGCTCACGCGGTCCCTCAGAACCTCGGCAGCGTTGGCCTGGGCCGACAGCTCTTCACTGGCAAGGGGACTGGTCAGGAAGTGGGCCAGGATGACGTAGCTCTGGTCCTCGCTGCCTCGGCGGAAGGCGCAGTCAAAGTCCTCGACCGCCTTGTAGGCGTAGTTCGTCTCCCAGGCATGCTGGTTAATATCCAAGTACCATCCTGGATTTCCGCCGCCAGAGTCCGTCCATACCACCAAGCGGGTGTTCGCCTGGATCATCTCATCCAGGGTGGGCCATTGGTCGCTGGGGTCCCGCTCAAAACTCAATTCGGCCAGGCCAGATGACTCGAAGCTGGAGACCATCTGTTCCGGGGTGATGTAGCTCTCGAAGGTCAGACTCAGAACCTGGTCGGGGTGTTCATTCAGCCAGCTACGAAGCTCCGATAGGGACTCGACTAGAGGTCTGGAGCCCAGGGCGCAGTAGCCGTGACAGGTCAACAGTTCGCCGTCTTCCTCGTAGACGTCCAGGTTCAAGGCACGCACGCCAAGCTCCAACTGGGCCAAGACGTTGAGGTTTTGGTTCGGAGCGAACCACTCATCCTGTGCGCTGCTCATCGAGTTGTGGGTTCCAACTACGGCCACCTGGTCAAAGGGCCGCACGCAGTAGCTGGGGTCCCCATTGCAGCTTCTAGAGCCCGTGTCGGCGGTGTTGAGGTCAGGGGAGGCACAGGCAAAAAGGAGCATCAGCATAAATAGAGACTACACTCTCATCAACACGGAGCTCCCATGCGAAAGGCTATTGTCCTACTCGGTCTCTTCACCCTCTCGGGTGCCGCGCTTGCCGCCGCGTCGATATCCATCGACTCCATGGAAGTGGACGGGGTCAAGATGCTCGAACTTCAGTGTGAGCTGAGTTCCGGCGGCGGCTTGATGGGGGGCATGGTCGTGGCGTCGACGCTGGCCAGTCAGAAGGTAGCCTTGGATGCGTGTGCGAGCGCTGGCGGCGCCTATAAAGCCACTTGGATCTGGACCGATGGCAAGACCAAGGTCCAGACGGTCTCCGGTTTGCCCAAGTCGGGGGAATCTTGCGTAAAGAAGGCGCTGAACCAGATGCAGTCCGGGTCCACAGGCACTTGTGGCGCAGGCGTGTTGGTAGGGGAGCGCACCCAAGCCGAGGCTAAGTGGGCGCTGTTGCGGCCACCAGCCCCTGAAGCAGCGACCCCGCCAGCGGCGGAGCCTGTGCCAGCGGAATGAAGCAGAAATCCGGGCCTTCTTGAGGGGCGAGGTGCCACGCTCAGTGCTAGAGGCTCCCATGAATTGGTTTGATCCGATCGAATCTTCGAGCGCATGGCGATGGCGCCTTGGCGAGTTGGACCTCCAAGCCCATAAATATGGCTCGGTCTGGGAGATCAGCCACAACCGGGTCGAGGAGAGCCAATGGGCCAGGGTAGGGGAGGGCCAAGAGCCCTTTGCCACTGTAGAGCGGGTCGCGGGTCCGGTCTCAGGGCCGCTGCGGTTGCGGCCTAGACACGCGGACCGTCCAGTAGTGGGGCGGCCAGAGCTCCCATTGACCTTGCTGCCTGGGGTCAGCCTGCGGGTATACATCAACGTGCCAGCTTGGCTGTCGCTGGAGGTCGACGGGTTCGCCCTGTGGGAGGCGCCCTCGGTCACCCCCGCGGACACCTGCTTCGGCTCCCCGGTCGAGGGTAGCTTGGCTTATGCAATGCGTACCCACCTGCGTACAGAGGCCAGCGCATTCAAGCCGGCCCCCCACCGGATTCGGGTGCCCTTGCTCCTTCTCAACCAAGGCGAGGACCCACTTCCGATTCATCGGGTGCGTGTGCCAGTCCAAGCCCTCGGCATTTATGCCGCGGGGGACGGCACGCTGTGGAGTCCAGAGGTGCGTATTACTCGGAGTGACGCGCCGGATTCTGCGCTGGTTGAGGTGTCCACACAGGCCCCAGACCGACCCCAAGCGGTGTTGCTGACCCCTCCTCGTGAGCCCTTCTCCGGCGGGCCCAGAGTGTTGCGTGCCTTCAACTCGTTCTTCAGCGGGAGTGCATGATGGAATGGCTACAGCAGGACTGGGTTCGCGCCTGCGGTGCCTTGCTCCTGACCGCCTTGATCGCCGTGCTCACCCGCACCCTGCTTCAACGGGCCTTGGCCAACCGAATGGGAGGACCCCAGGCCAAGCCCATCTCCCGGATGGCCTTCTGGGCTGTCTGCATCGGGGGGCTCGCGGGTGCTTTGCGTCAGGTTGGCTTTGATCTAGGCGTGCTACTCGGCGCGGCGGGCATCTTCACCGTGGCCATTGGCTTTGCCTCCCAGACCTCGGCGTCCAACTTGGTGAGTGGCCTGTTCCTGCTCGCTGAACGGCCCTTTCAGATCGGCGACGCGGTTCGCATCGGGACGACCTCGGGAGAGGTGCTCTCCGTCGACCTGCTCAGCGTGAAGATGCGCACCTTCGACAACCTCTTCGTTCGGGTCCCCAACGAGACGGTCATGAAGGCCGAGATCACCAACCTCACGCGCTTCCCAGTGCGCCGATTTGACCTGGTGCTGCGGTTGCCCCCCACACCGCGCCTGGGTGAACTCGAGGAGCTGCTGCTACAGAGCTTGTCCAAGGAGAACGTCGTCTTGGATGAGCCGGCGCCTCAGATCATCTGGCTGGGTACGGGCGAGCGCTGGATCGAGGTTCAGGTCTCTGCTTGGGCCGTGCGCCAACGCTTCTTGGAGCTGCGTGGCCGGGTGACGGTGAGGGTGTTCACGATGCTCCTGGACCAGGGCATTCAGGCGGTCCCGACGGCATCGATTGGAAGCGCGCCACCCCCCAGTCTATAGACGCAGCCATTAAAGTCAGCTCCTAAACCCAATTCAGGGTCCCGGTGTGCGCGTCGACTCTGCCTTCCGCTGGGCTGAGCGAGAGGGGGATGGGTGGGCGTGCACGGTGCGGCCGCAGGAGCTCGGCGACAGATTCGGCGGCATGGGCAGCGGTGTAGGTTCCGAGCGTTACGTGCGGAGTGAATGGCGAAAAACATAGGTCATTCCTGTGGACAGAGCCAACCTTCTCCCTCAACGACTCGAGTTCGGGTCCAGTCACTTCGACCTGCAAGTAGGGACAGCTCTGGAAGGAGGAGGTTCCAGTGATGCGGACCAGAATCGGCTGCCGCCATGCCTGGATCTGCCGGTTAATGCTTGCCTGGGTCTCTCGGTCGAGGTCATCGTTTCGCGTCCCATCCCCGTCCAAGAAGCCGCCTACCCAGACCGTGATGTGGAGCTGATCTAAAGGCACTGGCTGGATGTGCCCGGCCAGGTCCCGCTGCACCTTCTCGGCTCGTTCCAGCACCTCTCGGTCTCGCACCGGCAGGGCCCAGACTGCGTAGTCGCGACGCCCGGCATGCCACTGCTCGCGCACCCCTGGGGACGGACCAAGGGTGTGTGAGGACTTTAGGAATGTCTGCCAGTGGGACAAATGAGGCCTTAGATTAGGAACATGCTACTGCTCGCCTATGGATGTGTCTTGTTTTCAAATCCTCCGCCGGTTGACTCGGTCGGGGACGTCGCGCCACCGAGGGTCGTCGACACCCAGGCTGAGGAGCTGCCGGAGGATCCCATCACTTTGGTTGGGCCGACGGTCATCCTGGTGTCCATAGACGGCTTTGCCCAACGCTACTGGGAGCAGGCCGACATGCCCGCACTCAAAGCGCTGGCCTTGGCTGGAAGTCGGGCGGAGTCTCTTCAGCCGGTCTACCCGTCCAAGACCTTCCCGAATCACTACAGTCAGGTCACCGGACTTTACCCCGAGCACCACGGCATCGTGGACAACAGCTTCGAGGACCCCATCAGCGGGGAAGACTTCGACTTTGACAACAAGGACCCCTACTTCTGGCTGGGGGAGCCCATCTGGATCACTGCTGAGCGCCAAAATCTGCCAACCGCGACCATGTTCTGGCCGGGGTCGGAGGTCTCCTTTGATGGGGACCGCCCGCGCAACTACGTGCCTTACGACGGCTCCATTCCCAACCGAAAGCGGGTGGATCAGGTGCTGGAGTGGCTGGAGCTTCCGGATGGGGAGCGCCCCCGCTTCCTTACTCTGTATTTCTCCGATGTGGACCATGAAGGACACATCTACGGACCGGAGTCCGCTTCGGTCTACCGCGCTCTGGAGGAGGTCGACGAGAGCATCGAGCGCTTAGTCCGTGGGCTGGAGGAGCGCGCGCTCTTGGATGCGGTGGACATTTTGGTGGTCAGCGACCACGGCATGGAGGCCTTCTCCTCAGACAAGGTCGCGTACATGGATGACTACGTGGACCTGAGCACGGTGCAGATATACTCCTGGGCCCAGCACCTGACTCTAGACGCGGCCACCCCGGACGGGCTGCCCCAGGTAATGGAGCAGCTTGCCGGGATTCCAAATGTTCGCTGCTACACCAGGGAGGAGACCCCGGCCTACCTGCACTTCGCTGAGAGCGATCGCATCCGGCAGGCCGTGTGTCTTCCAGATGAAGGCTGGGTCTTGAGCACCCATGCCTACGCCGATGGCGGGGAGAAGTATAGCTCCGGTGCCACCCATGGCTGGGACCCCACCTACCCTTCGATGCATGGCATCTTTGTTGCCCATGGTCCTCACATCCAGCAGGGCTACGTGCACCCGACCATCGAGCAGGTTCAGCTCTACAACTTGATGGCCAAGATCCTGGAGGTGGACCCTGCAAAGAACGACGGCGACCCACTAAGGGTCGCCGACTTGCTACGCCCGGCACCTTGAGTTTCAAAGCGCTGGGAATGTACTCGTAGGGGTGCTGCCCGGATGGGGCAGCTTAGATCATAGCGCTCAGTTTGGAGCGAGCAGCATGAACATCTGACGGCCATCCATGCGAGGAGGAGCTTCCACCTTGCAGATGTCCTTCACCTCTTCGTAAACGGCGTAGCATTGCTCGGCACCGAGATCATGGTGAGCGTGCTCGCGTCCGCGAAAACGCACGGTGATCTTGACCTTGTCGCCGTCAGTGAGGAACTGCCGGACCTTCTTGGTCTTGAAGTCCAGGTCGTGACCGTCGGTCTTTGGGCGGACCTTGATCTCTTTGACCTGGGTACGGGTCTCGCGCTGCTTACGACGAGCCTCCGTCTCATTCTTCTGTCGCTCGAACTTAATCCGGCCCCAGTCACCAATTCGGCAAACAGGGGGACGGGCGTTCGGGGCCACCTCGATGAGATCCAGGCTGCGCTCTTTGGCGAGCTCCAGCGCGTCCCGGGTGACAAACTGGCCGAGCTTCTCGCCGGTCTCGTCGATCAGCAAGATGCGGGGGATTCGGATCTGCTCGTTGACTCTTGGCTCGTCAACAGCGCGGCGTGGGATGGCGCGGCGTGATGGTCGGCGACGAATGGCTGGCTCCAGGCAATGTTAAGGGTCTCCCAAGGAGGAGGGAGTTTATTGGCACCAATCTACGAACTCTCAGCCCAATCGGCAAACACCTTTTTTGCCTGTTTGGGCCGGGCGGTGCCGGAGAGGTACTCAAACCAAGCCTGCCAGCCCGTTTCGTGGCCACCGCAGGTCAGGAAAGCTCGCAGCGCAGGTAGATCCTTGTGGTCCAGCGGGAGGTTGTCCATGGCGGAGAGTTGGAGCACAACTTCCACCTCGACGGCACCAGCTTGGCTAGGGGAAAGATCGGGTAGAAGCACAGAGCCGACAATGTTGTGTGCCCAGCCTTGGAGCTGAAGGGTGCTTAGGTCGCCTCGCTCCCACTCCAGGAGAAGGATCGCGATCTCCCCGGCCGTTGGCGGGGCCGTTGGGGGATCCAGCCAGGGATCTGCCGGCAGGATGGCATCGCCTGGGTCTCGAAGCTCCCCAGAGTCCGACATGCGGAGGCGTGCTTGAAGGCGCTGGACCGCTGCCCGTGCCGCTTGCCTCTCGCCTGCAGAACTGCCTTGCCGGGCCAAGACCTGAGCTCGTTGGAGCTTGCGCTTTAAATTGGCGGCCATAGGTTTTCCTTCGTCCTTGCTGGGACGTACCTGGAGACAGAATGCCCGCTTTCCCACAGACCCGCATGCGCCGCAGCCGCCGCCACCCTTGGAGCCGGAGCTTGGTTCGGGAGAATGGCCTGGTCCCAGGCGACCTGATCCAGCCCCTGTTTGTGATCGAGGGCCAGGGCCTTCGGGAGCCCATTACATCCATGCCCGGTCAGAGCCGCTTGAGCATCGATCAGCTCGTCGATGTGGCGCTGGAGTGCAGAGACCTGGGAATCCCGGCGATTGCACTCTTCCCAGTCACCCCCGTGGAACTCAAGACTCCGGACGGACGGCAGGCGACCAATCCTGAGAACCTGGTGTGTCGTGCGCTGCGGGCGGTCTCCAAGGCGGTCCCCGACATCGGCCTGATCGGTGACGTGGCGCTGGACCCCTTCACCACCCATGGCCAGGACGGGGTCTTGGATGACCTGGATGTCGTTGACAACGACCGCAGCCTGGAGATCCTCTGTCAGCAGGCGATCGTGCAGGCTCAAGCCGGCTGCAACGTCATCGCGCCCTCGGACATGATGGACGGTCGGGTAGGGGAGATTCGTCGAGCTCTGGATGCACAAGGCATGGACCAGGTGCAGATCCTCTCCTACGCCGCCAAGTATGCCTCGGCCTTCTATGGACCCTTCCGCGACGCCGTAGGATCCAAGGGCTCCTTGGGCAAGGGAGACAAGCGCACCTACCAGATGGACCCGGCGAACTCGGACGAGGCCATTCGGGAAGTGGCGTTGGATCTGAAGGAGGGTGCCGACATGGTGATGGTCAAACCCGGTATGCCCTACCTGGACATCTGCCGTCGCGTGAAGAGCGAGTTGGGCGTGCCCACCTTCGCTTACCAAGTTTCCGGGGAGTACGCGATGATGCGCGCAGCGGCCCAGAACGGCTGGCTGGACTGGGACCGCGTGATCTTGGAGAGCCTGCTGTGCTTCAAGCGCGCAGGCTGCGACGGGGTGCTGAGCTACGCCAGCATAGAGGTCGCCCGAGGGATGTGAGGGCCCTACTATTTTTGAAAAGCGAGCGCAATCCGTTCCAAAGGCGCTCGCTCTCCATCCCAGAAGCCGGCTCTATACGTCCCAGAACCGGAGTGGTTCTCCACCGGGCTCGCCGACAAGCTCGTCGTCCTTCATTACAATACGGCCGCGGATGATGGTCGCTTTGGGCCAGCCATGGATGGTGTCTCCAACAAAGGGGCTCCAGCCGCAGCGGGAAGCAATCCAGTCCTCCTCGATGACGCGCACAGCATCGAGATCCACGAGCGTAAAGTCTGCGTGGTAGCCCAGGGCAATACGTCCCTTGTCGCGCAGGTTGTAGATGCGTAGTGGCCCGGCCGAAGTCAGGTCGATCAGGCGCTCAAAGCTGAGCTTTCCCTGGTAAACGTGCTCCAGCATCAGTGGGAGCATCGTCTGCACACCCGGCATGCCCGAGGGGCTCTTGGGGTAGGGGCGCGCCTTCTCTTCTTTGGTGTGCGGTGCATGGTCTGATCCGAGCACGTCCACCACGCCGCTGTTCACGGCCGCCCAGATGGCTTCCTGGTGGCGGGCGCTGCGAATGGGCGGGTTCATCTGGGCGTAGGTGCCCAGGCGCTCGTAGCACTCCGGTGCGGTGAGGGTCAGGTGCTGAGGTAGGACCTCGACCGTGCAGATATCCTTGTGCTGGGCCAGGAAGGCCATCTCCTCGGCGGTGGTCACGTGTAGGACATGCACTGGGCGGCCCACCCGTGCGGCTACCTCGAGTAGGCGCTTGGTGGCGATGAGGGCGGTCTGCTCATCCCGCCAGTAGGGATGGTCTGCTGGGCCCACGTCTGGCTTGTCTAGCAGCGGCTTGCGGGCGGTCAGCCTGGCCTCGTCCTCGCAGTGAACCGCAACCCGGCGGCGGCCCTGGCGCAGTACAGCTTCCAGAACTTCGGGATCGTCCACCAGGAGAGAGCCGGTGCTCGAGCCCATGAATATCTTGACCCCGCAGCAGCCCTCCGTCAGTTCCAACTCGCGCAACTCGTTCACGTTTTCGGCGGCAGCGCCCATGAAAAAGGCAAAGTCAGTCCAAGCGCTCGCCCGGCCCCGGGCCACCTTGTAGGCCATGTCTTCGGCGGTCAGGGTGGAGGGGTTGGTGTTGGGCATCTCGAACACAGCGGTGACGCCACCGAGCGCGGCCCCAGCAGTGCCGGTGTTCAGGTCTTCCTTGTGGGTCAGACCCGGCTCCCGGAAGTGCACCTGGGTGTCGATGACGCCGGGCATGACCTGCAGGCCAGTGGCGTCGAAGCGCTCAGTCGCTTGGACCTGAGTCAAGTCTCCCAGGGCCACAATACAGCCGCCTTGGACGCCAACGTCGATACGCTCTGCACCGTTGGGGGTCCAAACAGTTCCGCCGCTGATCACCAAGTCCATGGTCGCCGAGTCCATTTCGCACTCCTGATGTGGTGCGTGCGGTTTAACTCAGCAATGCAGCTCAGGCGGCTTCGAACTGGCGCTCCACCAGGCGGCGGTACAAGCCCTCGGCCTGCACCAGAGCGTCATGGGTGCCGGACTGAACGATTCCGCCATTGTCGAGCACCAGGACGCGATCCGCCTCTTTGACAGTGCTGAGGCGGTGGGCGATGACCAAGGTCGTGCGACCCTTCATGAGGTGGTCTAGGGCTTCCTGAACCAAGTGCTCGGACTCCGCATCCAGGGCCGATGTGGCCTCGTCCAGAACAAGGATCTTGGGATCCCTGAGCAGGGCCCGTGCGATGGCCACACGCTGCTTTTGACCGCCGGAGAGCTTCACCCCTCGCTCCCCGACCAGGGTCTGGTAGCCCGCTGGGAACTCGGAGATGAAGTCGTGGGCGTTGGCGGCCTTGGCGGCGGCTTCTGCCTGCTCCACGGTCGCACCGGGGACGCCGTAGGTGATGTTCTCCAAGATCGAGGTCGCGAAGAGGGTGGGCTCTTGCGAAACCACGCCAACTTGTCGGCGTAGCCAGTCCTTGTCCAGGTCCTGGATCGGCTGATCATCCACTAGAATCTGTCCTGCTTGGGGGTCGTAGAAGCGGCTGATAAGAGTCGCGATGGTGCTCTTGCCGCCTCCAGAGGGACCT
>JBLHMA010000195.1:0-9599 GCA_047621545.1 Cognaticolwellia sp. | reverse complement strand
ATTTAGAGACTCGGCGTCGAGACCAAAGTGCGCGATGATCTTGGTCCGCAAGGCCTGAGTCTCGGCCACCAGATCCGGCAGGATGCGTGCAGCAGCCCACAGGCTGGCCTCGTTCGGGGAGAGCCGTGCAGAGAGCTCCTCCCGCACCCGCCATGCATGGGGCGCCAGGAACTCCCGCAGGTCGTGGTCCATTCCGTCTTCCCCACGAACAAAGCAGATCTTCGCGAAGTTAATGACGTAGCGTAGGCCATCGAGGAGTGGTCTAGCAACATCACCCGAGTTGGCCAAATGCCGCTCCAAGACCTGACGCTCCAGGTGCTCAAAAGGGGCTCGGTGCTCCAGGAGCGCGCGCGAGGACAGTGGCTTCACTCTGACGAACTAACCGACGCTGCGGACGCCGGTGGGCAATGCGGTCTTAGAGGGGCCTGGAAGAGGAACGACGCACTCCGGTAAGGGCTTGTCCTCGTGCTCTCGCAGCATCCCGTACATCACGCCCACCATCCCCCAAAACAACCACGCGATGGTCACGCGCTGGATGAATGCGTTGGAGAGAAAGTCGGTGACAACGGTCGCGACGGTGAGGGCCATCACGTAGTGGCAGAAGCTGCGCTGGAGGGGGTCAAGGGTGACCTTGGCCAGAAAGCGGCCGCGGCGAATGACCGTGACCTGCAGACCGACGTAGCTGACCAGTGCGATTGGGCCGAGTTGGAAGAGCAAGCTGAGGTAGTCGTTGTGGGAGTCCAGGTTGTCGGACTTTTCCATGGATCGGTACATGTCGGCGTAGCCGTCGGTCATCTGGTAGTGACCTCCCAAGCCCAGGCCCAGGAGCATGTCGGTCGGCGACTGCTTGAGGAACTCGCTAAAAGAGGTGGTCCAAATTCCGAATCTCCCGCTGCCGATGGTGCGCTTGGAGCCCATCGCGTCGCCGTCTCCAAAGATCTCGAACACGTCGCTGAAGCGGTCCAGCATGGCCTCGTTCGAGACAAAGGCGATGACTGCAACCAGCGCCCCCACGCCCAGCAGACGCCAGCGCTTCTCCAGCACCAAGAACAGCACAGAGAAGAGCGCGAACCCGGTCAGGGCGGTGCGCACAAAGGTGTAGTACAGACAGACGAGCCCCAGACCGAGCAGTACGCCAAAGACCGCTCTCTTTCTCCAGTCTCCAGGTTTCATGGTCCAGAATAGGAGCAGGCAGTTCACAAAGAGCAGGAAGAGCGCGTGGTTGTGAAGGTTGGAGTAGCCGCCGACCAAGCGGAAGTAGCCTTGGCGGAAGTGCTCGTAAATCTGGCCGGTGCTCAGGTGGTAGATGCTCACGGCCAGGGAGATCAAGCAGGCGCCGGTGACCGCGATCAGGAAGTAGTGGCGCATCTTCTTGCCGCGAATGACCGTGCTGACCAGGAACATCAGAACCAAGGGCGAGACGTACTTGGCCATGATTTCGGCAGCGTCCCGCACCTCGCCGGAGCGCCCGGCGGCCACAAAAAGGATGGCCAGATAGACGATCAAAAGGAAGAAACCTGGTGTTCTCTCTACCTTCTGAAGCTCCAAGTAAAAGAGCACGGCGCCCAATGCCGCCACGCCCCCGCCAAAGGCTTCCAGGAGGTTCAGTCCGCCCACGTTGATGGGCAGCCACCAGAACAGGTCGATGACCACCCGGATGATGAAGATGGCGATGAGCGAGTGGGCCGGCTTGGCGAAGAAGTACAGGCCCGCGGTGATGGCAAGCACAGCCCCCAGCACCAAGCGTGGGTCGGTGAACAGGATCAGCCCGGCGAGGATGGCCACACCAATAGAACCCACACCCAACTCCAAGGAGCGGGTGCTCTGGGGCAGGCGCGCCAGGAGACTCTTCACCATGGTCGGGTCTTCCTCATGAGCGGGTCTTCCTCATAAATTAGGAGGCATCCCGCTCTTCGGCTGGGTCCGCGTAGTACACCGAGTTGTAGTCGTAATAGTAGTAGTAGCCGTAGCCCTGGCGGCGCACGTCCAAGCGGTTGACGATGGCGCCCAAGATGTTGGCGTTCATCTCAGTCAGCCGCTGGCGCGACTGCAGCACCAAGTTCTTGGCGGTGTGGTTGCTGCGAACGGTCATGACCACACCATCCACCAAGCCGGACAGGATGAGCGGGTCGGCCACCGCGGAGACCGGCGGGGAGTCGATGACGATAAAGTCGTAGCCCTGGATGGAGTCCAGGAAGTCCGACATGTTCTTGCTGCCCAAGAGCTCGGCGGGGTTGTCTGGGTGAGGCCCAGCGACCAGGAGGTGCAGGTTGGGAACCGGGGTCTCCCAGACCGCATCCTCGAGCGCGACGCGGTCCGCGAGCACGTCGGAGAGGCCATTTACGTTGGGCTGCTCAAAGACCTTGTGCTGGGTCGGACGCCGCAAGTCTGCGTCGATAAGCAGGACTTTCGATCCCGTCATGGCGATGACCGCCGAGAGATTGCTAGAGATGAAACTCTTGCCTTCTTGTGGCGCCGCCGAGGTCACCAAGAGTCGGCGAATCGCCTTGTCCGGAGTACGGAATAAGATGTTCGTTCGAACCGAGCGTAGACACTCTGTGACCGGCGCGCGCGGTCGGGAGTGGGCAAAGAGGTTGCGAGCAAAGTCGGTGGGAAGCGCGTCCAGCTCTGCTGCATCGATCTGGGGCACGGCGCCCAAGAAGGGCACACCAATGTCGAGTTCCAGCTCCTCGCGACTCTTGACCGTCGAGTCAAAATACTCCAGGGCAAAGGCCAGAGCCACCCCGCCGATGAGCCCCACCACGATGGCGATGGGCACGTTTGTGGAGAGCAGCGGGCGGATGGGGTCCGGGTTCTCCCAGGCGCGGTCCACAAAGGTGACGTTGTTGGCCCGGATCCGGTTGGACAAGTCGATCTCGTCGACGCGGTCACCCAGGCGGTCAAAGTAGTCATCATCCTTGGTCGCCATCGAGCGCAGGCCTTCCAGCTCGAGCAGCTTCTTGGAGACCTCGTTGAGCTCGCCCTTGGACTTCTCCAGCTGCTTCTCGGTGCTCGACTCCTGCTCCCGCAGCAGCCCCAACTCCGCACGTCGGCCGCCGATGTACTGAGCGACCTGCTCGCGAACGATCTCTTCCTGACCCCTAATTTTGCCATCCAGCTCCGACATGATGGGCATGCCGGGCTTGTAGCGAACCTCGGCTGCCTTGCGCTCCTCACGCAGGCGTTGGAGACGGCTGATGCTCTCTTGAAGCACAGCGTCTTCCTGGGCCAAGTGAGCTGCAAGCCCGAGCCAATCCTTGGACTTGAGCTTGGCGGTGAGGGTGGAGACGTCGGTCTCAACCGCCTTTCGCTGCTGCCGCACCATCGCAAAGTCCCGGGTCAGGTTCTTCACGCTCTCCTGAACCACGGATGCCTGCTGCTCGGCCCCTTCCAGGCCGTTTTCATAGATGAAGAGCAGCACCTCTTCGTCGGACTTGCGCTTGCGGTCTTGGTACTCCTCGCGCTGCTCACGCAGGCGCTCCTTGGCGGACTCGGAGTCCAAGCGGGCACGCTCCAAGTTCGAGGACATGTAGACCTCGGCGACCAAGTCGGCCGAGAGCGCGGCCTTGGCCGGATCCGGGGACTCCACCGTGATGTGCACCAGCTCCGTGTCGCCCTCGGGACGAATCTCCAGGACCTCCCGGAACTTCTTGACGGCCTTGATGTCTGAGGGGTCCTCCTCATCGTCAAAATCGGTGATTCCATGCTCGGTGCGGAGTCGATCCAGCACCCCGAGGATCACCGTGCGCGACCGCATCACCTTGTATTGGGTGGCGTAGAAGGCGCGGCGCTCTTCCGGTGTTCTCACGCTCACTAGGTCCGTTGAGACCTCTTGAACGTTCAGCACCATGGGGGCCTTTTGGTTGATTTCAACGGTCGTCGTTGCGCTGTAGATGGGCGTACGGAGCAGAGTCCCCACAATCACCGTGGCGACAAGAACCGCTGCAAACAGACCAATGGCCCACGCGCGCTTCCGGAGCACCATCCAGTACTGGACGAGGTTGAGTTCACGATAGCTTTGGGCGTTGTTGTCCGACATGAGCTAAAAGGACCCCGGGCTGGTAAAGTGTCATTTGTCAGTTGACAGGGCAAGGTAGCACGACAATGGAAGGGTCTCCACCAGGAGCATTGGACTGGCTCCTCGGGGCCAAGGACCGCGATCTGCGCTGGGCCGAGCTTGTCTTGTCGTTGGTCTTTCCGCTCTCCCTGTTGCCTTTTGCAACCGTGCACCCCGGCTGGCGCTTCACGATCGCGCTTCTCGCCGGCGTCTTGGGCACGCTGGCCATACTGCGGGGTGTGGCAACCCGCAGACTGGGACGTCCCGCTCTCTTGGTCTTTGGGCCCGGTCTGGCGGCGATGGCCATCTCAGCTCTTGCGGCCTTGCCAGCGGGGCCAGGCCTACGCGGCTTTCTTATGCCCGGCCTGGCCGATGGCTTGGCCAGCATCATCCCCTTCTCCGAAGCACAGGTCACCCCCTTGGCTTTGGACCCCCGCCGAGGCCTGCTGGAGTGGGGCGTCACCCTGCAGTGGATGCTCTTGGCCGGCGGCTTGGGTTTTCTGGTGCGGGACTCCCGCAAAGCGGCACGGGTGGCTCGCTTGGCCATCGGAACCGGCATGGCAGTTGTGGTCATCGCCCTGGCCCACCGCCTCACGGGTGCCGACCACATCTGGTGGGTGAGCGAGACACCTGATTTTGCCCGAGATCCCTTCTTCGCTCCCTTCGTGAACCCCAACCATGGCGGGATCTGCTGCGCTGCTCTAGCTCCCCTGGCGCTGGCCACCGCAGCACGAGACCGATGGCCCGGCCAAGCCTTTGGCGCGGTGGCTACCATCCTGCTCATTGGCGGGGTGTTGTTGAGCGGCAGCCGTGGGGCTCTGCTCGCCATGGCTGCCGGTGCCATTCCCGTGGTCCTGCTGCTCTTGGGCCGCAAAGCCCGAATCGTGGCGGCAGTTCTCGGCGGCATGACCCTGCTGATGGTGTTGGGCTACGGCGTAGAGCCGAGTTTGCGAGCGCTCTCCGAGTTCCTGGTCCCCGATGCTTTGAGTACCGAGCAAGACCTGTACACCGGACGCGGAGACATCTATGGAGACGCCTTGGCGGTGGTGCGCTCCGCACCGATGCTCGGGGTGGGCCACGGCGGTTTTGACGATGCCTTCAGAGCCTTAAAGACCTCGACAGCGTTCACCGATCCCGTGCATGCCCACCAGGAGCTCATCCAGATCGCCGGAGAGCATGGCGTGATCGTCGCGATGCTCTGGACCTTCTCCTTCATCACGCTCATGGTGGTTGGCTTCCAGGCTGCATTCAACCTGGAGAGCGTAAGAAGGCGCCTGATGTTGGCCGGCTGGCTCGGAACACTGTCAGCGCTGGCTGCAGCGGCACAGTTTACCTTCCCCCTACGTATTGGCGCACTCGAAGTCCTGGCTGCGATGGCCTGTGGTTGCGTGCTGGGCCTGGCCCAAGTCAGCCAGCGAGAGGAACCGGATTCACCCATGAAAAGGGCTGGTCTGGTGGCCGCGATCTCCGCAATGGGCCTGCTTGCTCTGGGCGGCTGGCTGGCCACAGGGAGCTCTCAGACCCGCTTATTGGGAAGCGCCGAGCAGGCCGAAGCACGGGGGGACGCAGCATTTAGGGGGGGCGATCTCCTCGGTGCCCAAGACGCCTATGCCTTGGCCTTGCGCCGTCAGCCCGTAAACCGAGCCGTTCTCCAAAAGCTGGCCCGCAGCTACGACAAGCAAGGCGAGTTGGCACTGGCCAGCCAAGCCGTAGAAGCGGCGATTCGGGTACAGCCGGGCAGCCCCTGGCCCTGGCGGGACAAGGCGCGCATTGAGCGCAATCTGGAGCTCTATGAGGCAAGCCACGAGAGCTACCGGCGCTTCTTGGCATTGGACCTTCCGGAGGCATCCAGGCAGGCCGCCGTCCAAGAGGCGCTAAGCGGCCCGGGAAGCCCTCGCGAGATCGCCATCACAGTGCTGCCTCCGGACAACGCCGATCTCTTGGTTCTGGCGGCCCGAGTGCTCGAAGACGGAGGGGACAAGCAGGCCGCGGAGCTGAGCTACAAGCGCGCGTTTGAGCTGGATCCTCGCTACGGAGCCGCCTACGGGGCCGCCCTACTACGCTGGAAGCAGTCCCCCGCTCAGGTTCTGGAGCTCTTGGCCCAGACCCCCGAGAGCTGTCACACGATGGAAGTGCGCGCACAAGCCCTCTTCAAGCAGGACGACTTCGCGGGCGCTTCACAAGTGTGGACCCAGACCCTTGGGCGCTGTGCAAAAGACAACCCTACCCTTCGGGCTCGGGTGCGCATTGGCTTGGCTCGCTGCCAGATGGGCCAGCGGGATCCTGAGGGGCTGCAGACACTGGAGCGCATGGCCAAGGAGGACCCCAAGAACCCGATGATCTGGCGGGTGTTGGCCAGGGACGCCCGCTCCGAGCGGGACCCCGTTCGCCTTCAGCGCTACTTGGAGAGCCTAAAGCAGAGCACGGAGCTGACCCGGCTCGAAGACGAGCAGCTCACCCTGCTGCACCTGAACATGCCCATGTTCGTGGTCTTGGATGAGGACGTTCCCGGTCGCGACCCGGACCTGCTGGAGAAGCCGAAAAACGAGAAGCAGCCCGGTAAGAACAAGGGCGCCGGCAAGGGCAAGACGCCCTGAGTCGTCGCGACTCGTCTCCTCTCAGGTTACAACTCAGGCATGGCTTTCTCCGGACCGCTCTTCGTCGTCGGCGCCCCCCGTTCGGGGACCAAGCTGCTGCGCACTCTGCTCAACGAGCACAGCCAGATTGGGATCCCGGACTACGAGACCGAGTTCCTGCCCCGTTTGCTGTCGATACAAGACCGATTTGACACGGAAAGCGCCGAGGGTTTCAACGCTTTCTACGGGTGGGCCACCCGCTTTATGTACTTCAAGTACATGGCCGAGGAGGGCCGCCAGCTCAGCCCGGAGCAGTGGCTGATGGCCAGCCCAGACCGCAGCATCGCCGGACTCTTCGAGGGCCTGTGCCGCGCAGACGGCGGCATCCCAATGGGCCAGTCAGGCGTTTGGGGTGACAAGAGCCCCAACTACCGAAACGATCTACCCGCCCTGCGCGCGCTCTATCCAAACGCTCGCTTTGTACACATCATCCGCGATGTCAGAGACGTGACACTGTCCTCGCAGGTGGCCTGGGGCAAAGACCCCGTTCGAAACGCCCAACGGTGGATGGACGAGCTGAACGCTTGTCGTGCGTGGGGGGCTTCCTTTGGCCCCCAAGACTACCTGGAGCTACGCTACGAGGACCTGGTCCACAAACCCAAGCTCTGGCTGAGCGCGATCTGCCGTTTCATTGGTCTACCCTTTCAAGACGCCATGCTCCATCCCAGCCGATCGGCGGAGAACTTAGGAGATACCAAGGGTGTGGTGGGCATCGTGGCCACCAATACAGAGAAGTGGCGGGAGCGGATGACCCCGGACCTGCTCCAGCGAACAGAGGCCATCTGCGGTCCACTCCTTGCCGAGCTGGGCTACCCCCTGGCGGGCGATCCCCAGAGAGTACAGCGGGTCTCCCCGGCCGAGATGCAGCTCCGAAAGCTGGCCGACGGCGCCAACCTGATGCGCTTCCGAGTGCGGGATTGGGGCATGAAGGATGCGATTCGCTACAGTGCAAGCGCCCTGGAGTCGACCTTGAAGCAGGGGTGACGACCTGCACCCCTTCGCGGTACCCTAGCTGTGCCCTTTGCCGAGCGACCATGACTCCTGAGACCACTGACGAGCACTTCCGCCTCCAGCTGGAGCAGGAGCACGCCGAAGCCAAGGAGCGCTTCGAGGATCGCAAGGCGCGGTCCAAGGGCAAGGCCGAAGCGCGCCAGTCCGAAAAGCAGGAGCTCGGCGAGGCCAAACGCCAGCAGGCGCTGCGCGAGGCCTTCTACAAAGAGAACGGGTACAAGCGGTACACCAACTCCCGCGGCAAGGTGACTTGGCTACTCCCCGAGGAGTACGCGTGGCGCACCCGGGCCAAAAAGGACCGCGCACACCGTCATGCCAAGTACACAAGCTTGGCCAACGCCAGCGAGAACCGTCAGCGCATGGTGTGGATCGGCTTGGTGCTGATCGCTGTCGTGGTTGGGCTGGCACTGCTTCGCTGAGTTTCTGGCTCAGGGGCGGAGGACTCGAAGAGTCGCTCTGCGCTGAGTCGCTCTGCGCTGAGTCGCTCTGCGCTGAGTCGCTCTGGAATTGACGGAGACCTGCTTCGAGGCGCGTTGAGCGCTCTGTAGACGGGGTTGTGCTGGTCCGGGCGAGTGGCCTACAGGGAGACCATCACAGTGGTTAGCGGGCCCTCCTCCCCGAGTCGTGGGGCTGGTGAGGCGTTTTAGGGGAGAAGGACTCTTCGAGTCCGTTGGGCTGCGCCCTTTGGGTCCAGACCCCGGAGCACTGGGACTCTTCGAGTCCCTTGGGCTGCGCTCTCCCCTATTCCGTCACAGTCACCGTCAAGTACGCCCGACGCTGCCCCGACTGCGCCATGATCTCCACCTCGCCTGCCATGGTCCAAGTCAGCTTGTTGCTGTCTTGATAGGCCATGTCCACCGGGTCCACGCGAATGACGCTTGCACCAAGAATCGCGGACCCATCACAGGTAGCCCAGACGGTCCACGTATCACCCACTTTGGGAGGATCAGCCCCGTCAAAGCCCACCCCAACCTCCTCACACTCAGGCGGAACGTACTCGTACCGCTCCCCCGTATCCAGGACCTCAGTCCCGGTGTCCTCGGTCGCGATACAAGCCAACAGCAGCCAGAACATTGAGCATCTCCTTGGGCGCCTGACTATCTCAGAGGGCGATGCTCCGCTTCAACGACACCGAACGCCGCCTGACCCTCTCGGTACACGACGTGGTCGATGCAGGCCCCAACCGAGGCTCGCTGCTCTCTGGGGTGGTCCAGACCAGCGTGTCCCGGATGCAGGCCGGTCAGCGCGCGCACACGCAGTATCAGGCCGAGCGAGCCGCTCAAGACAGCGACTTCCAAGCCGAGGTCAGCGTGGCCGTGTCGCTGATGGTGCGCGGTTGGGAGGTGCGCATCCGTGGGCGCATGGATGGGCTGAGCAAGAGCCCAGACGGGCGTTTGGTCGTTGAGGAGCTCAAGTCCACGAGCTTGGACGCTGCGTCCCTGGCCAACCGAGAAGCCCAAGACTGGCCCGCCTATGAGGCCCAGGTCGCCGTATACCGCTGGCTGCTGCACGCCATGGGTCATGAACGCCCGATCGGCCGCCTAGTGTTGGTCTCGCTGGTAGACGGCAGCCAGCGCAGCTTTGTGATCGATGAGCCCCTGGAGCACACCCGGATCTGGATCCACGACCGCATGGACTGGGTGCTGCGCCAACGAGAGCGCCGTCTGGCCTGGCAACAAAAGCGCCGGGAGAGCAACGTGCCCTTTGCCCACGCCGAGCTGCGCACGGGGCAACAAGAGGTCGTGGACTCGGTGCTCCTGGCCTTGGAGTCCAAGCAGAAGCTCCTGCTCTCGGCCCCCACCGGCTTGGGCAAGACCGCGGCGGCCCTTCACGGGGTGCTGCAGCACGCCTACCAGAACAACCTGCGCGTCTTCGTGGCGACCGCGAAGGGCACC
>JBLHMA010000194.1:0-9603 GCA_047621545.1 Cognaticolwellia sp. | reverse complement strand
ATTCCCACAGCGAGCCAGCCCCAATGCCCAAGAGGCTGCCGACAACGGCCCCTGCAGCAACGCTCTGCCCGTTGTCCGTAGACAGCGCCACCACCATCGCCCCCATAGTCGCACCGCCAATGCCAACCAGCTGCGGACGCACCGTCTGGCGAGGCTCGACCCCAAGGGCCACCAAGCCAATGCCAGTCGCGACGCCTGCATCGATGCCCAGCGCGGAGGTGAGCAAGAGCCCTTCTGGGTCGCCATCGGGCACAAAGGCGATGGGGACGAGGGTGCCAAACCAGGCTCCCCAGAGCGCGGAGCTGCCGTAAAAGGCCATGTTCTCCGCTTGAGGATCCACAAAAGGGGAAATCGCTGTCGAGGCCAGTCCGGTCACGCCGCCCGCTGTGAGCATGAGCCCGATGCCCTGCTGTGTCTCAAAGTCAGGGTTCTTGGCCACTGCGTACTGGCCCAACAGCAGCCCCTCTGCCGTGGCGATAGGGACGGCCACCATGTGCATGGCCAGGTCCCCGCCGCTCATGTCGAGCAGCTTGTGGGAGGCCAAGCCGCCTGCCAATCCCAAGGAGCCGCCGACCGCCATCCCAGCCAAGATGTTCTCCGGCTTGGCGTTGACCAGCAGCGGAAGCCCCCCACCCAGACCGTTGCCCAGTGCGGTTCCCCAAGCGGACAAGCCAAGCTGCTCCCCCGAGACGGGGTAAAACTCCGTAGCGATCAAGGTGCCACCAAAGCCTGCCGAGGCGGCAAAGAGCGACAAGCTAGTCACGTCCACCCGGCTCTGCTCATCGCTGCGCTGCGCTGCCGAGCTGTGAAGCAACCCCGAGGCAAGCGCGGCCTCTCCGGAGACCAGAGCGGCCAAGGCGTAGGAGTTGCCTTGAGGGTCAAACTGGGAGCGCAGGACCGTTTGTGCGCCGATGCCCAAGGCCGCACCGCCCAAGGTGGCACCGAATCGATTGCGGTCCCAAATGTCGTATTGCTCGGCACCGCAGTTCTGGCCCTGGTTGCAGTCGACCTGGGAGGGATAGATAGCTAGGTTGTAGGCGCTTACGCCCAGCCCCATGCCCACCAAGCCGGCCACGTTCATCTCAATGGAGTCATCCAGAGAAGGGTTGTGCTTGATGCGCGACCACCCCAAGCCAGCGCCGGCCCCCACTCCGACGACGCGCACAAGGGCGCGCGTGTTCTGTTCGTTGTCCCAGTTCACGAGCCAGGCATTCGTCAGCTCGGCGCCCACCAATCCCCAGCCAACGTTGGTGGCGTAGCGCGCTCCCTGCCCCTCGCTGACCGGATTCGTCAGGCCGTAGGTCAGGCCAGTGCCTACGCCGATCATGGATCCGCCTATAGCGCCGATAGCGGTAGCGGCATCGGACTGGCCCCACACTCCGACCGAACCCAGCATCACACCGCCAGCCACACCGTTTCCAAGGGTGAAGGCGACCACCCCCAGCTCATCGCTGCTGCCAACCGCTGGACCAGAGGCCTCGACGATGGCTGGATAGGCACGAGAAGCTGCGTCCCCAGCCTTCGTTCGCAGGCTGCGTGGAAGGCCCTCGTTGCGCGAGATCTTGACCAGTGCGTGACCAGCCCCGTCCATCCCTGCGTTCTCCAGAGCGGCGATGCCTTGGTTGCGGGCCGAGGTGTTGAGCTGGGAAGAGTTGACCACGAAGTTGGCCAGGGCCACCCCGTCTTCCTCCGAGATCAAGAAAGCCAAGCGCAGGGCCTCGTTTCGAAGCGCGGCGCTGCGGGCAAAGCTCGCTGCACGCAGAATCGGCATCACCGCAGGGTTCCCGGAGTCGGCCAAGACCTTGAGCGCGACCATTCGGTCGGCGGTCTTCTCGGCTGGATCCAGAGCGAGTGCTGCCGCATCGAGCAGCTCTTGGGACGCAGCGCCCTGCTTGGACAGGACTTGCTGTAGCTGGGCCACCTGAGCCTGCTGAGCGGCCAACTCCACCTGCAAGGCCAACGCTGCCTCCAAGGCCATTTGGGCCTGGGCTGCGGGCTCGGGCTCAGTCCAGGTCTCTTCGACCACGGGCTGGGAAACTTCCTGGGCTTGGGCCAGGGCACACATCCACCACATCTGAATCTCCCTGTACTCAAGCAGCTACAGCAAGGCTCGTGCCAAGCCAGCCAGCTTAATCGGCCAATTCGATCGGCCAATTCGATCGGTCAGCTCATTCACCAAGCCAACCGCTTCATCCCGCCAACTCGATGCGCTCCCAGGCCCTCTCCTCCGCGATTATCCGCGGGGCTCTGCCTGTGCGCTGGCTCTCATCGAGCAAGTCTTCGACCAACATGGCCAGCTCGTCCAAGCTCAACCCAGGTCCACCCAGGTCCAGGCCCTGCGCCAGCCCACCCAAACAGCTGACCATGCCGGGAATCGCGAGGATCCCCATCTGGTGCAGCGCCTCAGCGCTCTCCAGATCGGCCAGCGGGGCCGTGGACGCACCGCAGACGCCCCAAGCGCGGATTTGAGGCAGGATCTTGGGACCGATGAGCCCCACCTGGGCACAGGGCACCAGGATGTCCACCTCGCTGGACCAGATGCCATGCGCGGGCACCATGCGAGCCCCCAGGGAATCAGCCAACTGCCTAGACAAGGCAGGGTCATGATCGGCAATGATCAGATCTCCGCCCACCGCGGACAGTACTTCCGCCAAACGCTGGGCAATGGGACCTGCCCCCTGGATGGCAAAGCTGCACTCCTCCAGGGTCTTGCCCCTGTGCTCGGCCAAGGTAGTCAGGCAGCGCAGCACCCCTTGGGTCAAAGCCGCCTCTCGCGGGGCCTGGGCTGGGTCAACCGACGCGCCCCCCTGTGCCAAAAGACGCATGTCCCGGGCGCTGGCCCCCATGCCTGCAACGGTCCACGCCCCTCCAAACGTCTGAAGCTCTCGGCTCAACCAACCCATGGCGCGGGTTCGGTCGAGACCCGGCAGCTCTTGGACAACGAGCGCAGCACCCCCTGCGTCAAGACCCGCCAAGCTGCACTTCAAGCTCATCGCCCGGGCAGACTTGGAAGCGTCAGCTATCGACGCACTGGCGTCAGTGAAGGACGCAACACGAAGCTCGATCAGGGGCGGCCCAAGAGTTCGGTCATCCAACACCAGCACAGCCTGCAGTCCTGCGGGGGCATGGGAGAGCAACAGGACACGCTCCGCTTCGAGCGCTTCCAGAGTGCGATAGAGGGAAGAGAGGGCCATACAGGGGCCATAGCGCCGGATGCTCTCCTTGACGAGTACGGACCCGGTGCACACTCAAACGCGACGGAGGTCTGACATTCCTGATCTGAACGGCAACACCGAGGGGCTTAAGGCCTCTCAGGTCAAGTCCCTCAAAGCCTTGTTCCAAAGTCGGATCCCCCAGGGACTCTTTCTCAGTCCTCCGGTGGCGCGCCGGATCACGGAGATCTCACGGGAGACCCGCAGGCAGGTCGGCGTGCTCGTGGACCGCCTCGGCTACGTCAAGTACGTCTTGGTCGGTGACGCCCACAGCATCTTCATCCCGGACTTGGGCAGGGCGCGCGCAGGTAGCGGCCGCTTTCGTGGCCTACGCTTGGTTGTCTCCAACCTGCGGAGCGAAGGGCTAAGCAAGGACAACCTGACGGACCTGACCCTACTGGCCCTGGACTGCGTGGTCGTGGTTCAGTCCGGTACGGATGGACTCCCTGGGCCCATTGAATACGGGTACGTCCTTCCCCCAGAGGAAGTGCGGTCCGAGGAATCAATCTGGCGCCTTGAGCAGCGTGAGAGCGTTCACCAGTGGGAAGAGGACTTCCAGGGCTTTATCAATGACCTGGAAGCACGCTTCGCACGCGCAGACCGCGTGCAGGACGTGGACGGCGGGACCAAAGCCATCCTGATTGGTGTAGGTGGCCGAGATCAGGTCGAGGCGGCCTTGCGTCTGGAAGAGCTGGAGCGCTTGGCAGAGACAGCGGGCTTGAAGGTCGCCGACCGCATCCTACAGTTCCGAAGCAAAGTCGACGCGCGAACCTTGATCGGCAAAGGAAAGCTGCAAGAGGTGCTCCTACGCTCCATGCATCTGGGCGCCGAGGTGCTCATTTTCGACCGGGAGCTCTCCCCCTCCCAGCTCCGCAACGTGGCCACTGAGACCGAGCTCTCTGTGCTGGACCGCACCCAGCTGATCTTGGACATCTTTGCCCAGCGTGCCCAAACAAAGGAAGGTCGCCTGCAGGTAGAGCTCGCGCAGCTCCGCTACCGCAAGCCCCGATTGTCAGCCATGCCCACCGCCATGTCCCGACTCTCGGGTGGCATCGGCGGACGCGGGCCCGGCGAGACCAAGCTGGAGATCAACCGGCGCCGAGCTGACGAACGCGAGATCCGCATCACCAAGGAGCTCAAGAAGCGCGGAAAGCAACGCGGCATGCGCCGAGATCGGCGACGCAAGGTGGGCCTGCCGCTGGTAAGCATCGTGGGCTACACAAATGCCGGGAAGAGCACCCTGCTCAACAAGATGACTCGGTCCAATGTAGATGCAGAAGACAAGCTCTTCGCGACCTTGGATCCCACTTCCCGTCGGCTTCGCTTCCCCCGGGACCGCGAGGTCATTCTCACCGACACCGTCGGCTTTATTCGTGAGTTGCCCAAGGAGCTGGTCGAGGCCTTCCGCTCCACCCTGGAGGAGGTCATCGAGGCCGACCTCTTGGTGCACGTTGTGGACGCAGGCTCGGGTGAGTCGCCGATCCACATCAAGTCTGTAAACACTGTGCTCGAGAAGCTCAAGTGCTCGGACATTCCGCAGATCCTGGTCTTCAACAAGCTGGACAGCATCCAGAGTGAGCGCCTCTCCGAGCTCCAGCAAGAGCACCCAGATGCGCTCTTCATCTCCGCCTATACCGGCGAGGGGCTCACCAACCTGATGGACGCTATCGAACAGGCGATTTTTCGCAGTCGGGCCAAGGAGCAATACGAGAGCGAAGAGCCGGGCCACCCTGTAGACTGAGCCCCAACGAAGGATTTCACGGTGCTCCTGCTCCTTCTGAGCTGCGTGGATGGCAGCAACATTGACAGCGTAGGCGCGCCGGACTTTCCCGAACTGCCCGTGCAGTGGCGGCAGGCTGAGCTGCGCTGTGAAGGCACTCAAACAAGATTGAGCGCTTGGACCACCGGCCCTGGAAGCACCGCAGCACTTACGGCAGCGGGTACCGTCGAGGACGGCTCTGCCGTCCAAGCCGACGTTTCCTTGGTCATGAGCAGTCAGGACCAGACCTCGAGCGTCCAGTCCTGGAGCTATTCGGGCGCGCTTGAGGAGCTCCCCTGCCCTAGTGTCAGCACATGGCGGCTGGTGCTCAGAGACGCGCGAGGTGAGGTGCTGCACTGCCTGAATCAGGAGCAGGCCTCATGCTGAGCTTGCTCCTGGCCTGCGCCACTGAGCCGCCGGTGGACAGCGTCCCTCAAGTCATGCCCGAGATCCAGGCCCTGAGCCTGAGCTGCGACCGAGATGCGGCCCAGTGGGACTTGGAGCTGGAGACCTCGGGCTGGGTCAACTCAGCGACCTGGTGGATCACGCCCCCTGGCCTGCCGGTGGAAGCCCACTCCGTGCGCTCCGTTCTCGCCTCCCCTTCCGGCGACTTTGAGCGCTTGACCCTTCGCCTACAACAGCTCTCAGACCCTCGACTGCAGGAGAACAACAGCTCCACTGCAGCTCTGTGCCCCGAGATGGACACCGCAATGCGCCTGAGTATCTTCGAGGTGGAACAGGGCGATCTGGCGGAATGCTGGCAGTGGGGAGGAACCCTGGACTGGGCTTCCCTTGAGCTGACAGACGACTGTGAGATCAGGGACTTGTCTTGGTGAGACCTTGCCGTGCTTGAATCCTGGGACGACTTGCGATAAGCGGCCCGCGAAGCCTGCGGTCGACAGCCCCTGTTGCCTGCGGATACTTTGATTCGGGCTCTGCCGCCCAAACTATGGAGACGCAAATCATGAACAAGTACCTCTTCGCCGTTGGCGCGCTGGCCGTTCTCGCTACCGCATGCACCAAGCCCATCGACAACTGCGACACTTCGGACTCCGCCGAGTGCGAAGACTCCGCTACCGAAACCGGAGACACCAGCGTCGAAGGTTGCGCCGAGTACACCGGTGACTTCTCGATGGGCCTCGACCCCAACGCTTGCTCCGTGCCCGACGGGAACCCCGTCGATTACGCCAGCTGGGCCTGCGACCCCGCTACCAACGACTTCTGGTACGAGGTCTACACCATCGGTTGGGCTTCGAACATCGAGCTCTACATCGATCAGGACAGCGGTTCCCCCTGGACCGAGTACCACAACTCGGACGACCTCGTTGACATCAACGTCTCCTACGAGAGCTTCGATGCAGACGGCTACTGGGACTACTACTACCTGTACCTGGACTACAGCGACGACTACACCGAGGTCCAGGACGACCCCACCAAGACCCTGTACGTCTGTGGTGAGAGCAGGATCTCCACCTTGTCTTGGTTCTTCATCGCCAACGCAGACGCCGACAGCAGTGTTGACTGCGTTGCTCTCGAAGACAGCGATGGCATCTTTGACCAGTCTGGCTGCTCCGCACCCAGCTGGATCTGATGCGCCCAGGTCTTAGGACCTGAGTTCACAACACACCCCTGGATGCATTGCGCGCCCAGGGGTGTGTTGCCTCTGGGGCATCCTCAGCTATGTTGTCCCCGCAGCTGCGTCTCCCCCCATCCACGACAGAGGAACTCCCCTTGCTTTTCGGAATCTTCGGCTTGGCATTCCCAAACTGTGGCGGCGTTAGCCCTACAGACACGTCGACTCCAGTGGAGACCGTCTGGCCCACAGCCATCGAGATTGCCTGTGATGACACCCAGTCGCCCGACCGATGGACCTACGTCATCGGTGCAGACGGCGACCCCTTGGAAGCACAACTGACAACCGTTCTCTTGGGCGAGACCGTGGATCTGCAGCTGCGCGAAGAGCACTTTCTCTCAGCCCCCTCCTTCTCTCCAGAGAGGAACACCGACATTATGGTGGGCGAGCTGGATGTGGTGTACGACCAGGATGATGTGATCTTGGGGGAGACCACCCTGTTCCGATGCAGCGACTTTGGCTCCGGAGACATGGCCTGGCGTATCGACATCTGGGATACCAACGGCGACTTGGGCTACTGCGCCGTGTTTTCCACGGATAATCGGAACCTAAGCGCCTTTGACAACGCGTCGGCTTGCGAGACCCTACAGCTAACCGAGAGTTAGCACCGCCCAGCTGGGGGAGGGGCGATGCTGGAATGCAGACTCAGCGCCAGATCCATTGCCGCCAACATGCTGCAGGGGTCTGCGATACCTTGGCCCGCGATATCGTCTGCCGTTCCGTGGTCCACGCTGGTACGCACAATGGGCAGGCCCATTGTCCAGTTGATGCTCCGGCCAAAGTCAACCAGCTTGAGAGGGGCCAAGCCCTGGTCGTGGTACATCGCCACGACCATGTCCGCTTTGCCCGCGAGCATCATCCGGAAGGCCGCCTCAGCAGAGACCGGCCCCTCGACCAGCAAGCCCATGGCTTGCGCCTGAGCGCAGGCTGGCGCGATCTCCTCAATCTCCTCGCGGCCCAGCAACCCCTGGTCACCAGCATGCGGGTTCAGGCCGCACACCAGCAAGCGCGGGCGCTCCATGCCCAAGCTGGCCCTCAACGCCTGATTCGCGACCTTGAGGGTGTGTAGCACCCTGGATGCGGTGATGGCCTGGGCGACCTGGGAGAGGGGCAAGTGCACCGTGACCAAACAGACCCTTAGGCTGCCCCCAACAAAACCCATCACAGGATTTTCCACACCACAGAGGTGGCCCAAAAAGTCGGTGTGTCCCGGGTACTCAAAACCTTGGGCGTGCAAGCGCGCCTTGTGAATCGGCCCGGTGACCAATGCATCGGCCCGGCCATCCAGACAGGCCATAGTCGCCAGGTGAATCGCTCTGACCTCGCACGGAGAGTCACTGTTGCTGGTGTCTAATAGGCGTATTCCTGGACCACGGGAGACTCGCTCAACCCGCGGGAGGGGCCCAGTCCAGCGCTCCACAGCCTCCGCGTCTCCAAGGATGACCACGTCAACAGGACGCTCTTTGAGAGCCTTGGCGACCACCTCTGGACCGATGCCAATGGGGTCTCCTGGAGTGATGACCAACATGGCGCATTCCTGTGGCTTAAAGCAAGGCCTCTGGGGCCTCTAAGAGAATCTTGACGCTGGCCTTTCGTCGGGCCTGGGCGTACCAAAGCTCCATCTCCTCCATCATCTTGGCTTGGCTGAGCTCGTTGCGCAGGTCGCCTTCCACCATGGACATGTCCGGGGCCTGCCCCGCCTCCTCGCTGACCACCTTGGCGACCATTACCGCGCCGTTGGAGAGCAGGATTGGGCCGCTGATGCCGCCTACTGGCAGGTCGAACACCACACGCATCTCACGAACCGCCTCCTCTTCGCGCAGGGAGCCCATATCGCCACCGCTGCTCGCGTAGAGCGAGTCTGGGTTTTCCCCGAGAATCTGCTGCCAAGAGGTACCCGCCGCCGCCGCATCGCTGATGGCCTGAGCGCGCTCCATCAAGGCAACTTGGCCCGCCTCGTCTGTGGCAGGGAGGAAAACCACCGAGAGGCTGCGGGCCCCGCCGGGCGTGTTGGTCTTGACCCGTCGCTGGTACAGGTCCAAGACTTCGTCGTCGGTCACAGCGATGCGCTGCATGAGCACCGACTGGTTGAACTTCATCTGACGCAGGGCGTCTTCTGTCTCGGTCCGGTACACCGACCAAGACAAGCCGCTGCGCTCCACCTCTACACGAAGCTGGTCTCGGGTCATGCCATTGGCCCCAGCCGTGTCTTCCAGGGCGCGCTCTAGCTCGTCCCGGGTCACATCCATGCCCAGCTCACGTACTTCCTGGTTGACCAGAGCGCGCTGGATCAGAAAGTCCAGGACCTCCAACTCCAGAGCCCGCCGCCGGGGGTCGTTGCGCGGAGCCCCCAAAACCTGCTGCTCAATAAAGTCGCCGCCGTAGTCGTAAACCTCGGAGAGCGTAATGACCTCTTTGTTGACCACGGCAGCCACCCGGTCCACCACCTCGGCGTGAGCCGGGGTCGTCGAGACCAGAGCGAGAGGGCCCAACAGGGCCAGGAATAGCCCCAGGCGCTTCACTTGCCTTCGACCTTGAGAGCGTCTATTGCCGTGCCAGCGGGGGCGCTCAGCTCAGGACTGGCTGGAGTAAATCCAGGGAGGACCGGACTCCGGCCCCCTACGGAGATCTCAACACCTTGCAGCGCTGCCTCGTCCACGCTGATGGTAGCGCCGGTCTTGAGGTTGCCGACGTACTCCTCGAGCACGCTGTTGAGACGGTCGTTCTTAACCTTGCGCAACACGCTGCCCTTCATCTGCTGGAAAGTGCGCTCCAGGCGCTCGCGGCGCTGAGCGACGTAGACCACGGAGTAGCCAGACTCGCTCTTAAAGACCTGAGAGAGTTCCCCCACTTTCATGGCGAAGGCCTTCTCGACGATGGAACTCTCCAGACCGGGCTTGCCCTCTGCAGAAACAAAACCGACGTCGCCGCCACGGCGCTTGTAGGCGTCCTCGGAGAAGTCGGTAGCCACATCGCGGAAGGTGTTGGCGGGGTCAGCA
>JBLHMA010000193.1:0-9607 GCA_047621545.1 Cognaticolwellia sp. | reverse complement strand
AACATGCACACCGGTGGAAAGTTCGACTCCAAGGCCTACAACACCTCGGGCGGACTTCACGGTGTGGGCACCAAAGCGGTCAACGCCTTGAGCAACTCGATGACAGCCGAGGTCAAGCGGGATGGCAAGCTGTACCGACAGCGTTACCGCCGCGGAAAGCCCCGGGGCCCCGTCAAAGAAGTGGGTACCGCACGCGGTACGGGCACCACAATAAGCTTCACGCCGGACCCCGATATCTTCGGCGACGTGCGCTTTGACCCCGAGCTCATTCGTGAGCGGCTCGAGGTCAAGAGCTACCTGAACAAGGGTCTGCGCATCGTCTTCTCAGACCAAGGCGCCGGCACCCGCGTCGAGTACAAGCACGAAGGCGGCGTGCTCGACTACCTGACGAACCTGATGAACAAGGGCGAGAAGCGTGCCACAGCACCCGAACCCTTTGTGTTCGACTCTGAAGAGCCACGCATGGAGGTGGTGTTCACCTGGACCGACTCCCCACGTGAGCAGATGCTCTCTTTCGTGAACGGCATCCCCACGCGCATGGGCGGCACCCACGAGCAGGGCTTCAAGGACGCCATCGTGCGCGGACTTCGCGCCTTCATCGACGCCCACCAGCTGGAGCCCCGGGGCATCAAGCTGAGCGCCGAGGACATTCGCGAGGGCGTTGTCGGCATCGTCAGCCTGTACCACCAGGACCCCCAGTTCCAGGGTCAGACCAAGGACAAGCTGAACAACCCGGATGCTCGCGCCATCGTGGACGGGGCCGTTCGGCCGATATTCGAGCAGTGGTTGCACGAGCACAAGTCCTGGGGCGAGGGCATCGTGCTGCGCGCCATCCAGTCCGCTCGGGCGCGAATGGCCAGCCGCGAGGCGGCCTCCAAGGTCCGGCGCAAGTCCGCGGTCTCGCGCCGCCTGAACCTGCCGGGCAAGCTTGCAGACTGCAGCTCCTCAGACCCCGCATCTTCGGAGCTCTTCATCGTCGAGGGTGACTCCGCTGGCGGTTCGGCCAAACAGGGCCGCGACCGCACCAAGCAGGCCATTCTGCCTCTGCGCGGCAAGGTGTTGAACACCGAGTCCGCCTCCCTGGCCCAGGTGCTCAAAAACGTGGAACTCGGGGACATCGTCAAGGCTCTTGGCTGCGGTATGGGGAAGGACTTCAATGTCTCCGCGTTGCGCTATGAGCGCATCGTGCTGCTAATGGACGCTGACGTGGACGGTCACCACATCGCGACCTTGCTGCTGACCTTTTTCTACCGGCACCTGCCCGGCTTGATTCAAGGTGGACACGTCTTCTTGGCCCAACCGCCGCTGTACCGCATCGATGTTGGCAAAGAGAGTCACTGGGCGGCGGACGATGTGGAGAAGGACCGGATCCTGTCCAAGCTTCCCGCCCGCTACAAGCCCGAGATCAGCCGCTTTAAGGGCCTTGGCGAGATGATGCCCAAGACCCTCTACGCGACCACTCTCTGTCCAAAGCGGCGGCGATTGCTTCGGGTCATCATCCCCGACGATGCTCAACTCACCACCGACCAGGTCATCTCCGACCTGATGGGCAAAGACCCGGCACCTCGCTACAGCTTCATCATGTCGCGGGCGGCCCAGGTTGATTCGTTGGATATCTGACTCACTGCTGAAGTGGCCGCCGGTCCAGTGGCTCAGCCGAGTGCTGGGCTACCTACTGGCCATCACGGCGCTCACCTGGCCCTTGATGGGCCACCTCTCCTCCATGCTGCCGGGATTCCCGAACGTGGACTCGGGGGACACCGTCTGGCTGCGGGGACTGGTTGGCCCAACCCTCCTGAGTCCCTCGGAGTGGCCGACCTCGTACGATGTGTTCTGGCCCAGCGGCTACCCGGTGTTGCTGCTGACCCCGAACGTGATGGACCACACTCTTGGGGGCATGCTGGGTTGGGTCTTTCCCTTCCCGCTGGCCGACAACCTGCTTTGGGTCGGCTCCCTGTTGGCAGCAGCCCTGGCCGCCCACCATTTGGGCCGCACACTCGCCGTGGGCCGCAAGGGTCTGAGCCGCGAGGGGGCCGGTTGGCTGATGGGCTTGGGCTGGATTGCCTGCGATGCTCTGTTGCGCGAGGTCAACCTGCATCACGCACCCCAGACCTTGTGTTTCTGGATCCCACTCTATCTGGCGTGCTTCCACCGCTTACTCCAGCCCAGTGGGCGATGGCGGGACGCATTTGGAGCCGGTCTTTTCATCTTAGGGGCCGCCCTCAGCTACTGGTATTTGGCCCTTTTTGCGGCACTGGGTAGCCTACCTATGCTGTTAGGGGCTGCCCGTGGGATGAGCCGCCAGAGCTGGATGCGCTTTGGCGCGGCGGCAGGTATCGCTCTTCTCTTTGCGCTGCCCGCACTGGCGCCCTTTGCCCTGAGCTGGGACCAACTCCCACTGACCTCGCCCGAGAGTGCCCCCGCTCCTCTGAACTTACCGGCGGACTACAGCGCCTTGGCCGCCGCCAAGCAGTTCGAGGCGGGACACGGCGCTCCTCTCTGGTTCCCCTTCGTCTCCGGACCTATCGATCGCAGCAACCGGATCTCATGGGTGCTGACCCTGGGCACTCTGGCCGCGCTGGGGCTGGCCTGGAGACAGGGCAAGCTCAAGACCCTGCTGCCTTGGCTTGCGATGGCCGCCGTGGCCTACATCATGATCTTGGGCCCCTGGCTGAAGTGGGGCGAGGAGCTGGTGCTCATCGGCGGTAATCCTGTGTCCATGCCCTTTGAGTGGTTGGGCTGGGTGCACCCATTCTTGGACCGCCTGACCTGGCCGGAGCGCTGGGGCATGATCCTTCCCCTGGGACTTCTGGCGGCGGCTTGTATGCACCTTCCGAGACCTGGACTGTGGGGCTCTTTTCTCGTCATCGAGGCCATGCTGCTCTCGGGGAACGCCCCCATCCAGACACAGGACCTAAGCGAGGAGATGGCCTGGACGGTTGTGGCTGCAGCCGACGGCGCCGTGCTCGAACTGCCCTTGCGCCGAGATGGGCTGCATGCCCCCGTCGTAGGCCGACACCAGCGCATGCACGGACATCCGGTGGTCAACCCACTGCTGCTACCCCCAGGCGCTCCCATGCCAGATGACTGGCAAGCCTGGACCCAGGCACAAGAGCTCCTGATCTGGCTGGAGGCTCTGGAGTCCGGTGGCAAGCCCGCGCCGCCCCCTGAGAGCGCTCGACAAGATCTGGCCAAGCAGGGCGTGGGCGCCGTCGCTCTGGACGCGTTGCCTGGCAACCTGCTCCCGAAGAACCGGCTCAACCGACGTATTCGAGAGCTCTCCCAGGGACTGGGTGAGCCCGAAGACCACGGCGCCGTAGTCATCTGGTGGCTGCGACCACCCGCTCCGCACGCCAAACCCACCGTGGACGGTGCCCAGTGGCGCGCTTCGGCAGACCGAAGCCTGGGGCTGACACCTGTTCCTGAGTTTGAGAGCCTGATTGACCCCATCTGGAATGCCCAACAAGGGCGCGACTTGGAGGACTGATGTCCAGCCTATTTAGAGACGACTTGCTCAAGGACAAGGTGGCCCTGGTCACTGGCGGCGGCAGCGGCATCGGCGCACAGGTCGCGCGCGAGCTGGCCTCGCTTGGCGCCAAGGTGGTCATCGCAGCCCGCAAGATCGAGCGGCTCGAGAAAGCGGCGGCCGCCCTGAGCGAAGAGATCGGCACGCCCATCTTTGCCAAGGCCCTGGACATCCGCGACCGAGAGCGCGTCAAAGCCTGTGTGGCCGAGATCATCGAAGAGCTGGGCCCCATCGACATTCTCGTCAACAACGGCGGCGGACAGTTCCTGGCACCGGCCGAGACCATCTCTCCCAACGGCTGGGATGCGGTCATCGCCACCAACCTGACCGGGACCTGGAGCCTGACCCAAGAGGTGGCCAAGGCCTGCATGCTCAAACGGGGTGGGCGCATCGTCAACATCACCATGCTCACGAATCGAGGCTTTCCAGGCATGGCCCACAGCGTCGCCGCGCGCTCCGGGGTGGAGGCGATGACCCGCACTCTGGCCGTAGAGTGGGCCCAGCGGGGGGTGCGCATCAACTGCATCGCGCCAGGTCTGGTCGCATCAAGCGGGCTGCGAACCTACCCCGCAGGGCTAGGGATCCTGGACCGCATGCCTGGCATGGTCCCCCTCAAGCGCTTGGCGCGCAGAGAGGAGATCGCATGGCTGGTGGCCTACTTGGCCAGCCCAGCCGGGGACTACGTGACGGGCCAGACCTGGACCGTCGACGGCGGGCACGATCTGTGGGCTGAAAAGTGGCCCATTCCCGATCCCAAGGACCTGGGACCTGCCGTACCGGAGGTGGACTCATGGGAGTAGCGTGGCTGATTTTGGGCTGCAGCTTCCTGAACAACAATGGCAAGACTACGGTCCTGGCCAGCTACCCCTGTGCCAAGGGTGAGCTCGACCTCATCGAAATCTCCACAGGCCCCAACCTGGTCAATTCAGGCACAACAAAGCACAAGCTTCGCTATCAGAGACAAGAGGTGGCAATCCTCTTCACCACCCTGCCCGAACACCTCCGCACCGGCATGGGTCCGCCCATGGAGCGGACGCGCAACCGGGACACGGGCAAAATGATGCAGGTCTTTATGGACCCCATATTTGTAAAGAGGACCGATGCTTTGGCCATACGTACGTGCGCCGAGAGAAACGCCACGCCGCTGTACACGAAGGTGGCCACGGTCTTCTCGAGTACAGACCAGCCCACGCCTGAGTTGGTCTTCTGGAGTGGATTCCCCAGCCAACTGGAGCCCGTGTTCTTTGGTCCGTTGGACACCAAGTTCCAGGTGGAGCGGGACGGCACCCTGCGCTTTGTCGCTGTGCCGACCGCGACCCGTCCACTGCACGTTCGAGACCTAGGAGAGATCCGTGGCGGCACCGCGTATTGCTGCACACAGGACCCCGCCTACTTCATCAGCGATCTGAAGGACTACACCGACGACCAGGGCCAGACCCTGGAGCACTACCTGGGCGCAGTAGAGCCGCTGCCGCCTGACGCAGCGCCCCAAGACGGACCCGTGGAGCCCAAAGCAGCCCCCTGAATTCTAGGCTCGGCGCCCGAGAACTCAGATCTTGACGCAGACCCCGTCGCCAACGACCTGCACCGGGTAGGTTGGCACGGCATCCTTGGGGCTGATCTCGCAGGCACCATCGGTGACATCGAATACCCAACCGTGGGTGGGACAAGTCAGCTTGTTGCCATCCATAGTCCCCTCGCCCAGAGCACAGGCGGTGCGAGGGCAGCGGTTGTCCAAGGCAAAGTAGCCCTGCTCAGTACGGGCCAAAGCGATGGCGTTGCCAGCAATAATGACCTCGATCACTTTGCCCGCCTCTAAGGCATCCTTGTGCAGCACGACCTCATAGCCGCTGGGAGGGGTGACATCCTTAGGCGCCTCGATGCCCAGATTGAGCGCTTGCTCGGCGCTCTCATACACTGGCTCGGGCTTGCCTACAGCGGCCGTATCTGCCGCCGTATTGCCCGTCACAGAACGGTAGATGGACTGACGAATGCCGTCTGGGCGACCAAAGACGATGTCTTTCCACAAGGCCATTCACATCTCTCTCTGAGGGGTTGTCAGCCTATCCAGGCCAGGACCTAAAAGCCCATCGGGACCAGATACACCGCGCCAACGCCTGCTGGAGCCGCGACCGCGAGCTCATCTTGGCCGTCGGCGTCCAAGGCATCCACAAGGCTGAGGCTGGTCCCAAATCCGGAGCCGGGCGCCCCGAGCATCACAGCATCGGCATCCAGCGTGGTCAAGCTGGGCTTGCTGCCCAGAGTACCGTCCATGAATACATAGACCGTGTCCCCATCCCCATTGCCCAGGACCAGGTCACCCAGACCATCGGCGTCCAGGTCGCCGGCCACCATGAAGGGTGCCGCGCGGTTGCTCTCCCTGGGGATCTGGATGCGGTCCGTGAGACTCGCCGACTTGTCGAAGAAGGAGCTGCCGCCGTAGAGCACGTGCAAGCGCGTTCCCCCAGTGGTCTGGGAGACGGCGATCAGGTCGTCGTTGCCATCTCCATCCGTGTCCGGCAACGCCAAGAGCTGCAAACCGAAGCGAGCCCCCGCTACGTCTCCAAGAACCTGGGCCTGAGAGCTGATGTCGACGTTCAATCCAAAGCTTCCCTGGTCCATGTCCACCAAGACCTCGTCGCTGAGCACATAAAGACGGCCTACCTCTGTCTTGCCATCGGAGGCGGCGGTCCCAGGAGCCCCGAGCACCAGGTCGTCGAGCCCATCTCCGTCCAGGTCTAAGACAGCCACCCCTGCACCCAAGCCATCCGCTACCGCGGAGCTGGCGTTGAGCAGATAGCCGGCGGTGTCCAGCGTGCTCACTCCAGTGGTGATGGCGAGCTGGTCGAGCAGGAATACCGCCCCGCCGGAGCCATCGTCGGCCTGGGTGGCGCCCATCAGTAGATAGGTGCTGCCGTTCGTAGTCAGCTGGTTGTAGCTACCGTCTCCAAGCACGTAGCCGACGCTCCCCCAAGCAGTGGATGCGTTGCTACTGGACACAGAGCTGGTGGCAGCTTCTTCGCCGAAGAGCAAGACTTGGTTCTGCCCCTCGTTGCCCATCAGCAGCTGCGCGCTGCCGTCTGCCCGCAGGTCCAGGACCGATAGGCCTTGTCCGAGATCACCGCTCCCAGTGGACGCCGTGATGTTGCTCTCCGCCTTGAGGAACGCCAAGCTGTTGTTCTTGCGTGTGTTCAGGGTCGCTCCGTCGAAGCGCACCACGCTACCCTGTCCGCCGCCGCTCTCGGCGTAGGCCGGTGAGGAGATCCAGAGCTCCTCGTGCCCGTCACCGTCGCTGTCGCTGGTAGCCAAATACAGGCCAAAGCTACCGCCGTCCCCATTGATCAGCACCACATCATCCAGCTGGTTCAAGTCGTCGCTGCCCCCGCTGCAGTCGGTGTCCACGCCATCCAGATAGTCCAACGCGTCGGGGTTCACGTCCGCCATCGTGTCCTGGCAGTCGCCGGCCGTGCAGTCCCCACCGAAGGCGTCGTCTCGAGCCCACCCGTCAAAGTCCGCGTCAAAGTCACAATGCGCATCACAGTCCTGATCCACCCCGTCGTACCAAGTCTCTGGCGCGCCCGGTCGGATGGCAGGGTCCTTGTCGTCACAGTCCAAGCCTTGACCCAGGCAACCCGCGATGTCCGCGCCCTCACCGTCCACGTCTTGGTCGCAGTCGTTGTCGTCGCAGTTCTCGTCGATGCCGTTGTACCAAACCTCGGTGGCCCCAGGGTTTACCTTGGCATCAAAGTCATCACAGTCCACATCGGCGGTGTATCCGTCCCTGTCCTTGTCCTCTGGGCCCCCCGAATCATCGACGTCTTGGGTGTCCTGTGTGTCCACCGGACCCGAATCGTCCAATGGGATGATCGGCGGGGGACAACCCAGCAACAGCGCGACTAAGAACATGTACGACTCCGTGCTGGGCATTCTACGGCGAATCCTCCCCAGCGTCACCCGACCCAGATGTGGCAGCATGGAAGCGTAGGAGTGTTCCGATGATCCGCGACCGGTTCAAGAAGGCTGCCAAGAAGATTGCTCTCAAGGCTTTTGGCATGGAGTTCGACGCCGAGGCGCGCACGACCGTCAAGACCAAAGGCACCAAGGGCGTCTACGACGCGAGCAAGATCCCCAAGCTTGTGGACGGCGATGGCGACACGCCCGGACCCAACCACAAGGAACACATTGGGCGGACCTACTTGGCCGCCCAAGTCATGGGCGATGAGGGCGTGACCCTGATCGACACCCGCCCGCCGGCCGAGTGGATCGTCGGCGTGATGCCCAAGGCCCTGTTGCTGCCCGGCACCCAACTCAAACTGCGCGTCGAGCTGCTGCCCCCCAAAGATCATTGGATCGCCGTCTACGACGCGACCATGGAGCAGCATGCCGAGGAATTGGCCGCGTGGCTCAGAGAGCAGGGCTGGGGCCGCGCCCGAGTTCTGGTCGGCGGCTGGGCGGAGTGGGTGGAGTACGACGAGCCCCAGGTCCCCTGCCCGACCATGAAAGGCGCCAAGCACTTGGGTGATCCAGTGGAACTGCTGGACGGCCGCCGCGGCACCATCCAGGCCCTGCACCCAGGACCAGTGTACGACGTACTGTTCGTAGAGGAAGGAAGCGACTACCTGTTGGACGTGAAAAAGGACCAACTGCGCCCCTGATGCTCTCCGCTCTCCCCCTGGGGCTTTTGCTCCTTGGAGGTGCGATCCTGCCGGAACCACCGGTGATCGCGCCCGGCTCTGTGCCCACCGCTCAGGCCTCCCTGGCAGAGGGCATCGCTCTGCACAAGCGCGGCGACTCGGCCGCGGCGGTCACGGCCCTGGAAGGTTGGCTGGTCTCCAGCGCCGGCCCCTATGGTCGCGAGCGATCTGCCGGACGCTTCCTCCTGGGCTGGCTCTACATGGATCAGGGCAAGTGGAACCTGGCCTCTGCTCAGTTCACATCTGTCCGGGTCGCCAACGGCCCACTGGCCATGCACGGCGCCTGGTACGAGGCCTGGACCGACCACCAGCGCGGACGCCACACCGTCGCCGCAGGGGAATGCGCCACCTACCGCACCAAGTGGCCCGAGGGACCCCACGCCGAAGAGTGTTTGGTTCTGCGTGGTGATGCCTTGGTCGCTGCCGGTCAGAAGAGTGGCGCCATCGCCGCCTACAAGGAGTACCTGGAGCTGAACCCGGATACACCTCGGGCCGAAGAGCTGCGGCTGGGCATGGCTCTGGCCGAGGCGAACGCGAACCCCGAGCGTGGGGCGATGCTGCTCAAGACCCTCACGGTGAACTTCGAGCACCCTTGCAGCGCTGTGGCCGCTCAAGCCGCTCTCGACGCACTCTTGGAGGAAGAGGATCTGGAAGCGCCCAGCCTGGGAGCCGTTCGCGAAGCCCAGCTCCGCGCGGTCAGCCTGCGGGACTGCGGCCTCAAAGACGAGGCTATGTCGCTCTACAAGGAGATCGGCGCCCAGAACCCAGACGATGCCCAAGTTCAGGCCTGGCAGGCCGCCCAAGGCGGCACATTTGCCTGGCGCACCAAGCAGTACCGCGCCTTGGGTGACTCCTTCGCCCGCAATTACAAGGCCAAGCCCAACTCTGAAGACGCTTGGTACGCCTTCCGAGCCTATTTCCGTGGGGGCTACTTCAAGGAGTCCGCCGAGTTTGGCGAGCTTGGCTTGGAGAAGCATAGCAAGTCAGGCCGCTTCCGGAATGTGCGCGACGTGGTGGCCCACACCCAACAAATGGCGGGCAACTACGAGCGGGCCCGAGAGCACTGGGAGGTCCTGGCCAAGGGCAGAGGCTCCGTGGCCACGGCGGCCGCTTGGTTTGCTGCCTTTGATACCTACCGGATGGGCGAGTACGAGGCAGCCATTGCCCGTATGGACCCCATCGTGGCCAAGGGCGGCGAGACCGGGCTGAGCGCGCGCTACTACAGAGGCAAGAGCTATTCAGCGCTCAAGGACCGGGACAAGGCTGCCGAGGACTACAGCTGGATCCGCAGAAACGCCTCCAACACTTGGTACGCGCTGCTGCTGAACTCCAAGTGGAGAAAGGGGCTCGCAGACATGCCCCCTGAGCTGCTGCGCCAGGGACGCAA
>JBLHMA010000192.1:0-9627 GCA_047621545.1 Cognaticolwellia sp. | reverse complement strand
AAGTCCAAGGCCCCATCTCCGTCCACATCCATGAGCTGGGGAGACGTCAGCTCTTCCCCCCCCGCATCGACCCACAGCACCGGCTCAAGCAACACCTCCGCGCCCCCCGACACCTGGTACACAGCGTGCCCATCGCTCAACAACAGCTCCGGGTAGCCGTCACCGTCCAGCTCACCGGCGGCCATGCCGAACTTGAAGAGCACCGGAGCGGACGCCGCATCCTGGACCTCAACCACCTCGTTTGGCCAGGACGCGAAGTACCGCAGCACCTGCTCGACCCCCACCCGCTCGATGACCACCAGCTCCAGCTCCCCGTCCCCGTCCAGGTCCGCGCTGAGCGCCTCGTCCAAGCGCACCTGCCCCCCATCTCGCCGCAGCTCCCCCTGGGCCTGAAGGGTCGAATCGTAGAGCACCCCGTCCACAAGCAGCCAATCCCCGGCAGGGTCGTCCAGGAGAAAAGCGGCATCTCGGCCCTCGCCCAAGCGGACCCCGGGCTCCGAGAACACCTCGACCGGCCCACGGTCTGCGACCACCACCGCCCCCGAGGCCAGGTTGGCCACCTCGAAAAGGCGTGCCCCCCAGCCCCAATCTCCAGCGCCCCAGCCCTCAAATCCCCCATCAACGTTGCCTATAAGCAGCTCCGTCTGCGCCCCGGAACGAATCACCCACTGGCCCCCCAGGGACCGCACCTGGACCGCGCCCGGTGTCTCCAACAGCGCCACCGCCTGGGGCCAAGGTCCGTCGAGCACGACGTACTTGGGGTAGTGCCGCGCCAAGACCTCGCCGCTCTCGGGGCCCTCGAAGACCACCTTGAGCTCCAGCTGCGTGGCGCCCTGGGGAATGAGCGGCACACAGCTCCCAAAGCGCTCCGGCATCTGCTCAACAGGCAGCACACCGTCTATGCCCGCCCACTTCACCACCACATCCGGCGTCCACCCCTCCAGGCCCGTCGCGCTCAACATGACCGACTCCAGCGGCAGATAGCCCGGAGCCCATACGGGCCCTGTCACCGACACGCGCACCGTGGCCCGGTCGGTGACCGCGCCCGCACTGACCTCGGTCCGGAAGGTGTAGAGACCCGGTACATCCGGAGTAAACGCCAGGCGCGCGCCGTCTTGACCCAGCACCTCGATCTCGCTCCCCAAAGGCTGCTCCACCAGCGTCCAAACCGTCAGCAACTCGACCCCTTCGGGGCCAGTGCTACCCGAGGCATCGAGCGTCACGCTCTCCCCGATGTACAGCTCCATCGCGTCGGGAACCACCGCGCTCGGAGGCGCCACCTCCCCGCCCACCTGCACCAGCACCCTGTCCTTGTCTTGATCCTGGGCGCTCTCCACAATCAAGCGCAGCTCATAGAGTCCCTCCTGGGCAGGAGTAAAGCGAACTTCTCCCTGGTCTGCCTCCAGCTCCGCTTCCCCTTGAAGCAAGGCCCAGCTCGCACGCTCACCCTCCATGAGTCCGGCGTCGATCCGCACCTCCTCTCCGGCTTCAACCCACAGGCTCTCGCCGGCCTGGGCCACCACCCACGCAGGCGGACCGCAGTCCCAGTCTCCCCAGTAAAGCGCCTCGGGCTCTTGCAGCGGCTCGGGCTCAAAAGGCTCTGAATCTGTCTCCACAGACGTATCGCCATCTCCCGGCGCAGTAGACTCCTGGGGGACAGTCACAACATAGGTACGACACGCCAACACAAGCCAGAACATGCACACAGTCTCGCCTCTCGGTGAATCGTCACCTGAGGGTAGACAAGTTTGGTCGTCAACGCAAGCCAGACTCGGCCGCTCAGACTCGGCCACTCAGACCCTCCCGCTCAGACCCTCCCGCTCAGACTAGGTCGGCGAAGTTCTTTCGGTGGTGCGCGAACACCGAGTAGCCGGCCACAAAAAAGCCGATGCTGAACACCGTGACCAGAATCATCTGCCGCGGGTTTGGCATTCTCTGGTTCAGGATGAGCTCTTGGTAGATGCCCACCACATGGGCCAGGGGGTTGAGCTGCAAGAGGAGCTGCGCCTGCTGGGGGTAGGCATCGGCGGGGTAGAAAATCGGCGTGATGAACATCCAGGCCAGCAGGCCGGCGTTCACCCAGTGGGCCGTGTCCCGGAAGTAGACTTGGGCCGTGCTCAAAAAGAACGCCAGCCCCGAGACGAACAGGGTCTGCAGGAGCACGAAGACGGGCACCAGGAGGAAGTGAATGCTCAGGCCGTTGCCCAGAAAGATGGCGCCCAGAGCCAGAATACCGGTGCGCACGCCCTGGTTGAACACCGCCGAGAGCACCAAGTGAGCTGGCAACACCGCGGCGGGAAAGTTCACCTTCTTGATCAGGTGTGCGTGGCTGGTAATCGCGGTTGTGGACCGGTTCAGCCCGTCGGCCACTGCGAACCAGGCCACCATCCCGCAAAACAGGAACAGCGAGTAGTGCACCACGCCTCCCTGGGGCGTGAAGTTCTGCTGCATGAGCACGTGGAAGACGAAGGTGTAGGTTCCAAGCTCGATGATCGGGTTGATGACCATCCAGAACACGCCCATCAGGCTGCCGATGTAGCGGTGCTTCAGGTCATTAAAGGCGAACTGGAGCAGCAGATCCCGATGCCCCCAGAGCTCCCTCAGGTCCTTGATCACCGCGACTGGTGCGGGTCCCTCTTGCTCGGCTCGGCGGTCTTCGGGACGCGGTGGCCGCAGCCCCGGACCAGATGGCGCGGGGCCCGGCCGCTTGGGGCGAGGGGACATTGTCCCCATCCTAACCTCCCATCAGAGCCCCGAGGCGTAGCCAGCCTCGGCGATGCCCTCAAAGTCTCCAGGCTCAAGCTCGGTCAGGGTCGCCTTCACTGGCCCACTTCGGCTGCAGGTATCCAGGACGGAGAGAGAGCAGGGCGCGCTGCTGCAGTCCTCGAAATCGGGAGAATTGCTCGCTGGGGTGCCGTCCTCCAAGAAGAGTACCGTGCCCGCGGGAGTCTGGCTGGCCTGAGCCAGATCCACCGCCCAGTCATCGCTCTCGGTGTAGGTCCGATCGCCGGTACTGACGAGCGTCCAAGTGCCTGATAGGGTTCCTTTGTCCTGGGTGAATTCCACCTTTGTCGAGCTGGTGAGAGACTCGGTGGCGTTAAAGACGTAGCCATCGGGGTGGCTGTCGCTCCGGGTGCCCTGCTCCCAGGCCTCTCCCTCCAAGGACCAGCTCTTGCCCTCTTGGGTCCCCTGGAGCACCTCACCGGCGTGGGTCCAAATCAAGCCCGCTGGGTCCTGGGTGACCAGGGCAAAGAAACCGGCGCCGCTCTGGGTGGCCGCCGTCTCTCGCTCCCAGGGGTCCTCGTCCACAGCTTCAGCCGCAACGCTGGCGTCGGCGAAGTTGTGGGCCACGCTCTGAGAACAGGTGGCCGCATCCTCAAGATCCAGCTCCACCCACCACACTCCTTGACTGGGGCCGGCGCAAGCGCCCAGGGCCAGCAGGCTCAGCGCCCCAAGGGCAAGTTTCATCTTGAACATCTCAGCTCTCCTTGACCACTCGGTCGATCGCCACCAAGGTAGCCAGCACCGCAGGCAAACGCGAGAGCGCAATCATGTTGGGCCCATCGCTCGGCGCAGAATCCGGGTCCTCGTGCACCTCCAAAAACAGCGCGTCTACGCCCACCGCCACGCCTGCCCGGGCCAAGAGCTCCGCCACGGCCCGGTCCCCACCGGTCTTTCCATCCAGAGCACCTGGCTTTTGCGCTGCGTGAGTGGCGTCCATGCACACCGGCACGCCCAGGGCGCGCATCTGAGGCAGCCCGCGCATGTCAGCGATCAGATCTTGGTAGCCAAAACTGTGACCTCGCTCGGTCAACATGGCCCCTCCGCCGCCGGACTCCGTCACCTTGTTCACCGCGTAGGCCATCTCCTTGGGGGCCATGAACTGGCCCTTCTTCACATTCACTGGCCGCCCTGTCTGGCCCGCCGCCACCAGCAGATCAGTCTGCCTGCACAAAAAGGCAGGAATCTGGAGCAGGTCCACAGCCTGGGCCACCGCTGAGGCTTGATCTGGGAGGTGTAGATCAGTGGTCACCGGCAAACCAAAGTCAGCCCGGATCTCGGAGAGGATCTGCAGCCCCGCGTCCATCCCCGGTCCCCGATACGAGGCCAGACTGCTGCGGTTGGCCTTGTCAAAACTGGACTTGTAGATCAGGACGACCCCCAGCTTCGCGCAGATCTCTTGGATGGCACCCGCGTGCCTCCGGGCGTGGTCTCGGGACTCGATCGCACAGGGACCCGCAATCAATGTAAAGGGCCGTCCGCCGCCAACGATGAGAGAGGCGACCTGGAGCTCTGGTTCGGTGGGCAAAGGCATCGTCAACGCTCAAGTGACAGGATTACAAGGCTGCAGGGGCCCGGCCTAGCAGATACCCTAACTACCCTCGTCCTGGAGCCCCCATGCAGCGACAACAGAACGCCGCACTTAAGCTCGGCGCCCGCATCTTCGATGCTGTGGTTGTAGGCGCGATGTACGTGGTCGCCTTGGCCACCCGCGCACTGGCACGTGAGTACTGGCCCTTTGACCTGTTCCCCGGTGCCGAGCGCACCCTGCAAGATCTGGCCGTCGAGCCCCACTTAGAAATGCTCGCCATCTTCCTGCCTGCTTGGCTGCTGGGCCTGACCTGGGCCAAGACCTACGACGGCCTGCGCCGGATGCGCACCGACATCCTGCTCATCCGCATCGCCACGGGCACGCTGATGGGCGCCTTCGTCTCCCTCGGCGTGCTCTTCCTCTTCCAGCAGATCGCGGTGCTCTCCCGCTCCCTGTTTGTGGGCTTTGCCATCTTCTCCCTGCTGGGCGTGTTCATCAGCCGGCGCATGATGCTGGCCTATATGCGCTCCCGTGCGCGAGGCGGGCTGGATGCCCACAACGTCCTGGTAGTGGGCACCGCTGGGGAATCCCTGCCCTACATCCAGGCCTTGGAGGACCACAAGGAGTGGGGCCTGCACGTTCTAGGCGTGGTGCACCCCGACCAGGAAGAGGAACGCGAGTCCTCGGTGCTCGCCTACAAGGTCCTGGGCCGCGTCAAAGACCTGCCCAAGCTGCTTGAGCAGCTGCCGGTCAACCAAGTCTACCTCTCCGGCCGCGCCTGGGACACCGCCACCCTGCGCAGCGTCGCCGATTCCTGCGAGGAACTCGGGGTCGAGTTCACCATCGACGCCAACTTCCTGGGCCTGCGGGTCGCCCAAGCCGAGCTGCGGGAGGTGGAAGGCCGCCCTGTGCTCAGCTTCTCGGCCACCCCACGCAACACCGAGGCGCTGGTCATCAAGCGCCTGATGGACATCGTGCTGTCCCTAGCCGCCCTGGCCGTCTCCGGTCCTGTCATGGCAGCGGTCGCATTGGCCATCAAGATCGAGGACCCAGGCGGTCCCGTCTTCTTCGGCCAGAAGCGCTCCGGCCTCTACGGCCGTGACTTTAAGATGTGGAAGTTCCGGTCCATGGTGACCAACGCCGAGGCCCTCAAGTCCAAGCTCGCGGACACCAACGAGATGGACGGGCCGGTCTTCAAGATGACCCACGACCCCCGCATCACACGGATAGGAAGCTTCATCCGCAAGACCAGCCTGGACGAGTTCCCCCAGTTCTGGAACGTCCTGATGGGAGAGATGAGCTTGGTCGGCCCCCGCCCCCCCATTCCTTCCGAGGTCGCTCAGTACGAGCGCTGGCAGATGCGCCGCCTCAGCATGAAGCCCGGAATTACGTGCATCTGGCAAGTCAGCGGCCGGAACGACATCGACTTTAAGACCTGGATGAAACTGGATCTTCAGTACATCGACAACTGGAGTCTATTCCTGGATCTCAAGCTCCTGCTCAAAACTCCCTACGCCGTGATTTCTGGGTCCGGCAAGTAGCCACCCAGCGGGTCCTCCTGCGGGGGTAGCGACTCCCTAAGGCTGTGTGCTACACCTGTAGTGCCAACCCCTCGGGAGCCTGAATGACCGATGCCCAGTGGGACATCATGGACGCGCTTTGGACCGCTGGAAGCGCCAGCGCCAGCGACCTGACCACGGCTCTAAAAGAGCGGCGCGGCTGGGCATACTCCACGGTCAAGACCCAGCTGGACCGCATGGGAAAGGCCGGCATGGTGCACGCTGAGAAGCAGGGCGGCGTGTGGACCTACAGCGCCGTGCTCAGCCGAGAGTGCGCCCGGCGCAGCGCCTGGGAGCGCTTCCGCGACGTGGTGTTTGGCGGCTCCGCAGCCCCCGCTCTGGCCTTTGCCGCCCAAGAGGAGGATCTGAGCGACGCCGAGCGCCAAGCCCTGCTCGAGCTCATCGATGCGGGCGAAGAACCTACATGACCGAACTCTGGGCCCAGGCCGCTCTGAGCTGGGCGGCGGCGATGTTCGCCTGGACGTCCCTGCTCTTGGCGCTGGGTCTGTTGGCCGATCTCGCCCTGGGGGCCAGAGTACGCCCGGCTTGGCGCATGCTCTTCTATGCCCCGGTCCCCCTGCGGCTGCTCATCCCACTGCACTGGCAGAGCCCCCTGGCCCTCGCCCCTCAGGAGTGGGTGGTCCAGGCCAGCGCCCTGCCGGCCGCTCCCTCAACCTGGGCTTGGCTCACCCTAAGCGTGTGGCTGGCTGGCAGCCTGCTCCTGGGCCTTCGACGGGCCCTGGCCTGGAAGCGCATGCACACGCTCATCGCCCAAGCCACTCCCATGCAGAACGCCCCTGCGGTCGGCGTGCCCATCCTGGAGCACCCCAGCCTTGGACCCCTGGTCACCGGTCTGTGGCGGCCCGTCATTCTGCTTCCCACTGGCCTCGACCCCGCCCAGATGGATGTGGTGTTGGCCCACGAGTCCATGCACCTGCGCCGCCGGGATCCGTGGCTAGCTGAGATTCTCTCTCTCACTCTGGCGCTGCTCTGGCCCCTGGCGCCCCTCTGGGCGGTCAGTCGACGCCTGCACCAGCTGATGGAGTTGGCCACCGACGATGCGGTCACCCGGCGACAAGATCCGCGGGCCTATGCCCAAGCCCTCATCGCCGTGGCAAGCCTGCCCAAGGGCCCCGCTGGAATACCCGCACTGGGAGCTTCTGGCGGCCTGCGCGAACGCATAGAAGCCCTGCGAGACCGCAAACACCTGCCGGCCTTAGCCCAGACAGGCTTGGTCCTGGCCCTCTCTGGCGTGGCCCTCTCCGCCGCCGCGCGCCCCCCTTCCGCGCCGCCGCCCTCGCCCTTCACCAACAACACCGGCGTGGCCGTGCTCTTTGCCGAGCTGCCAGAGGAGGCCCTAAGAGAAGTTGAGTTTGCTACACCACTCTGCGAGGGCGCCCAAGACTGGGAGGACGGCGGGCAGCTCAGGCTCCTGACCGCAGACGAGGCCCCCACATTCGTCGAGGAGCTGCGCAGGGCCGGCGCCTCCGCCACCGGAGCCAACACTCTGCTGCTCCAAGAGGGCATCAAGACCGCCGTCGTCTCCCCGCCCGGTGTGCTCGGAGATCTCGGCGACACGGTGCGGGTCTCCCTGCTGGAGCAAGAAGAGCAGCTGCGCGTTGGCATAGAGCTCACCCACCTCAGCGATGCCCGCATGGGCTTGGTGGAGCAGACCGCCCTGCCCCTCCAGGACGTGGCCATGGCTGCCCTGGTCCTGCCCGCCGACCCCAAGCTCCCCGGCCTGCGACGCTTGGTCCTGGTCTACGCAAGCGAGCACGCCGACAGCCTGAGTACCGCCTTGCCCTGGCAAGACCGCCTGGGTGTGACCCCCGTGAGCTTGGGAGAGTCTGAGCTCTGGTAGCGAGAAAGCCCCTACGCGGTGGTAGCATCCACCCATGATGTTGCCCGGAAGCCCCGAAGAAATTGCCGCCTTTGAGAAGATCCAGGAGCGCCTCGCGCCCCTCTTCCAAGCGGTCGCCAATGACCCCCGCAAGCCCCACAGCGTGGTGGTTGTGCCCAGTCTGAGTCTAGACAAGGCTGAGCTGGAGAAGATCAGCGGTGTGCACCACTATGAAGAGCGCCTGCTCTACATGCTGATGCTCCTGCGCCGACCCACCATGCGCTTGGTCTACGTGACCTCCCAGCCACTCAACCCCAGCATCGTGGACTACTACCTCCAGCTGCTCTCGGGTGTGCCCGGCAACCACGCGCGGAACCGCCTGCACCTTCTCTCCTGCTTGGATGCCTCGGCCATCCCGCTCTCCCAAAAGGTGCTGGACCGTCCCAGGCTTCAAGAGCGCATCCTGGACGCCATCCCCGACCATGAGAGCGCCCACCTCTCGGTGTTCAACAGCACCTCGCTGGAGCGCAGCTTGGCTGTCTCCTTGGGTATTCCCCTCTACGCCACCGACCCAGCCCTCTGGGACCTGGGCACCAAGTCAGGCTGCCGAGAAGTCTTTCGCGAAGCCGGCGTCACCTTCCCCGACGGCTTTGAGCGCCTGCGCAGCGAAGACGACATCGTCGGCGCCCTGGCCAAGCTCAAGATCATGCATCCGGAGCTTCGAAAGGCCGTGGTCAAGCTCAACGATGGCTTCTCCGGCGAGGGCAACGCGGTCTTCCGCTTTACCGGATGCCCAGAGGAGGAGAGCGAGCGCCCGGAATGGATCCGCGCCCAGCTCCCCAGCTTGGGTTTCGAGGCAAAGACGGAGACCTGGCCCACCTTCAAGGAAAAGTACGCCTTTATGGGCGGCGTGGTCGAGCAGTGGATCGACGGCGAGGGCAAGCGCTCTCCCTCCTGCCAGTGCCGGGTCAACGCCCTGGGCCAAGCGCAGATCATCTCCACCCACGACCAGGTCTTGGGCGGCCCCAACGGTCAGGTCTTCTTGGGCTGCACCTTCCCTGCCGACGCCGAGTACCGCCTGGATGTGCAGAACGACTCCTTCAAGGTGGCTCAGGTTCTAGCAGACAAGGGTGTCGTTGGACGTTTTGCCACCGACTTTGTCAGCGTGCGCAGCGACAACGGCTGGACCCACTATGCGATCGAGGTCAACTTGAGAAAGGGGGGAACGACCCATCCTTTCCTGACTCTGAAATTCCTCACCGACGGTATCTTTGATCCGCAAACCGGCCAGTTCCTCACCCCAACGGGGCGGCCAAAATTCTACTACGCCAGCGACACCCTCTACAAACCGGCCTACCGAGGTCTCTCCCCCGACGACCTCATCGACATCGCCGTCTACCACGGCATCCACTTCCACGGCGCCAGCGAGCGCGGGGTGGTCTTCCACTTGATGGGGGCGCTCTCAGAGTTCGGAAAGCTGGGCCTGGTCTGCATCGGCGACAACCCGCAGCAAGCCCGCTTCCTCTACAACAAGACCGTCCAGGTCTTGGACACTGAGACCAAGCGGCTGCACGGGGAACGCCAAGCACGGCTCCTGGAGACTGACGATGCTTAAGCTTCTCTTGCTTACCGCCTGCCAGCAGGACTACAGCGTCACCGAGCGCACCCGCTCCATGAAGGTGGCCCCTCTGGCCGACGCCGGCGGCTTGACCGTTGGCGAGCGCACCACAGTAAACGTGCCTCTGTTCAGCGTGGGTAGCGGTGAGCTTCGAGCAGACCAGATCACCGTCATCAACGAGCAAGCTGAACAGGCCTTCGTCCTAGACCAGGGCTGGGCCAACGAGGATGGCGACGACGACGGGCTCATGGACGAACTGATCTTCGAGAGCGGTAGCACCGATCTGAGCGTCTTTGAG
>JBLHMA010000191.1:0-9650 GCA_047621545.1 Cognaticolwellia sp. | reverse complement strand
GCTGTGGAAACCGTGCTCCGGGTGCAGCTTCAGCTTGGGGTGCTTCTCGCGCAGCGTCTCAGCAGCGTCTTTGCTCACGCCGGGCTCCCCTCCTACCCAGGCCAGGGTCCAGCCTTGGCTCTCTGCCAGCTCAGCGAGATCCCAGATCCAGTCCGCACCGGTCATGCGCTCTGGCAGGTGTTTGCCTTGGAGGCGGGCGCCGAGCACGATGCCTTGGCCGTCGGCGTAGCAGAGGTCCGCTTCTTGGAGAAAGCGTTTGAGAGCGGCGTCGCCACGTGCGCTGTTGACCACGTGCACGTTAAGGTAGGCCACCGTCTTGGGGACGCGCGCTGCGACCATCTGGCGCACCTGGACCAACATGCCTTGGCGGTCCAAGACATCGATGGGCAACCCCAGGAGGTGTAGGCGCTCAGGGGCGCTCATGGACGTGGACCGCTCACCGGGTTTGGGCGGCCGAGACACGCCAGTAAACGCCCGCCACGCGGGCGTCCCCATTGTCGATGGGGTTGGTACCCGTACCTTCTTTGGCTGCACCCACAATCAGGTAGGCGATGCTGCCGCTACCCCACTGGGAGAAAAGGGAAGACGGTACGGTAAAGGAGCCGTCGTTCTTGGCCCAGCAGGTCACGTCGTGCACCGCATCTGCAAAGTCACCGGTTGGCGTCACCACGATGTTGATCATGACGGCGTCGGCCCCGCTGGCGCTCCAGCTGAAGTTCAGGCCGGTGCGTGAGAGACTTTGGAAGGCGCCTGTCACAGCTGCCGGGCTGGTCACGGTGAAGGCCTTTGGACCCCGCGCTGCGTCGGCGATGGAGAAGGTGGGGTAGACCGCGGAGTTGACACTCTGCAGGTCATACGCGCTGCCTTGGCCCAGCTGTGAGGAAGTGTACTCTCCGTACCAGCGCAGGTTCGGCTCTTGCCAGCTCATGGTCACAGTGCGGGTGCTCTGCTTGAGCTGTACCTGAGAGACCTCAAAGTCGGAGTAGACGCTCAGGCCCTTGGAGCTGACGAAGTTGTCCGAGCAGCTGTCCTCGGAGGCGGCGTAGAGCTCCCACCAATGAATATCGAGGGGCACGTTCATGAACATGCTTCCGTCCCCGAAGTCCAAGCCTGACTCGTAGACGTTCTCGTTGTAGTCCCACCAGTTCAAGGTCCCCAGCACCGAGGCTTGGCCTGTTGCGTCTTGGTAGGTGGTGAAGGCCTCGGTCTCAACGACCTCGTTGCTGCCGCTCTTGACGGTGATGTCGAGCAAGCCAGCCGTTGATTGGCTTGGGGTGCTCACAGAGATGGAGTTCGTGCTCCAGTTCTGCACGCTTCCGGCCTTGGTGCCGAAGAGCACCTCTCCGCTCGAGGCGGTGAAGGTGCCGTTGAGTGTGACCACCGTGCCCCCAGCAGTCGTGCCCCAATCTGGAGTCAGACCGCTGATGCTCATGTCGGTGTCAGTGTCGGAGTCGGTGTCGGAGTCCCCGTCCCCGTCCGCGTCGGCGTCCGAGTCGCTGTCCCCGTCCGCGTCGGTGTCTGCGTCCCCCGCGGGGCCACTCTCGGTCACCACGCCGGTCTCGTTGAATGTCTCCAATCCGCAGCCCGCCAAGACCAGCAGAGCAGTGGCGCCGACAGGGAGCAAGAGGGAGCGGAGATGCTTGGACACGACGCGCATTAGGGCCTTTGGGGTTTCAACAGCTAAGTGTACCGTGTCGTAGCCAGGGTTGACGAGTCCATTCACCTTGCGCTACGGCCCATTCATGTCTGCATTGATGTCCCTGTTCTCCCTGCTGCTGGTGCTTGTCGGCTGCGCAGGTCGTGTCGCCCCAACGGAACCAATTCCTGTCGAAGAGGTGCCTGAGCTGCGGTCCCCCGCGGCGCAGGACTTTGTGTTCGGCCCAGGAGACACCTTCGACATCAAGGTCTGGAAGGCACCGGACCTGGACATGACGGTGACGATCGCCCCCGACGGACGCATCACTTTCCCGATCGTGGGGCACGTGCAAGTGGCCGGTTTGACCTACCCCGAGTTGGTCACGATGCTGGAGACCAGCCTGACCGAGTACTACCGTGAGCCGTCGGTCTCGGTGAATGTGGTTGAACTCTCCAGTCAGAAGATCTTTGTCTTGGGGGAGGTGACCAGCCCCGCCGTGCTTCAGCTGGAGTCAGACATGACCGTGCTCGAGGCCATGGTGCGTGCTGGGGGAATCAACACCAACGCGCGAACGGACAATGTGTTGCTGATTCGAGGTGATGTATCCGGAGAGCCAGAGCTCTACCTAGTGGATGTGGCGTCGATCTATAGCCAAGGCAACATGAGCCAGCTGGTCTACCTGCAGCAGGGCGACATCGTCTACGTGCCCACCAAGACCATCGCCAATGTGGAGCGCTTCTTCCGTCGCCTTCAGACTGTCTTGGCGCCCTTCGTGGCTGGCTCAGCGGTGTACCGCAACGCCATCTCTGATGGGGCCCAGGGCACGGGCGCAATCTTGGCTCAGTAGCCCATGCACCGCACCAATTGGATCCGCCTGGCCGTAGGCTTGGTGGACATCGCCGTTCTTGCTGGCGCGCTCGCACTGTCTTGGCAGCTGTGGGTGATCTGGCGTCCGGTCATGGAGCAGCTGCTCCAGGTGCAGTATCGCGAGCTCTGGCTCCTGAATCCCTGGATGCCGCCAGCTGGCTTGCTTCTCTTGGGTTGGTTGGGATTTCTACGGCACCAGGGGCTCTACGATCCAAGCCGCAGCAGCACCGTGGTTCGCTCGCTTGGCGGCATCTCTAAGGCCACCATCGGAGTCCTTCTCCTGGCCTCGTTGCTTCACCTGATCGTGCCCGAAGCGCGGCGGTGGTCCCGCTTCCTGCTCCTGACCTGGGTGGGGACGGGCTTTGCGCTCTTGGCTTTCTGGCGCGCTCTGCTGCTGCGTTGGCAGTCTCGGGGAGGGGCCCAGCTGGCCGCCGAACGCGTGGCGATCTTTGGGGTGGGGGAGGACGCCATCCTCATGGGGGAGCGCTTGGCCCGCGAGGGGCGCCGAGCTTTCTCTCTGAAAGGCTTCATTGCGCCCGTCGGCGAGGCCAATACGGTGCCGGATGGCCGCCTGTTAGGCAGCTCGGATACCCTTCGGGAGATCATCAACCAGCATGGGATTGAGACCATCGTCCTGGCCTCGCGCGGGCTCTCCCGTTCAGATGCGCTGGAGCTGACGACACGTTGCGCCCAAATGGGCATTCGTGTGCTTCAGGTTCCTTTCACCTGGGGAATCGTCAGCCCGCGCCTGGAAGTGGCCGAGCTCGGGGAGCTACAGCTGATCGACCTGAGTCGGGTGACCTACCCAAGCTTGGTGGTCTCCGTCAAGCGGGCCGTCGACATCATGGTTGTGGCCTTGGGGGGCCTAGTTCTCTGGCCGGTTTTTCTGTTGGTAGCCATCGCTATCCGCTTGGACTCCCCGGGGCCGGTGCTCTATGCCTCACCCCGAGTGGGGAAGGGCGGCCGCACTTTCTCCTTCTACAAGTTCCGGTCGATGATCGTGGGCGCCGAGGCCCAGAAGGCCGCGCTGCAAGGTCAGAACGAGTCGGATGGGCTGCTCTTCAAGATGGCCAGCGACCCGCGAGTGACCCGGGTGGGCGACTTCCTTCGGCGTAGCTCGCTGGACGAGTTTCCGCAGTTCTGGAACGTCCTACGCGGAGACATGAACCTGGTGGGTCCGCGCCCATTGCCAACGGGTGATTTGCAGGGGATCGAGGACGACCGTGAGCTGGCCTACTGGTTCGAGCTTCGGCACCAAGTGCATCCCGGAATCACCGGCTTGTGGCAAGTACGTGGACGTTCAAACCTGGGATTTCAAGAAATGGTTAGTTTGGATATTGCCTATGTGCAGGGATGGAGCCCATGGCTGGACCTGAAGATCTTGCTGCTCACCGTCCCCGCAGTGCTCAAGGGCCGAGGTGCTCGTTGACTTGGACCCCACCACAGCCTGCCTCTGCCTGCGTTAAGGTTCGCCCCCTATGGAGCTAATGCGTCTTCTTGCGGCCCTGCGCCGTCGTCTGTGGTTGCTGATTCAGGCGCTTGTGATCTTCACAGTGGCTGGCGCAGTTAGCGCTCTGCTATTGCCCAAAGAGTACGAGACCAGCGCACGTCTGATGGTCTCGAGCTCCGACGCGACCTCGGCCGTCCTCTCGGATCTGGGCTTGCAAGAGCTCGCCGTCGGCATGTCCGGTGAGAGCGACGACATCCAGAATCACATCGCAATGATGACCACGCGGCCCGTGCTGGAAGAAGTCATCTGGCGCCTGCAGCTTCGTGACTCGGACAACAAGCTGCTGGCTCCGGATAAGCTGATTATCGACAGCTCGCTGGTTCCAACAGAGATTGTGCCGCAGCTGACCGTTCGGCAGCACGAGAACACCGACCTCATCCAGATCGTTGCCACATCCGACGACCCGTTCAAGTCCCAGCTCATGGCAGATACCTTGGCCGAGGTCTACATCGCTGAGACCCAACAGCGTGCCAAGCAAGAGAGTACCGACGCCCGCACCTTCGTCGAGGAGCGCCTGATTATCGTTCAGGCGGAGTTCGACAACGCGCTGGCCGAGATCGCCGATGTGCAGGAAGAAGAGCGCATCATTGACTTGGATTCCGAGGTGCGCTCCGCTGTGAGCCGCCTCTCCGAACTGATGATGATGGGCGAGGAGACCCGGTCCCGAATCGGAGAGATCCAGGCCCAAGCGGACGAGCTACGGGGTCTTCAGGGTCAAGAAGAGATCGACTGGCTCGGGCCCAGCACCCTCTCGGAGAACCCCGAGCTGCGCAGCCTTAGAGAGAGTCTCTCGGAGTTGCGTGTGCGTCGGGTGACCCTGCTATTGGATCTGACTGAGCGCCACCCAGATGTGGTCCAGCTCGACGAGCAGATCCGGGCGTTGGAAGAAGAGATGGTGGACGTGCTCGCACAACAGCACGGCATGAACCCCACCTTGGTGCAGCTGCAGGTGGAGGAGGCTGGTCTGCGTGACCGGGCCGGCGCCATCGAGGATGCCATCGAGCGCACGACCCAGACCTTCAGTCAGTACCCCGACAAGATGCGGCGCCTCTCGCAGCTGCAGCTGGCCGCGACCGCTGCCGAAGAGGTCTACCGCTCGTTGGCATCTCAGAGCTACCAGATCGCTGTAGCGGAGGCGATGAGCGCCTCGCCCATTCAGCTCATCGAGCCGGCCACCAAGCCGGAACGTCACAAAAGCCCGCGCTTTGTCGTGAACTTGATCACAGGCGCAGGTTTGGGCGTGCTCGTGGGCTTAGGTTTGGTCTTCCTCTTCGAGTACATAGACGACAGCATCCGCAGTCCCGAAGAACTCAAGGAGACCTGGGAGCAGCCTTTGCTGGCGACATTGCCTCGCTACGAGGCGGGCGTTGGTATGAGCATTGCCAACCTGCCCGTCACCGACCCGGTGGCCGAGGCTTATCGAACTCTGCGCTCCGCGATTCAGTTCGCTTCTCTGGACAGCAAGAGCAACTCTCTCTGCGTGAGTTCCTCGCTCCCAGGAGAGGGCAAGTCCACCGTTGTCGCCAACCTTGCAGTTTCCCTTGCTCGCGAGGGAAAGCGAATCTTGGTGGTCGACTGCGACCTTCGCCGGCCTACGCAGCACAGCTTCTGGCCCCAGTCCGACAACCGGGTCGGGCTCACCCAGGTGCTGCTCGGAGATACTCAAGCCAGCGATGCCATCCAAGACACGGGTGTGCCTGGCCTGTCGCTGCTCAGCTCTGGCGTGATTCCACCCAACCCTGGATCTTTGGTCGAGAGCCTAAGGTTGCGTCAGCTCATCAATGAGCTCTGCCGCAGCTACGACTTTGTGCTCGTGGATGTACCCCCGGCGCTGGTGGTTAACGACGCCCTTCTCGTGGCCCAGATGGTCGGAGGATTGGTTCTCGTAGTCGAGGCAGACAAGACCCCGCGCCGTGTCTTGGATGACACCCGAGAGCGCCTGATCAGCCACGACGTTCAGCCCTTGGGCTTGGTGCTCAATAAGATGGACTTTAGCGCGACTGGCTACGGCATATATGCCAAGGCCTATCAGGCTTACGGCAACACGGGAGATGCAGCATGAGCTGGCTACTCCTGGCCTTTGTCGCCTGTGGTCCCGATGCAGCTGTGGTTGCCCAGGGCCTTGGTTCCGGGAACCCCGCTGTGCGCGGCGACATGATGGACTTGGCCAAGAACGTGCAGGACCCGCTCATCTCCCAGGGCTTGGTCGGCGCGTTGGACGACCGGTCAGCGGATCTCCGTGTTCGGGCCCTGGTGGCTCTCGCCGAACAGGAAGACCTCACCGTTGTTCCTGCCGTGGCCGAGGCGTTGCTGGACTCGGACTTGCGAGTACAGGTGGCCGCTGCGGAGTGCTTGGGCCGCCTGGGAGACCCGGCCGGTGCGCCTGCGCTGCTGGCCTATGTTGAGAGCCAGAAGCTGCCCCCGCTGAACGCGATCTGGGCCCTGGGGCAAATTGGTGACGCCTCCGCGATCCCTGTGCTCGCTGGGCTTCGGACCAGCCGGGATGGACACGTCTCCTGGAACGCCACTCAGGCCCTGCGGGAGCTTGGTGATGCGCCGGCTCTGGGTGACCAGGTACCGGCCTCGCTGGAAGAACAGGGGTCGGTGCCCGAGGAAGAGCCGCCCCAAGAGCCCGTTCAGGAGCTCGAGGCACCCACGCCGCAGGCTCCGAGTGTTCGCACGGACCGGGAAGCGCCACCGGAGAATCAGAAGGTGGCTTGGCCGCCTGGTTGATTCAGCTGGAGGGGCTCCACCAGGGTTGGGGACCTTGGCGTTGGGCTGGGGTAATACGCTTTGGGTCCAAGGGGGCACGCCAGCGTCCGTTCCACTGGAGGCTGAGCTCGACGCGCTGCTCTACAGGGCGTTTTGGGGTCTCAAAGCTGTGACGTGCGCCTAATGTGAGCACCCACTGCGGCTGCTCGGCCAGAGGTGTGGTGGATAGCCCCAATCTGGCTTGTCGCGGCATGTACCCGGCGTCTACCGAACGCAGCTCTGCGCTCAGTGTCAGGCGCGGATGGATGCGGTGGCGCAAATTGAGCTGCCAGGCCAGGCTCCAGACGGGCTCGAAGCGTCGACTGCGTCCGCTGCCCGTGGGGAACTGAAGCTGCACGAGGTTGCTGCTGAGGCGCAGGTCGTCCACTCCGATGGAGCGCAGGATTAGGTAGGTGTTCCAGGCGATGCTTAGCGGTTGTTCGGGGTCGTTGTTTAGAGCCGTACCGGCCCCGAAACGTAGGCTGGGGGGGGCGGGTTTTCGGCGCTTGGCGGGCAGATCCAAGCGCGCAGCCTGTAGCTGGGGCGCCCGGTTGGGCGGGGCGCCATTGGCTCGTACTTCCGTGCCTCTTTTGCTGCCCTTCTCTCCAGGCTGGATCTCAATGTTTGGCCCGGTCACGGTACGCAGCGCCACTTGTGCGCCGGAGAGAAACTCAGATCGCGCCAGGGTTTCGTTAAACAGCGCCTCCGCGGCCAGCGTGGCTGCGATCACGCTCAGGTCGGCCGTCCGCTGTTGGTCGTCTTCGCTCATGTAGGGCAGTGGCTGTGAGTACTGGGCGAAGGCCCAGTAGGCGTCCGCTTGGGCCCAGCTGTTCCGGAAGGCCGGGCTGGCGCGGCGGCCAGCGCTCACCTGAACCATCAGCTCTCTGTGACGCACGATGTAGTGCTGGACCAGTGGCTCTGGAGGCGCTGGCACGCTGCGCTGCCAGGTCGCCAAGGACGGATCGTCCTGTCTGACCGGCGGTGTCGCCGGGTCCTCGCCCTGGGGCAGGGCCCAGGCCTGGGTAAGCAGCAGGGCCAACAGCATTGGCCGATGCTACCTTGGCAGCCATGTGGACACTCTTTTGCGCGCAACTCTTGGCCGCGCCGGCCGACCCCCAGCTGGACGACAGCGCCGAGCGGCTCTTGCGAGCCCAGCGTCAGGTTGTGATCTTGGGTGGCGCCGATCGCAGTTCGATGCACCGCGCCATGCAGCTCAAGGATGCGCCAGCCACAGAAGGTTGGTACCCGACTTGGTTGCGTGTCTACGGGGCCTACACGCCCGAGGACCTGGTCTTAGATGACGGGCAACAAGGACTCTTGGCGCCGGTGGTTGGGGTACGGGCCAGCGCTTGGACTGGCGTGGGCTCGCTGAGCCCTCAAGGGACCCTGGGCGACAGCGAGGCCGGACTGCTCTCGTTGCGGGGGCGTGCAGAGCTGGTCGCCTACACCCCTTGGTATGAGGTTCGGGTCTCCCCGGAGGTCTGGTTGGATGCGCCTACAGTTGAGGTGGGCTTTCCGATTCGGGAGGCCTACGGTGGCTTTCGGCACGGGCCCTGGCAGGCGGGCTTTGGTACCGAGCGTCGCTATGTGGGTCCTTCCCGCCACGGGGCATTGGTGTTTGGAGACGACGCGTGGAGCGTGCCTATGGGCCAAGTGGCCTACGAAGGCAACGTGGGTCGTGCGGGTGCGGTGCGGGTGCATGTTGGTGCCGGCTGGCTGCAGCGCCAGCGCTTGGATGTGGACAATCCGGGGGTCATTCTCATGGACTTCCGCTGGGCGCCAACGTCTTGGTTTGAAGTTGGAGCCACACGCTTTGGCCTGTTTGGGGGCGAGGGACGCCCGTTGCCTTCTGTGGGTCAGCTCATCCTGCCCACCAAGCCACACATCTACGACGACCCCAACCAAGAGGAGCCAGATCAAGACGAGATCGCGTCCTTTGACGCCCGCATCACCGTGCCGCTACCAGGGCCCTTTGACTACCTGGAGCTCTACACCCAGTACGGCGGTGATGATCTGATCGTGAACCGGGAGTTGGGCTTCCCCAGGCCTCAGCTAGCGGGCATCGCAAACCTTGCAGGAGGCGAGCTCAGCGCAGGTCCCTGGGTGCTGGGTGCGGAGTGGGCGCGCCTGCGAGATGACTATTTCCGCTGGTACCAAGGTCACCGCATCTACCACCAGGGATTCACTCAGGAGGGGCGCTATCTGGGGCACCCAAATGGTGGAGACCAGGACACGGTCTGGCTACGGGCTGGCTTTTGCCCCGGGACTTGGGGTGGGCAGGTGCAGGTGGAGCGCGTACGCAGCACCCAGGTCATGGAGGTGCTCAACGACACACTCTTTGTTGGCTTGGCGGAGCAGGAGCGCTGGCGGGTTCAAGCCAGCGCGGTCTACCACCCGCCCGATGGGGGGCGTTGGCGCCTAGGCTACGAGGTCGAGCGCATCGAGGGGGCCGGTTTTGTGCCAGGTCCGACACTGACCCAACATCGGGTGGTGGTGGAGCGCCAAGGTGGGCCCTACGTGCTGTGGGGCGCAGAGTAGGCCACGCCTGATTGCAGCGGCTGCGCGCAAGCGCCCTCTGCGCTGGAGCCCCCTGGTGTCGGGGCTGCAACGGTCAGTCTCGGGCGATGGATTTGGCGTCAGTGTGTGCATGGGGCCAGCCAGCCTGTTCGGAGATCATGCCAAAGGGGTCGTAGTAGTGGACGTTTCCCCTCATCTCTTCGTACATCTCGGGGTCGAGGTTTCCGTTCCACACTTGGTAGAGGCAGGCCACCGCGAAGCTGGTTTCGCCCAAGTCATTCGTGGTGGCCGCATACGGGTCTTGGAGTGCCTGAATGAGCACCGGGCGCTGGTCCAGGGCCTGTTTGGCGACTCTCTGGGCCCCAGTGC
>JBLHMA010000190.1:0-9690 GCA_047621545.1 Cognaticolwellia sp. | reverse complement strand
CAAGCTGCGCATTCGTGACGCTGCCAAGCAGCTGGAGACCAGCGAAGCGGAGCTCTTGCAGACCCAGGAAGGGGTCACGCGCCTGCGGCCCGAGATCGAAGAGCTTCTCACGGCCATGCCTTCCCTTGGCAAGACCATGGTGCTCACCCGCAACGAGTTTTGCGTGCACGAGAAGACCGGCACCTGGAAGCCCCCTCAGATCGGTCGCCATGCATCCTTGGCCCTTGGAGACATCGACCTGCGCATGTTTCTGGGTAGCTGGAAACACGTCTTGGCCCAGAGCCGTCTGGTGGGTGCCCGGGCGCTGCACAGCATTCAGTTCTTCGATGCGCAAGGCGGCGCCATTATGAAGGTGTACGCGAAGGACGGAGACCTGGGGTCATACAAGACCTTGGTGCAGCAATACTCTGCCCCAGAGCTCGAGCCCATCGCCGCCGAGCCCAAGCCCGACAAGAGCCCCCCAGTCAAGGCCACTGTGGACGCGCAAGCTCTGTCAGCGGACTGGGCCAAGCTCCAGGACACGCACGCCTTCTACGGCTTGCTGCGCAAGCACAAGGTCCAGCGCCTGGACGCCTTCCAGGCCTGCCCGGACTTTGCCAAGAAGGCGCAAGTGGACATGGATGCCTTCCTTCGGGCTGCTGCCGAAGTGGAGCTGCCCATCATGGTGTTTGTCAGCAACCCAGGGAACATCCAGATCCACAGTGGACCGGTGAAGAAGATTCTCACCATGGGCGATTGGGTCAATGTGATGGACCCCACTTTCAATCTGCACTTGAACACCCAAGGCATCGCCGAGATCTGGCGGGTGCGCAAGCCTACCGTAGACGGAGACGTGAACTCTCTGGAGCTCTACGCTGAAGATGGAAGCACCATCGCCATGCTCTTTGGGGTGCGAAAGGAGGGCCGCAAAGAGCTCCCTGCTTGGCGTGCCCTACTCGATCAGTTTGTACCTTGCTCCTGGAGTTCCGAATGATACTGGCAGAAGGCTCCCACACCCAAATACGCCGCTGCCGCTGTGGCACCGTGCAGGTTCAAATCGGGCCTACCTGTATGACCATGGACCGCCGCGTGGCTCAGGAGCTTCTGGAGACACTGGCCCAAGGCCTGTCTGCCTTGGCCAGCCAGGAGCTGGCCGAGGCCCATGGCTACAGCGCCGTCCACGTACCCGCCGAGCGGGTCGCCAACTAGGGGTTCTCATGTGTTTGTTATGTCTTGAGTCTGGGCGCCTCCGCGTCCGGGTAGCTTGGGCTCTGCCCATCTTTGCTCTCCTCTCCGCCTGCGTCAAAGATGATGGCGTTGTAGAGGAGACCGGCGCCTCTGAGTCTGTTCTGGAGTCTGTCTGCGAGACGCCATCAGAGCTGCTCTGTGAGGACGAGCTCATTCTGAACTTGGGCCTACAGGACGACGAGAGCTCCGATGGACAAGTCGTCTCCAGTGAGCTTGTTGATGGGGTCTACGAGCTCCAGGTAGATGCCAGCGCTGGAGGTATTTCTCAGGCCGCCTCCTCACCCTGGGTGTACATCCGGTTTGGAGCCGATGGGGCCGAGAAGTTGGCCCTGGACGACGAGAGCGCTTTGGAGAGTATGGAGTGGCACCTGGCCATGCGCCGCTTCCAGCTACGTCTCAACGGTGGCAGCTCAGGGCCGTCTTGCGTGGGTGCGCTGCCCCGCCTGGAGGAGTCCTTCGAAGAGGCGCAGGCCCAGGACCCGGCTGCTGACTTTCTCCAGGACGCGTTCTTCACGGAGAGCTGCGAGCTCATCAATGACACGTCGGGTCTGCCGGGCAGTCCCCAAGTGGCCTTGGGTCCCTGGTGGTCCTATCCGGGATGCGTTGCGACCACTGGGGTCCCCTTTGTCCTCCAGCTCGAGGATGGCCAGCAGCTCAAACTGGTGGTCGATTCCTACTACGCATCAGGTCAGGAGGCGTGCAACGCAGAAGGTACGATGGGAACCGACTCGGCCAACTTCACGCTGCGGTGGGCCTGGCTACTGCAGGGTTAGTGGGACTTCATGCGCGCCTTAGGGGGCGAAGACGGGACCTATTCCACGTACCCCAAGGTCCTGAGCAGCTCCAGCTCCGCCTGGTCGACCGCCCCAGAGCCCTGGCCATAGGCCTGTTCAAAGGCGCTGGCGGCTTGGTCTTGCTCGGTCTTCCAGCGCTCTAGCGCCAAGGCGGCTTCGGCCTGGGATGTTGAGCGACTCTCGCAAGGGTCTTGGGTCAGCTCAAAGCCCAAAATACGGGCACCGTTCTCCCAGGCTTTGATTCCTTCACTCGATACCCAGGCGAACTGTTGAGGCGCACCTGGGGTCCAGGTGAAGCGCAAAAGGGCGCTGCCGATGCCGTCGCGCTGGGGGGCGTCTCCGCCCTCCATCAGTCCCTTCAGGCTGTGCCCGTCGGCCTGAGGCAGAGGCTCCAGTCCGGCCAAGTCCAGGAGCGTCGGGGCCAAGTCGATCAGGCTGACCGGGATGTCGATGACCTGTGGGCTGATGTGCTCGGGGGCCCAGATGACCATCGGGACCTGAATCTGGGACTGGGCCAGCCCGGTGCCGTGACTCCATAGGCCGTGGTCCCAAAAGCTCTCTCCGTGGTCGCTGACCAGGACCACGATGGTGTCCTGGTCGTGGCCGGTGGCCTTGAGCTGGGCCATGAACTCGGCAAAGAGCGGGTCGCTGTCCTGTACGGACTGAGCGTAGGCAGGCCAACTTCGGTCCTCGACCGTGCCACCGTCTTGAGTGGTCTGCAGGTAGTACTGGTGCACGTCCAGGGTGTGCACGTAGGCGAGGACGGGGCGCTCTTGCTCCCCCCACCAGGCGAACAAGTCCGCATGGAGCTCAGGTGCGCTTGGGGTCTGTCCAAGGCTGCGCTCCAGGCCCCAGCGGGTAGGGGGCATGGCGGTGTCAAAGCCGCGGTCCAGGCCGCTCAAGGTGCTGCCAAGGGGGCTGCTTGCGAAACTAGCGGTGGCCCATCCGGCCTGGGAGAAGCGCTCCTGAACCAGCGGCACCTGTTCTGGCAAGCGGTCAGCCAAGGTCTGGGCGCCCACCTGGTGTGTGGTGGGGTAGATGCCGCTCATCAGGCTTGGAATACTGGGCTTGGTCCAGCAGGATGGGGAGTTGGCCAGGGCAAAGCGCGCCCCCTGATTGGCGAAGGCGTCGTAGGCCGGGGTGTCCCACTGTGCGCCGTAGACCCCCAAAGCGTCGGCCCTGAGGGTGTCTACCAGGTAAATAACAATATTCAAGCTATCCTTTGGGACGCTCTCTACTCGCAGGTTGCCTATGAACGCCCACTGGGAGCCGCTCGCCTGGTGCATGATCTCCAGGCTCTGGCCAGCCCAAGGACTCAGGTCTACGCTCTGGTCTCGCCAGGTAGGGCTGGCTGGGGCCTGAAGCACCACGTCACCGAGCTGCAGGGTGGTCTCCCCGCCTCCGGAGGACCAGCGCAGATCCTGCCCTGCTTGGATGTCCAGGACGTGCACCAGCGCGCTGCCGGGCTCCATCGTCCAGGTCGGGTGAATGACGCTCTCTAGGTCCAGACGGGTCTGAGCAATCCCGGGCTCGAAGCGCTGGGAAGCATCGGCCAACTCGCCGTCCAAGACCGTTCCCCGGGCGCCCTCGAAGCGCACCTGAATCGCAGAGAATACCGTCGCCGAATCCCAAGACGCACCCAGGATTTCCTGGGGATCCAGGCGCAGCTCCAAGACCCCCTGGTGGGCACGGTCCACTGGAAAACGGCGCAGATTCAGAGCGATCTGGGCCGGGTCAAAATCGCCTCCGGGCGAGAGATAGACCTCGACGGCGCTCACCCCGGGTTCGGGCTGTAGGCGAAGAGACAAGCTGCCGGTGGCGGGAGAGGGCTCCGGCAGGTGGATCCGCCATCCCTCCTCGGCCTGCTCCCAGTTTTGTAGTGGCGTGCCTGCGGTGCGTGGCGCGGGTGTCTCTGGTCCACGTAGGACCGCCAGATCCGGGTCCATCAGGCGATGCATGCCACCAGGATGGGGGAGGGAGGCGATGGGTTGACCCTGGCCAGTTGAGGCAGGCGCCTGGGCTTGGCACTCGTGCGTTTCATGGACAAAACGCCCATCCGCGAACGAGGCCAGAGTCAGACCGAGTACGGCCGCGGCACCCCAGCCCAAGCGCCAAGATCGTGGCGCAGCCAGTGTCGGCAGGGTGACGACTAGGGCGCCCAGCGGAAACCAGAGGGTGGTGCGGGTGAGCAGCGCGGTGCAGCCAACCGCGAGCAGCAGCCCCAGCCCAACCCTGGCCTTTGAAGAATCGAGCCAGGCTGCGAGTAGTGCGATCAGGCCCATCAGGGGCAACAAGGGTGCGTTGGGCAGCATGGCGCGCAGCCTAGCACACCCCGCGCCAGCGCCCGGGCCGGGCTATGTTCCCGGGCTTCCCGCCAGGATCACATGCGCTACGAGCCTCAGAACCCCCTTATCGTCCAGTCTGACCACAGCTTGCTGTTGGAGACAATGGGCCCCAACTTCCGCGTTGTACGTGACGCCTTGGTGCGCTTTGCCGAGCTGGTGAAGAGCCCCGAGTACGTGCACACGTACAGGATTACGCCGCTGTCCTTGTGGAACGCTGCGAGCGCCGGGCTCGAGCCTGCGGACTTGGTAGAGGTCTTGAACACCTGGTCCAAGTACGACGTACCGCCCAACGTGCCGACCTGGGTCGAGGAGACGATGAGCCGCTACGGGCGGCTCAAGTTGGTCCCCGAGGGCACTGAACTGCGCCTGATTGCCGACTCCGAGGCGTTGATTCGCGAGATTCGTCACCACAAGTCGACTCGGGATTTGCTGCAGGAGGACCTGGATGACCTGAGCATCAAGGTCTACACCGCCCACCGCGGTGAGCTCAAGCAGGTGCTGATCGCCATCGGCCACCCGGTCGAGGACTTGGCTGGCTACGTCGACGGCGACGCGCTGGAAATGGAAATGAGCCCGGAGACCAAGGACGGCACCCCATGGGGCCTGCGGGACTACCAGATTGACGCGGTGGACTCCTTCCATGGCGACGGTCAGGTGCATGGTGGCTCGGGTGTGGTGGTGCTGCCCTGTGGGGCCGGCAAGACTATGGTGGGCATCGGCGCCATGACCCGCTTGGGTATGAAGACCCTGATTCTCTGCACCAACGTGACCGCGTTGCGGCAGTGGAAGAACGAGATCCTCGACAAGACCACGTTGACCCTGGAAGACGTGGGCGAGTACTCGGGGGAGAGCAAGGACATCAAGCCGGTGACCCTCTCCACCTACCAGATCCTCACCTGGCGCCGGTCAAAGCACGATGAGTTCGTGCACTTTGGCCTGTTTGACCGCCAGCGCTGGGGCTTGATCATGTACGACGAGGTGCACTTGTTGCCCGCGCCCGTCTTCCGCAGCGTGGCCATGCTGCAGGCCCGCCGCCGCTTGGGTCTGACCGCCACGTTGGTGCGCGAGGACGGCAAGCAAGGCGATGTCTTTGCATTGATTGGCCCCAAGCGCTTCGATATGCCTTGGAAGGACCTGGAGCACCAGGGCTGGATCGCCAGCGCGAGCTGCACCGAGATCCGGATCGGTATGAGCGACGAGGACCGCCTGCGCTACGCCACCGCCGAGGAGCGGGAGAAGTACCGCTTGGCCAGCACCAACCCCCGCAAGGGACCCGTGGTCGAAGAGCTCTTGAACCGTCACCCTGACGACAAGGTTCTCATCTTGGGCATGTATGTGGACCAGCTCGAGTGGCTGTCACGCCAGTGGAATCTGCCCCTGATCACAGGAAAGACCCCTCAGTCGCGCCGCGATCAACTCTTCGCGGACTTCCGAAGCGGCAAGTCTCGCGCGATGGTTATCTCCAAGGTCGGCAACTTCTCCGTGGACCTGCCCGACGCCACTGTGGCCATCCAAGTCAGTGGAACTTGGGGCTCTAGACAGGAGGAGGCCCAGCGACTCGGACGTATCTTGCGGCCAAAGAAGGGTGAGAACAAGGCTTGGTTCTACAGTTTGGTCACACGCGAGAGCCGCGAGCAGGACTACGCTGAGAAACGGCAGCTCTTCTTGACGGAGCAGGGCTACAGCTACTCCATTGATGTGCGGAAATGACTGAACCGATTCTCCACAAGAACCTCGCCATCCTTCGCGTGACCGAGGCCAGGGTGCTCGACGAGATCCGCGCTGTGATCCCTCTTCAGGACTACAGCCTGGGCATCCTCTCGGACACAGAAGTTATTGTCGATCCAGCTCGACTGCGAGAGCTGCGCGAGGCCCTGGAGTCTCGTGGCCTGCAGGCCCTGGTCAAGCGAGTCTGACCGGGTGCTGGCTGTTGAGCGGGGGCGTTGATGAGCCGATGGGCTTGTTACCTGCTTAGAGGTCTGCATCTTGATTTCATTAGTAAACAGTCCAGAGCTGATCCCTCGTGTTCAGGTTGCTCGAGCCATGCTTTTGGGCTTCGTTGCATTGGGGCTGGCTGTGGGCGCCTACCTCTGGGGCATGGACAATCCGACAGGTGCGCTGGCGATTGGGTTGATCGCGCCGGTCTCGTTGTTCTGCTACGTCGCCTTGCGTCGGGATCCGGCCACTCTGGCTGTGTCCACGCACCTGCTCTGTACGGTCTTGCTCGCCTTGGGTTTGTTTCTGGCTTGGCGGAACGCGGGCGGTGTTGGGGCACCCGCTCTGTACGTGTTGCCCGTAATTCCGCTGTTGGCCGCCTTCTTGATTGGCCCGCGCAGCGCCGTGCTTTGGGGCGTGATCTGCGCTCTTGTCCCCTTGGGTTTGCTGATTGCCCAGCCCTATGTACCGGTGGTGTCCCTGGGGCTGGCGGCCCAGGTCGTCTCGCCAAGCGTGGCGGTGCTCACCATCCTGGGGCTGGCGCTGTCCTACGAGAAGAACATGGCCCTGCAGCGGGCGGCCTTGGAGCTTGCCACAGAGCAGGCCCTGCAATCTAGCCGGGCCAAGTCGGCCTTTTTGGCTTCCATGAGCCATGAGATTCGAACGCCCTTGGGGGGTATCTTGGGCCTCTCTGAGCTGCTCAGAGCCTCGAAGCTGGAGCCCGAGCAGGTCCGCATGGTCGATCTCCTGAATGGCTCGGGTCACTCTCTGCTCAGGCTGCTCAACGACGTGCTCGACTTCTCCCGGGTCGAGGCTGGAGCCATGGAATTGGAGCAGAGACCTGTGAACCTGCACCGCCTGGCCCAGGACGTCACCGGCCTGTTGGACCGTCAGGCGAAGGACAAGCAGGTTGGTTTGGAGACGGTCAACAATGGAGAGGGATGGGTTGTCGGGGATCCCCTCCGCCTGCGTCAGATCCTGCTCAACTTGGTCTCCAACGCCATCAAGTTTACCGACTCGGGCCATGTGCAGGTCCAGGTGGTGACCTCCGCTTGCAGGGCCGGTCGTTTACAGGTGGAGCTTCGTGTCCAGGACTCGGGCCCCGGGATCAGCCAGGAGGCACAAGAGCGGCTCTTTCAGCCCTTTACCCAGGCCGACCAAGGAATCGCCCGCAAGCATGGCGGGTCCGGCTTGGGCTTGGCCATCGTGCAGCGCCTCGTCGAGCTGATGGACGGAACGATCCTGGTGGAGAGCGTAGTCGGGGAGGGTACGCTCTTCCTCGTCCAACTTGAGCTTGAGCGCAGTGCACCGAAGAAGCTTGTAAAGCCGAGAACCCCCACTGTTACTCCGGGCCTACGGGTGCTGCTGGCCGAGGACAACCTGGTCAACCAAAAGGTTTTCACGGCCATGTTGACCCGTCTCGGCTGTGACGTTGTCTTGGCAGAAGACGGTCGGCAAGCCGTCGACAACGCGCGGGGTGACTCGGGCTTTGACATCATCCTGATGGACTGCCAGATGCCTGGAATGAGTGGCTTAGAGGCTGCAAGCTGCCTGCGCAGTACCGGCTACATGGGACCCATCGTCGCCCTGACAGCCAACGTCACGCCCCAGGATCGCCAAGCTTGTACTGCGGCTGGAATGGATGGGTTTTTGCCCAAGCCGCTCTCGATGCACGCCCTGGCCGAGGAGCTTGGGACGCTGTGACTTCGAGACTCAGAACGGCAGGTTCCAGTTCTGCGGAACACGAGCGGTCCCGCGGCCTGCGAATGGCTGCAGACTGCGCCAGTCCACGCCGTACTCCACGACCGAGGCCACCACAGCCACGGCAGCGACCACCGCCATGCCACGGACCAAGCGCTTGGCCCAGTGGGCATCCCCACCATTGGGCTGCTTGAGCCAGCGCGCGAAGTACAGGTCCACTGCGACCAGTCCAGGAAGGGCCAGGAGCATGCTGCGCGGAAACCACCCGTACAGGGCCGCCCCCATCGCCATTAGGCTGGCCGCGTCGATCAGCAGCCGGGCACTCCACAGGGTGACCCGCGGGCCGTGGGTGGCCACCAGAGTGCGGTCTCCTCTGCTCTTGTCTTCGTCTTCTTGCCACGCTTGAGCGGCGAAGGTCAGACCCAGCATGGTGACAGCGACGACCGTCAGAGTGAGCACGCTGCGGCCATTGAGTGGGCTGCTGGCCACCGCCATGCCCCCGGCCGGCGTGAGCAGGCCGTAGCCCAACACGTTGATCAGTGGCCCGCCCAGTGGATGGGCTTTCCAGGCGACGCGCGGGTGGGAGTAGAGCACCGCCAGCACGCAGCAGCCAAAGCACGCCAAGCCCACCCCAAGGCCGGATGCAAAGGCCAGCGCCGAGGCCACCGCCAGGGCCCCATAGGCCCACAGGTTCAGGTGCTCGGGGACTGGCTGGTTGCCCCCAAAGAGCACCTCGCCCTCGTCTTTGTCCAGGGCTGCGTTGAGCCAGAGCGTCCCAGCATGAAGGAATCCCCATGCTGCAAAGGGCAGAGGGAAATCCCAGAAGGACTCAACGTTTGCCGCACGCTCCCAGTAGCCGTAGGCCACACCGACGCAGAGCAGCAGCCAGAGCCACGGCAACATCCGTGGTCGGGCATGGGCCCACAGGGCGCGCAGCGGCGGCAACTACTCGAAGACCTCGCATTCATAGTCGGCGTCTTCAAACTCCTCGCAGGAGGCCCTTCGGATCTCGGTCAGGCAGTCGGTGGCGTTCTCCTCGGAGTAGTCTTGACCGAGCAGGTTTCCACCAAACAAGATCAGGTCGCCGATGTCGCCCCAGATGTCAACGCAGATGTCCCTGGTGGGTACGCAGTCCCGAGGGTCTTCGCAGTCGTTGTCCTCGTAGGTCGCCTCGTAGTCAGCCTGCTGGCACTTGCTGAGCTGCTTGCAGATCGTCTCGCCGTAGGCCTCAGCGAAGTCCTCTTCGGGGACGGAGCAGGCCACCAATGTCGGAATCAGGGCAGCAACAAGCAAAAAGCGCTTCATGAGGATCTCCATCTCGTGAGCGAGCGTTCTAACCGCTGAGAGACCGGCTGCGGGCTGCAGTGCCAGAGGGGGGTGTCAGAGGGGGGCCACTTCTCGACACCCCCCTGTCAACCCTTCGACACCCCACAGGTCAAGGTGCCGCAGCACAAGCGAATCAGCAACGTGGCACGCCCCCTGCAATTGCATCCAGACAGAGCTGGCCGGCTTCGGTGTGCACGAACCTTGGGAGGGGGCGTGTTCACTGGAGTCTGCTGGCTCGCTCCGTCTCTGGCCTTCGCAACATGGAGTGCCGCGTGGGCCACTGTGGGCACAACGGAGCCACTGCTTGAGACACGTAGACACCCTGGTGATTGGCTCCGGATTCGGGGGGCTCTCCGTTGCCC
>JBLHMA010000189.1:0-9732 GCA_047621545.1 Cognaticolwellia sp. | reverse complement strand
GGTGGCCGAAGCTCCGGGTCTCCCAGCAGTGGCAGCAGCGCGTCAGCATCCGGCGGGCCTTCGATGAGCACGGCGTCAGGCTGCAGAGCCTCTAGCGCACGCACCACACTCCGAGCAGATCCGGGCCCGTGGTGGCGAATGCCCAGGATCGAGTGGCGGGGTGTCCCCACTCAGAGGGCGCGCTTGCAGGCGCGGTACAGGTCCTTCCAGTCCGCGCGCTCACGCACGACGGTCTTTAGGTACTCGCTCCAAGGCACCAGGTCCTGCTCGGGGTCCCGCATCACGGAGCCGGTCAGGGCGCTGGCCAGGTCCTCGGAGCTCAGCTTGCCGTCGCCAAAGGATGCCGACATGACCAAGCCGGCCTCCACGACTGCAATGGCCTCGGCTGTGGACAGGGTGCCGCTGGGCTGCTTGAGCTTGGTCTGACCGTCTTCGGTCAGTCCCCGTCGCAGCTCCCGAAACACGGTGACCACGCGCTGGATCTGCTCCAAAGCTGGTGCCTCCGTCGGCATCTCCATGGCCCGGTGCATGGCGCCGACCCGCTGCTGAACGATGCGTACCTCTTCCTCCAAGGTGGCCGGCGTAGGCAGAACCACCGTGTTGAAGCGTCGAAGCAGCGCGCTGGAGAGCTCCGAGACCCCCTTGTCCCGGTCATTGGCCGTCGCGATAACGTTGAACCCAGGCACGGCCTGGACCTCCTCCCCCAGCTCGGAGACCGGCAGAGTCTTCTCGCTGAGCAGAGTAATCAGGGCGTCCTGCACATCGCTGGGGATGCGCGTGAGCTCCTCGATCCGGGCGATCTTGCCCCCCGCCATTGCCCGCATCACCGGACTGGGCACCATCGCATCTCGACTCGGTCCCTCGGCCAGCAGACGCGCGTAGTTCCAGCCGTAGCGCAGCGCGCTCTCATCCATACCTGCCGTCCCTTGAACCAGGAGGGTGGAGTCGCCGGATATCGCCGCGGAGAGGTGCTCGCTGACCCAAGACTTGCCAGTTCCGGGCACCCCTTGCAAGAGCAGCGCGCGCGAGGTCGCCAAGGTCGCGATTGCGATCTCGATGATGCGGGCATCGCCGATGTACTTGGCCGAGATCTCGGTGCCGTCGTCCAGAGTTCCGCCCAGCAGGTAGGTGCGCACGCGCCACGGGGACATCGACCAGCCGGCGGGCTTGGGGCGCGTATCCCCCTCGCGCAGAGCGCTGAGTTCGTGTGCAAAGGCCTGCTCGGCGTGCTGTCGGATGACGCTCGGCACAGGTGTAGGCCCAGGAGTAGGCACTGAGGGAGCCGACTCTTTGGACTTTTTAGGAGGGCTCATGAAAGGCTCCGCACAAGGGGCAAACTAAGGAAGATAGGTATGAATTCGACGCCGCGCAGTCACCTTGGCCGCAAAGGCGATGACCCGCGTAGTCGAGCTGCCTGGCAGCAGAGGCCTCTGGGGCAGGAAGTGAGGCGGCAGCGCGTTGGCCGCCAGCTTTAGGGAGTCGGAGAGCCATCTGGGCAGATCGCGCACCTGCTGGGCTCGAGAGATCCGCCCCAACCAAGCCCGCGCGACTGGCTCCGGCCACGGCAGCGGCAGGGCCCGGAGCACATCCAAGGCCATCTCCGGATCCACCGACTCGGCTTGGGCCAAGAAGCGCACCATCTGGTCGACAGCCCGTTCCAGGGGCAGCTTTGGGGCCAGCGCAAAGATCTGCTTGCTGGCCTGGCGCGCCGCCTCGCTCTTGGACCCTGGACGCAGGCGCTCCGCCCACCACTGATACAGCGGCCAGATCCACGGGGTGCGCTCCTGACTCAAGGCCGCTTGGGTCCAGCCCATCACCGTCGCCAGATCCTCGCTGGGGTCTGCAGCGGCGAGCAGCTCAACGGGCGTTCCGTGGATCTCCCAGACACCGAGAGGCACCTTGGAGACCGCCTTCTCCCAAGCGCTGGCCAGCTTGCCCAAGTGCGGGTGTTTGTCGTTGAAGACCCACTCCAGCTCTTGTGGCCACTCCTGGGGGAGCTCGGCGGAGAGGGTGAGCTTGCCGCCCCGCAGGCCCGCCCCCCGCTGGATCTCAACGTGGGCCTGAACATGGGCTACCACAGCCTCTCGCAGCGGCCCATCCAGTGCCAGAAGCAGCTCACGTGCCGCCGCCTTGACCTTCTTGGACCGGTCACTCTCGATCAACTGCAGGAGCAGGTCCTGGTCCTCTAGGCTCAGCCCCACGTGCAGGGCCTGGATGAGCACCAAGCGCTCGGCTGCACCGTCTCCCGCGAACGAGGTCACCATGCGCTCTCTTGCCGCCCCAGCATCCACCGTGCGGAAGTGCTCCAGCGCTGCCAGGCGCTCCGCGCTGCGTCCCTCGCTCCAGTCCTTCTCCGCGTCCCCCAGTTCCAGGCCCAGGGCCCAAGTCCACCCCCCTTGCTTGGCCAGCCACTTTCCTGTCTTGCCCAAGAGCGGGCGCGCAGCCTCTTGCAGCGCCGCATCCTTGAGTTTTAGCAGCACGGGCAGGTCTCCTGAGGAGACGCGAACCCCATGCCGCTGGATGCCCGCGCTGAGTTCCGCGAGCAGCAGAGGGTCCTGGTGGTCCAGCGCCAAGGCCAAGACCGCCCCCAGGGCCGGCTGAAGCACGGGCCGCTCGTCCAGCGGCGCCGCAGCGGGTTCAGGAAGTCCTTTAAGGGTCACCAGGGCTGCTTGGCGGTAGACCGCGTCCGCGCCGACCTGCAGCCAGGCGCTCCAGGCTGGTGTGGCCTCGGGCAAGGAAACAGGCGCTGTCCCGTTGCCTGCGGGTGCTTGGTCCAGACCCAGAAGCAGACTCTTTCGGAGCGGATCCATCAACCCTCCACCGCGGCGTTCCAGCGCCCTTCTGCCCACAGACCTTTGGGGTAGAGCTCGCCACGCTCTATATTCATGAAGAGGCTCACAGGTCGGCCACCGCTCAGGGCCAGGACCCGCCACCAAGGCAGATCGGTCAGGGGCAGGGCTTCCCCTTCTTGGTCGATGGCGTAAAAGCGGCCCTTGTGGCGAAGGATGCGGATGTTCTCCAGCACGGCGGCGACCCGGGCCAGAAACGGGTCTTGCTGTAGGCGCTGAGCTTGGAGACCCAGCAGCGCTTGAAAATCACGGAGCCCAGCGGGGGCTTGCTCGAGTGGCCGCAGCTCGCCACACTGCTCGGCGATCAGCGCGCGATGCCCGTCAGGATAGAGCGCCAAGGTGGCCGGCAACACCCAACCGATGGGCAGGGGCTGCTCGAACTGACCACCCCCAAAGCTGGGGGCAAAGTCCATCAACATCTGCACCTGCTGGCCCCGCAGCAGCCACGTCAGGCGCAGCATGCCGCGGTCCTCTTCCGTCAGACGCTGCCCTGCGATGAGCCAGTCCCCTTGGGTGCGCTCGCCGGTGGCCCGCACCCCCGCCTGCTTTACCCGCCACCCCAGGTGGTTTCGCACCCGCTCTCTCAGGTCTGGATTCAGGTCCTGACGCGCGGCGTGTACCAAGAGCGCCAGACGACCCAGATCCTCGGCGACTTGGCCCGGCCAGTCGGCGCCGTCCCCTACCCCCTCGCCGATCACAACCAGCCGCGTGGAGAGCCCCGGCGCCTGGGCGTCGATCAAACGACGGGCCTGCACCTCAAACTCCGAGCCGTCCTGGAGGCGGCCAAGACCTTGCTGTGCCAGGTCCTCCATCCAGCGTTGCAGGCCACTGAGCCCCTGGGTGATGCGCTGCTCCCGGGCCTGGACACGCTTGTCTTGTGCGACCACGTCTACCGACCCGCTCTTGGCCTTTTCAGTCTGGGCAGCCTTGGAGCGGCGGTCTCTCCAGGCCTGAACCAGCTCGGGCACGGTGGCCTCGGGCATGGAGTCCGGGTCCAGACAGTGCACGATGAGCAAGCCCAGCACGTGCTTACAAGGCTGCTTTCGTGAGGGACAGCTGCACTTCCACCCCTGCTTTTTCGTATCGAACTGAGCGAGGTAGTGGGCGCTGCCGAAGAACTCCCCCCACAGCAGTCCTTGGCCCTGACCCAAGCCCTGGATCTTACGCACCTGCGAGGCCACCTTCTGCCCGCGGGCAAAGGCCGCAGGGTCAGGCGCGAGGCTGCGGATCTGGACCATCTCCATGCGTTTCGGCTAACCGGTCTGCAGAGGTCGGCGTCTGTGAATATCATTCACAAACTGTAAGACGGCGACAGCGCAGAGCGTCCTGGCCGCACCATTCAGGAGAATCCAATGGTCGTTTTCAACGGCACCGCCATCATCCAACTCATCGCCGCCGCCGTTCCTGGGGGCATCGCCTACGGCATCGCGTATTGGGCCGGTGGCCACGCAGACAACTGGGGCATCGGGTTCATGCTGGGTTTTTGGTTTCTGATCGACGCGCTGTGGCGGGCCAGCAATATCATCCCGGACGAGGATGACCCGGAGAGCGGCGGCGTGCTGAGCCTGATCAAGCCCTCTGGCGGTGGGCACCTGTTTTGGCTGCCTGGATGGTTCATCGCCATTCTGGCCGCCGGGATCAAGATCAAGGCCGGGATGGGCTGATGGCTGCGGTCCCAGACCGGCGCCTGTAGGTCAACGGGGAATGCGCATGCCGCGAACACATTTGGCGCGTTCTGCGAATGCCGCAGGGAAATCTCGGCGCTAGAAGAGATGCCCTGAGAGGTTCCAATGTCCTACACCCGCCCGCAGATCACATCCGTTCACTTCCCGGAGTTCCGCAAGGCCCTTCCATCCATGGCGGGCAAGACCGTCGTGATCACCGGCACCACCTCCGGTACAGGAAAGGCCGCCGCCACGGTCGTGGGCGAGCTCGGCGCTCGGGTGCTGTTGCTCAACCGGGCCTCCAGTCGATCTCAAGCCAGCCTAGCGGACCTAAAGGCGGCCGTTCCAGACGGGGAATTCCACGCCGTGGAGTGCGATCTGCAGTCTTTTGCATCGGTAGAGGCCGCCGCCAAGCAGGTGCATGCGCTCTGTCCCGATGGCGTGCACGTGCTCTGCAACAACGCAGGTGTGATGGCTCTGGGCGACCAGGCCACCCCGGATGGCTTTGATGTGCAGATGCAGACCAACCACCTCTCCCACTTCCTGCTCACCCGCGAGCTGATGCCTCTGCTCGAGAAGGCCGCAGAGTCCAGCGGAGAGGCACGCATCGTCAACCACTCCAGCGTGGCCCGTATGGCACCCAGCAAGGAGCTGATCGCAGAGTTTCTCGAGAAGCGAGGCGGTGACCTGGGGGGTGATGGTTCGAGCTTCCAAAATGCCCTGTTCCGTGGTCCCCGGTGGCTGCGCTACAACCAGTCCAAGCTGGCCAACTGCGCGTTCACAGCGGCCCTGCACCACCGTCTCCAAGCCAAGGGTTCCAAGGTAAAGGCCTTGGTCGCACACCCCGGACTGGCCAACACCAGCCTCCAGCAGACCTCGGTGAAGGAAGGCGGCATGGGCAACCTGCTCACCGGCATGATGATGCGCTTCAGCCAGAGCATCGAGGACGGCGCAATGGGGATCACCAGCTGCATCTGTCTCCAGGATGCCAGCTCCGGACAGTTCTACGGTCCAGGCAGCGGAGCGACGGCCATGAGCGGCAAAGCCGAGCCCTTCGCGCTCGAGTCCTACTACGACAACGCCGAGACCCGCGAGCTGCTCTGGGACAAGAGCTGCCAAGCCATCGGCCGCAGCTTCGAGCTCTGAGGGTCTCCGCTACTCCCCGCTGTCCGCTGGCACACCCAACAAGGGCTGGTAGCGGATCTGTACCGTCATTCCTGCCCTGGGGACCGCGCGCCCATGGAAGCGCACCGCGTTCTCATCGGGCTCGTAGGTCCAGCCGTCCTGCTCTCTCCCCGGAATGAGCACGCTGTCCACGCGCACCTCCAGCGTGTCGGGCTGGGGTAGTTCTCCTAAATAGAAGCTGTCTCCCAGGCCGGCGACCTGCAGACCGATGCGCTCCAGGATCTCGCCGTAGTCCACCTGGCAGATGGAGTCTCGGTAGCCGCCTGTGGTCTCCGCTGACTCGATGTAGCGAACCCCTGCGTCCGCCGCGCTGCCCTGTGAGACGCAGCCCAGGGGCTCATCTCCGACGATGGCGTGCAGCACAAAGCCGGCGTCGCCGGCATGACGCTGGAACTGCTGCATGTAGACGGCCACGCTCGCTGGGGAGTGGTCATCCTCGTCACTGAGCACCACCACGTTTAAGCGTGCGCCCTTCCTGGTGAAGTCGGTGTTCTCGGTGGCAAGCCAGGCGCACTCCAGGCCTTGTTCCTCCCGATCTCCAGAAACACCTACTGCAGCGGCCTGGGCGAAAGCGGCCGAGAGCTCGGGTGTGTCCCGGTCAAATTGCCCTCGAAGGGCTCCCTCTTCCCCAACATCTGTGCTGACAATCCCCACTCTAAAGTCGGCCAAGCTTGTGCTCAGCACTTCGGCGAACACCTCAAAGCTGGACTGCAGGCGCTCCTGCTCCTCTTCCATGGATGGAGAGTTGTCCACGACAAACAGCACGTCCGTGGCCCCATCCAGCGCGGGCTGCACGAAGGTCTCGTTGCGGGCAATGTCGGCGTAGTCGTACTCGCTGCAAGCCATGAGCAGGAGCAGGGTCATGAGAAGTCCACCGGTGCCCAGGGAGTCTACAGGCTAAAAGTGTCCAATGTCCTATGAACGTCCCATCCTGGCCCGATACCGCGACCCTCTGGAGCTGATCTGGCTGGCGACCGCCACCCGTCTGGGGGTGAGCGTGCGGCGCGACCCCGGGGTGTTCGCGAACACCGATGGCCACGGGGTGGTCATCATCGGGAACGCCGACCTGGACCCGGACGACAACATGGCCAAAATGTTCTTTCACGAGGTCTGCCACTGGATCATCAACGGCCGCAACTCGGTGCACCTGCGGGACTGGGGCTTTGACTACGGGGATCCACCGGACACCCGGGAGCACGCTTGCATCCGCTTGGAGGCGCTGCTCGCTGAACCGCACGGCCTGCGCCTCTTCTTCGCACCCACCGGCAAGTTCAGGGAGTACTACGACCGGGTGGACGACCCCTTGCAGATGCTCCAGGACAGTGCTTGGGAGAGAGAGGTCCAAGAGCTGCTGCGCGCTGGCATGGCCTTGGCTGCGGAGGAGCCGTTTGAGACTGCCCTGCAGTCCGCTCTGGCAGCGACGGCCGAGCTTCAGCGGGCTGTACTCCCCTTCCAAGACGACTACCAATCCGACATAGCAGGCGATGTGCTGCAACCGCTGTGGTTCAGGGACTTGGTGTAGGAGAGGATTCCAGACTGGGTTTAGAGCGTCGGGCGCCACCGTCCTGGGGTAGACTGGCGGCGCACCGACGGACTTTTTCATGCTCTATCTCTGGCTGGCCTGCGCCCCCGAGCCTGCAGACCCGGACCTTGTGACCGCCCTCTGGGTGGAGCCGGCGGAGCTACAGGTCGTGACCGGTCCACAGGGCGTTGCTCCCCTGGCCTTCTCGGCCTTTGGAGACACCCTGCGCGAGCAAGGCATTGCTCTGGATACCGTGGCCTGGAGTCTGAGCAACCAGAGCGCCGGGGAGATCGACGATCAAGGGAACTTCACGCCTTCCACCCTCAATGGCGGAGTGACTTGGGTTGTCGCCAACTTGGATGGCGTAGAGGGCCTGGCCACGGTCACCGTGCAGTACCAGGAAGAGATGTTCGTAGACCCCGAAATCGACACATCGGTGCTCAAGGCAGGGGAAGAGACGTCCAGCATCCAAGACTTTTGGCTCTATCCCGAGGACGGCGTGAGCCTGCCTCGCAACACCCCGGCCATCCGCTTTAACTGGGCCGACCTGGGCGCGGTCGCCTACCGTTTGCGGCTTCAGTCCCCGGTCACCGACGTGAGCGTCTACACCCAAGATCTAAGCTGGACCGCTGACTCCGAGAGCTGGCAGAACATCGCCGCAACCAACGCCGGCGGGCAGGTTCAGGTGGATCTCTACGCAGAGCTGGGCGACGGCAGCGTCGTGCGAACCGAGTCCCGCACCGTCCAGGTCAACCGAATGGGCGGACGCGGCAGCATCCTGTATTGGAGTACCGCTGTGGGCGGAGTCCTGGAGGTACCTTTTGGGGAGTTAGACCCCAGCGACTACTTGAGCACAGCGAGCACGGGGCGCTGCGTGGGCTGCCACGTAGTCTCCAGCCAGGGCGACATCGCCTTTACCTATGACGGAGGCAACGGCGCCTTGGGGGTCAAGAACGCCGAGACTCTGGAAGACCGGGCTGGCAGCGAGTCCGTAGCCGCCAACTTCAAGACCTGGAGCCCGGACGGCGAGCGCCTGATGGCCACCTTTGGCGGCGCCTTGATGCTTCTCAACGCCAAGGGCGAGCTGCTGCACGAAGTCCCCATGGACGACTCGGTCACACACCCTGCCTGGTCTCCAGACGGCGAGTTCGTAGCGCTCATCCTGACCCCCGGGCACGACTTTGACTGGCACTTCGAGGGAACCGGCCAGCTGGCCACCATCCGCCACTTGGGCGACGGAATCTTCGACAACCCCAAGGTGCTCTACACGCCACCCGATGGATACAAGGCCTACTACCCCAGCTATTCGCCCGAAGGCGACTGGATCGCCTTCAACGTCAGCACCGGCGATGCCTACGACGACCCCGACGCCGAGTTGTGGGTCATCGACTCCAAGGGCAAGCACGACCCCATTCGCCTGGACGCCGCCAACCAGGTGGGCGAGCTGACCAACTCTTGGTCCCGCTGGGGTCCCCTGCCCGACGACGACATTCTGTGGCTCACTTTCAGCTCCAAGCGTGCCTACGGAGATGTCAGCGTCAACATCCCCCAAGTCTGGGTCAGCGCCTTTGACCCTGAGCTGGCCATCCAAGGCAAAGACCCCAGCAAGCCTGCGTTCTGGCTGCCGGGCCAAGACCCCACCCAAGGCAACCACATCCCGGAGTGGGTGCAGTGGTAGCGCTTGTGCTCTCGGTTTTCCTGCTCGGGTGCGCGGAGCCCCTGCCCGCGGAAGGGGGCGGTGGACAAGCCCAGGACTATCTGCCTCAGGACGGACAGTTCTCCACCTTCATTCCAGCGGACAACCCCGACGGTCCGGCCCTTTGGTTGTTGGCTGAGACGGACTTGTGGACCTTGAAACTGGGACCTCGCTGGGCCGATGCGTCCCCGTGGGCGGTCTGGAGCGTCGACTCTGCGGACGGCCTGGTTTTGAATGACCAGACTCTGCTTCCCGCTCGCCCCGAGACCGGCTGGGTGTCCGACGACCAGGCCAGTGGCGGCGCATCTGCTGAAATCGTCGATATCGGCCAGGCCACGGCTTGGTATGGCACCTTTCCGGTGGCGGCGACGCTGGAGACCACCGGCAGCCCGCTGGAAGGAGAACAGGTGTTTGCGGTTGGGCTGGGTTTGGTCGTGTTTGAGATTGGTGGGGAGCGGTGGGAGTTGGCGTACTACGAGTGACCTTGGGCAACCCCAACGGGTTGCGGGTGAGAGGCACTTCAGATCTGAGGGATGCGCGCCCGGTCGACCCCGACAACCGCGCCGGGAGGCACACGAGCGAGGCCACGCTTCTATGATCCTTTAAGGAATTGAATTGCAATAGCGAGCCACTCTGAATAGCAATGCCGTCCAATCTGGACGGCTTCCTTGAACGGCCTGCTCTTCATCTTCTTGTACGCACACCCCGGCTGTACCTCGGTTGAGGACGCTGACGCGCAGGTCTGTGAGCTCGAAACCAGCGGAGACACCTTCTGTAGCGGCACGCTCTTGAAGCGCTGTCACGCGACTGAGGGAA
>JBLHMA010000188.1:0-9804 GCA_047621545.1 Cognaticolwellia sp. | reverse complement strand
TCGCGGACTTGGTCCTCGGGCGCGAGGAACCGGGTGGCGCAGCGAAGATGGAAGCTGGTGGGCATGGAGGGATTGTATCCCGATGCTCGGCTGGTGCTGTGGATCGATGGGCAAGAGCGACCAACAAAGGCACATGCATGCCGAAGTCTCACCTGTGCTATTTCCAGTTTGTGAATAAGAACCGATACAGCGTCGATCTGGAAGAGGTGCTCTCTCGAAACGTAGGTAGAGGGGAGCGCTCGGTCGCCGTCGTGCGTGCGGGCGCTGCGCTCTTGGCCATGCTTCAGCTGCTCGTACGAGACTACGACGAGGTCGCGGTCTTTGGACTGCGCCCCTGGATTGTCATCGTCGGCTTGATGGCCGGTGTTTTGTATTCGGCGTGGACCATGCGCTACCGCGGGGAGCTCACTCGTCGCATGCTGTGGGTCAGCGCCTTGGTGGACATGCTGATCATCACCGTGGCGGTCTTCCCCACGATGATCTGGCCCCGGGAAAACTACCCGGGTCAGCTCCACTTGCCCGGTTTGGCCTTTTATGGCCTGGCCATGGCCATCTCTGGCCTGCGCCTGGACCGCCAAGTGGTGAGCCTCAGCATCGTGACGAACACGGTGGCGGCCTTTGCCTTGGTGGCCCTCGACTTGTTCCTCAACGGGCGTCATCCAGACCTGGACCCGGGGGAGATCCTGCTTTGGATCGCCTTTGGCGCCGCCGCCGCCGCTCTGGGGGACGCCATCACGGTGCGCACCCGGCGCCTGGTGAGCGAAGCGGCCCAGTCGGTCACCCAGAAGGAGCGCGCCCGCCAGGCTTTGGGGGTCTACGTCTCCGAGACTGTGGCCGAGTCTGTCTTGGGCGAGGGCAAGATGTTGGAGTTGGGCGGGGCCCGCATGGAGGTCGTCGTGCTTTTCTCTGATCTGAGGGGCTTCACCGCCTACAGCGACACCATCGGCCCAGAGCGATTGGTCACCGAGATCAACGCCTACCTGGATCGCATGGTCGAGGTCATTCGGGAAGAGGGCGGAGTGGTCGACAAGTACATCGGCGACGCCATCATGGTGGTCTTTGGCCTGCCCAAGGCCAAGGGAGACGACAGCCTTCGTGCTGTGCGCTGCGCCGCCCGAATGCAGCAGAAGCTGGTGGAGCACAACCAGGACCGCGCCAAGCATGATCTGCCACCCTTGACCCAGGGCATCGGCGTGCATCGGGGCCACGCGGTGGCCGGAAACATTGGCTCGGCCGATCGTCAGCAGTACACAGTGATGGGGGCCGCGGTGAACCTGGCCAGCCGGCTGGAGAGTGCGACGAAAGCCGAGAGAGTGCCTGTGCTGCTGAGCGCTGCGGTGGTCGAGGACATCGACCGCTCGGCTTCTGGCGCGCCGGCGCTGGTGCATCACGGCCACCTGGACGTGCGAGGTCACGCAGGGCAGGTCAGCGTGTTCACGCTCGCCGAGGACGAGAGCGTCCCGCGCTGAAAAGCTGGTCAGCGGCGGAGCCCCGCGCTAATCGGCGGGCCATCACTCTTGAGGGAAAACATGCCCAACGCCGCCATCGACCGCGACACCGTCCACACCCTCTCCGAGGCCTGCGCAGAGGACGGCGAGCGCTTCCGCTCCGTCGCCACCCGCCTGCTCAAGGAGCAGAAGCGCCTGCTGAGCTTCTACAACCAGAACCTGCCCGCAGTGGACGCGCAGACCGGCGAGGTCAGCCTCTACCTGTTCTCGGTTGTGGTCCGCATCTTCGACCAGATGGGCGGCCGGCTCGCCAAGGTCAACGGGCGTGAGATCAACGCTGCTGCTGCCCGCGTCAAGGGTGCTGTGGACCAGTGCCTCCCCTTTGACGATGGCTTTCCCGATCGCGTCCGTGCCCAAGAGTGGCGCGCTCAGCCCCACATCTTGGACGAGGCCTTGCACGCTCTCTTTGAGCGCGACGAGGAGGAGATCAAGGAGGCCGAGGTCGACGTGGACCCTGTCAAGGGCGGCACCATCTTCATGATGCTCTGGGTTGCCACCGAGGCACTGGACGCATCTTGGCGTCCCCCAACCAGCTTCAGCGGCGTCTGAGATGGCGGCGCTCCTCCTGATGTTGGCGTGTGCAGGTTCGACCCCTGAGCCGACTGCTCCCGAGATGGCCCAAGCGCAGATGCCAGCCGTCGAAGCGACGGTCAAGCCTACTCCTGACCAGCCCGTGGCCACTGAGCCTGTGGTTGCTGAGGAGAAGGGTCCAGTCAGCCTGACCTCGCCGATCGGAGATGTGGTCCAGGGCGAAAGCATCCGCATTGCAGGAAGCGCCCAGGTCTTTGAGGGCCACGTTCAGATCCGCTTGACCCGAGAAGGGGAGCGCATCAGCGATGCCACGGTGGTCACCGCTGCAGCCCCGGAGCGCGGCGACTTTGAGCTGGTGGTCCCGGTCACGCCCGGTCCGCTGACCCTCGAGATCTTTACCCGCAGCGCCAAGGACGGCAGTGAAGTGCCGTTGATCAAGCGCGAGCTGGTCGTCGAAGCCGCTCAGAACTGAGTTGACTTGAGTGGTGTGCCTCTGCCGCCGCCGCCCTTGTTACCACTGTTACCACTGTTACCACTGTTACCACTGCCCCCCGTCCAGAGTGATCTGGTAGGGGTCGCAGTCGGTGCCTCGTGGGAGCGTGACCCGGGTCTTCTCTTCGCCCTGGGCGGGTACGTCTTCGAGATGGGCGCTGAAGTGCTCGTCGGCGCACTGGATGCCCACCTCCAGCTCGGAGATGGGGACTTGGCTGTCGTTCTCGGCGGTGATGCGCACCTCCACTCGGCCATCGGGGAAGGCGGTTGCCAGGCCGCTGATGTGCACCCAGTGGCTCATGTCCAGGGTGCGCTGGCCGTCCTGGGGGGTGAGCTCCAGCATGGCTTGGCCGGGATCGAAGGTGACGGTGAACTGGCCGCTCACGTTCAGGCCCAGCAGGCCTACGTTGTCGCCGTTTCCGCAGAGATCGCAGACTGCAATGGTCACGTTGTCCACGGCAAAGCCGCCCAGCCACACCTTGTCGATGAGCACGAGAGGGGCTTGGGTGATGCCGTTGGCGGTGTGGAGTTGGGCGGTGGGGGCGTTGCCGGGAATCTCCACGCCCAGAGTCGCGAGCGCCTCGCGGGTCAGAGTGGTGAAGGTGGCGCCGGTGTCAAAGAGCATCCAGCGCTCGTTGTCTTGGCCATCGTGTTCCAGGCCTACGGGGATTCGCAGGCTGCGGCCTTGGCCCTCGTAGGGCAGGTGGATGCTCTCGCCTTGGCCCAGTGCCACGATAGGTGCGGGTCGGGGTGGAGGCTCGGCGCTGCGCTCTGCTGGAGGCGTCTTGGGTGTGGCCTTGGGGGCGGGGGCCCTTCCAGCCAGCCACTCGGGGCCAAAGAAGGTGGAGAGCGTGGTGCCCAGGTCCGCGCCGCTGATGCTTGCTTCCTCTCCACCCAGAGAGCCCAGAGCAGACATCCCGGTGCTCAGAGCCGGAGCCCGCTGGCCTGGGAAGTACATGGGCAGCGCCATTAGGAAGACGATCGGCCAAAACAGCGAGGCCACCGCTGTGCTCAGCAAGCGCGGCTTGGCCAGCATGCCCAGACCCATCACCGGCAGGGTCACTAGGGCCATGGCGCTGATCGCCAAAGCGGAGGCCGGGGCTTGGCGCACGGCACCCAGTCCCATCAGCACGCAGAAGGCCACCATGCTCAGGGGCACTCCGAGCAGGCCGAACACGGCTGCGATCACACCTTGAAGCTGCTTGGGCATCGCTGGGGCCTTTGGGGTTAGTCGGCTGGGACCGCTCTTGGAGGGTTCATGGCACGCGCCACATGGTTCTGTATCGACATTGAGTGCTCCGGCACTGTTCCGGGTCTCTTTGACATGATCAGCCTAGGCGCTCAGGTGGTCTACGACTTGGAGGACGGCAGCCTTGCATTGGGGCCCCAGCTCTACCTGGAGTTCAAGCCCCAAGCTCCTCGGGTGGACGCCCGTGCGATGGAAGTCAACGGCTTGGATCTGGAGCGCCTCAAGGCCCAAGGTCTGCCGCGCATCGACGGTCTCAAGAAGCTCACGGCCTGGACGGAGAGCCACTGTCTGCCTGGCACCACACCGGTCTTCGTCGGGCACAATGCACCCTTTGACTGGTCTTTTGTCTCCTACGCCTACAAGGCCGACGACCTGGAGAATCCCTACGGCTACAAGGCCCTGGACACCAAGGCGCTGGCCGCTGGCGTGCTGAACATCCACTGGCTGGAGACCGGAAAGGAGACCCTGAGCGAGCTCTTGGGCCTGCCGGAAGAGGACCAGGTAAAGAAGCACCGGGCGGACTACGATGCGGAATACCAGGCCTTGATCTTGATCGGCCTGCTGGAGCTTCAGCGTGGGCCCTTGCCGGAGCTGGAGCCGGAGCTGGAGGGCGAGGAGTAGTCTTCTGGACAGCTGCGTCCTAGCGCCGGTGTAGACTCAGCGGCATGAACGGGTCTGATCCTCACTTTCTGCATACACAGAAGGCGATTCAAGCGGTTCTCCAGCCTCCGATTGATGGGGCCAGGGCGCTGACTTGGCTGGGTAGCAAAGAGCTGCTTCTCGTTGCGACGTCCGACGGTCAGCTCATCGAGGTGGACCCGGTTTATGGGACGCGGAAGCTCTCCGGCGCCGTCTCGGATCCCGCCTGCCTCTCGTCTTCCCCCGATGGAAAGCATGTCATTGTGGTGGAGCGAGGCCAGGGTATCGCCGTTCACGAGACCCGCCGGGGAGAGCGCCAAGCGACCTTTGAGATCCCGCTGCTCTCCGATGTGGCGGTGAACTGGCTGCCGCGGCCCGGGGGACTGCAGGGCTTTGTGGTCACCGGTCAGACTCTGGATGGGCGTGTGGCGCTGATCTCCGAGCTCACCCTGGGCCGACGCAAGCGTGTTCGTCTCCCCAAGCAGACCGTCATAGGAATGGACTCGAAGGGTCAGGTTGTCTCCGCCCGCATGTACACCGATGGGTTGCGCTCCGTGCCCTTCGGCCAGCCCTTGCCCTTCGGCCAGGTCAGCGCCCACCGCCTGCGCTACGCCGCTCCAGGCTTGCTGCTGGGGCTTGCTGAGGGCGGCTTGACCGTATGGAAGGGCAACGAGTCGCGGACCATCATGAGCTTTGAGATCACCGCGGGTGCCGTACACCACAACGGTGAAGTTGTGGCGCTTGGCACGCGCTCAGGAGACGTGGCATTTGCTGTCTTGGCCGATGGCACCGTCAAACGCGCCCGACCCGGCAAGGTCAGCGGGCACCAGGGCGCGGTGCAGCAGATCTGCTTCTCCAGAGCGGGCCCCTGGATTGCTTCCAGCGCCAACGGCGTACGCCTGTGGCGTTGGTAGTACCAGCCGCTTGTGCGCCTGAAGGAACAGCGCCTGTGGCGTTGCTAGGGCTGCGTGAATAGCTTTCGGGCCTGGAGTGCCCATGCTGCCCGTGAAGATCTGTTGCATCCAAGACCGGGAAGAGGCCGCCTTGGCCGTTGCCCATGGGGCCCGCAGCTTGGGCTTGGTCTCCCAGATGCCCACAGGATGGGGACCCATTGACGAGGTCCGCATTGGCCACATTGCTCAGAGCATCCCGCCTATGGTGGACTCGGTGCTGCTCAGCTCCAAGCACACCGCCGCCGAGGTCATCGCGCAGCTGCGGGTGACCGGCTGCAACAGCGTTCAGATCGTCGATGCCTTTCCAGCGTCTGGCTATGCGGAAATTCGGAAGGTTTATCCCGGGGTTCGCATCTTCCAGGCTGTGCATGTCACGGGCATGGAGACCCTGTCCAAGGCGCAGGAGCTGGCGCCATTGGTGGACTGCTTGATCCTGGACACAGGCGGTCCAAACGGCCAGCTAGGCGGAACAGGCTTGACCCACGACTGGACTGTCTCCGCCGAGATCGTGCGTCAGGTGGACACGCCGGTCCTGTTGGCAGGCGGGCTCAAACCCCACAATGTGGTCCAGGCCATCCAGACCGTTCGTCCCTATGGCTTGGACTTGTGCACCGGCGTGCGCAGTGGGGAGAACTACGCCCTGGACGCCGAGAAGCTCAAGGCCTTTATGGAGGCGGTCGCGAGCGTCTGAACCGGGTCCCGGCGCTGGGGCGTTGACCTGGGGACTACTTGACCTCGAAAGGGAACACGACCTGCATCTCTTTGGGGAGACGGTCCAGGCTCTCGGCTTCTGTGGCCTTGAGGATGCTCTGGGCGTGGAAGGCGTAAAAGCCTGGCTCCAGACTATCCTTGGTCACGATCAGGTAGTTGTCCTGGGCTTGGGTGCCCTTGATGTCGAAGGCCAGGTCGGTGTCGGCCACCCACAGGTCCAGCTCCACGTCGGTTGCACCCAGAACGCCGACGACTTCTGCTTCTTCGACGAACTTGAGCTTGGAGAGGGTCAGATCCTGCTGCTTGAGCTCTGCGGCGCGCAGGCCGCTCTGGAACACAAAGCGCTGCGGGTGGCCGCTGGGCAAGGCCTTGTTCGGCACGTTCTTCAGGCCGTGCCAGGTGGTCTTGTCGGTGGCGACAGTCTTGATCTTCTCGGTCACTAGCTCCATGTAGTCGGCGTCGCCGACGCCGTAGAAGCCGACGTGGTCCGGCTCAAAGAACAGGGTGAAGGCCAAGGCGTCGGGGTTGCCCTCTTCGGGCACAGTCACCGTGCCGAACTCAGGGATAAAGCCGTCTTTACCCGCCATGATCTCGAGCTTGCCGGCAGGCACCTCGAAGCTCACCTGGCCATCCTTGCCGGTGGTGTAGGGCTCGCCGGTGGGAAGCTTGATGGTCACCTCCGCCATGGCCGTGCCGAAGGCATCGGTGGCGGTGACGCTCAGGGTCTGGGGGTCGGTGCAGGCAAGAGCAAGAGCGAGCAGCATGGGCAGGCCTTTTGGGGGCGGGGTTGATGCCAGTATCCTACTTCGCGGGGGTGTCTGCGGCCACTCATCGGCCGGCGAGCGTGGTAGCGTTAGGCCATGTGGGCCGCTCTCCTTGGACTCTCGATCGCTCACGGAGCCACCCAAGTACGGGTGCAGCTCAGCATCCCCGAGGGTCGGGCTCAGGACGGCTTTCATGCCGAGGCGCTCTGGTTGGGCGTCCCCCAGCGGCAGGAGCTGCTCGGAGCGCCTGTAGCCATTGGGGCGTTCTCCGGTGACGAGCTGCGCTTTGTGCCCATCGAGATCTGGAGCAATACGCCCAAGCCTCACCGGGTCTACGCCGCCTTGGAGCCGGTTCCGGCTGGAGAAACCGAGCTGCACTATGTGCTGCGCGAGGACGGGCAACAGGCCCAGAGAGTCTCGGAGGCCTTGCCTGGGGGGAGCTGGGATCTAAGCCTGCGCAGCGCATGGAGCGTGGGAGGCGGCTTTGCTTGGTGGACTCTGACCCTGGCGCTTGTTGCCTGGATAGCGAGCCGCAAGAAGAAGAAGAAGACCAGCACTCCCAGAGAGTGGCTCTCTCACCCCGCAGTTGTATTTGCAGTGCTCACTGCGCTCGCCGTGTTCTGGACTTTTCCTGCAGTCTTGGCCGGCCCTGAGGCGCTGGTCGGCCGGAACTTCGACGCCCCCGGCACCCTCTGGTCCTTGGCGGCGGGACCGCGATTGGTGGCAGGCGGCCTAATGGATGGGGCCACCGCCTGGCCTGTAGGCGGCGACTACCGACGTTTTGACAGCTACACCCTGCTCCCAATCTCCGTTCTGCTCCAGTTCATGGACCCAGCCCGGCTGCACGGCTGGCTACAGATCCTGGGTCTGGGTCTGTCGGGGACCGCAGCTGCGCTCTTCGCCAAAGAGGTGGGTGCTCGTGGAATATGGCCCCTGGTGGGGGGCGCGCTCTACGCCTTCTCCGGCTTGGCGGCGACCGTGCTTTTGGAGGGGCATGTCTATCAACTCGTGAACCCCTGGCTGCCCCTCTTTGCGATGATGTGGTGGCGGGCGACGGGCCCAGAAGGCCATTGGAAACAAGGTCTTGGGGCAGGCGCGCTCTTTGTGTTGCTCGCGCTGACCTCGGCGTACCAAGGGCTCTCGGGTGCCCTGCTGGCCATCGTGTTTTTTGTGGCGGGTGTGGTGCGTCACGGGCCCAAAAAGCTGCTCTTTCCTTCCCTGGCTGCAGCCGCTGTTGTGCTGCTCGGCGCCTTGCCCATTCTGCTCTTCGCTGGGCCGGGTTCTGGTGGCAGCGCGGGCGTGGTGAACCTGGCGGGCTTGGATCGGCTCTCCCTGAGCGATGGGGAGCTGGACCGTTGGGACCACAGCTACACCCTGGCCCTCTCTGGGCTTGCACTGGCCCTGGTGGCCTGCGTGCCCAAGCTCTGGTCGGGTAGAAACCGAAGCTTGCTCGTGCTCTTTGGGCTGGGTCTGGCCCTGTGTGTTGGCATCCCCGCCAGCAACGCCGATGCCTTGCCCACGGGACTCATCACCCCCTTGCTCTGGCTGGGCTTGGGCGAGATTGTGCGCTTCCCCGTGCGCCTGTTCTGGAGCGGTCTGTTGGGTCTCTCAGCACTGGCTGCCCTGGGGGGATGGACGCTTCAGCAGCGGCAGGGTCCCCGCGTGGGCTGGCTGGGTGCTCTGGTCTTGGTCGAGGTCATGGTGTTGCACCACGTGCCCACCCGCCAACAGGTGCAGCTCGCCCAGACCCCTTCGGTCTACAGCCAGGCCACCGGGCCCGTCCTGGACCTGTTTCCTGTGGGAGGCACCAGCCCCATGGAGCAGGAGATGTGGTTCAACGCCACGGCCTGTCTGGCGCAGGCGGAGCATGGCCACACCTCCACGGAGCACTGCACCACCACCGAGGCACGGACGGCACCGCGCTACCGCATCTCCCGTCGTCTAGAGCGGGACCTGCTGGAGGGGCGGCCGAAAGAAGCCGCCCGGCACTTGGCTAAGTTGGGAATCGTGCATGTGGCCTGGCACGTCGATCTGTTCAGCGTGGCCGACCAAGCCCTTCTGGCCCCCGGGCTCGGGCAGATCGGCTCGGTTCAGGAGAGCAGAGATGGGGGGGAGCGGTTGCTCTTCTACACCTTGAACCGGGCTCCGGGAGACGGCCCGGCAGAAGCATATGGCCGCCTAAAGGACGCCGTGCCCCGGTCCATTGGCCAGCCGGTGAGCGGTCAGCCGGCCAAGCTACAGGTGCTCGCTATGGGCAAGCCCCAGGCCAAGGCTCTGCGCCTGGACGGGGCCACCATCCCTTTGACCGTGGATCTTCGAGGGGAGGTCGCCCGAGCAGATGTGCGCCTGCCTCCTGGATTTCGAGGCCAGCTGAGCACGCTGGACGGTGCTGGAGGGGTCCTGTGGAGCGGTCCGGCGTCCCTGGTGCCCGGTCAGCAGCTCGTGTTGGATGGCGGCGTTCCAGTGCTCTCGGTGCCCCCATCCATTAGCTCCGCCAGGCGAGAGGGGGCGCTGTGGGCCGCTTGGATTGGGCTTGCGCTCTACCTGTTGGCGTTGGGTGGATGGCTCGCGTGGCTCCGGCGAGTGTCTACGTCGCAGTCTGGCGCGTAGATCATGGAGGGACCTTGCAATCCTCGGTGTTTTTCCCAGTGAGCGCGATCGGGGTGTCTTGGCCTGATCTGGGCCCGGACAGTTTTTGGCTGGGGTCCCTCATAGACTGTTGTCTATGAAGATCCTGCACCTCAGCGACACGCACATCGGGCGCTCCGCCAGGCCGCAGCCCGGATGGAGTGTGGAGGAGACCCATCTCTGGGCTTGGGATCAGGCGGTGGCGCCCGCCATGCGTGGGGAGGTGGACTTGGTGGTGCACACCGGCGATGTCTTTGATCGCTCACGTCCGCCGGCTGCCGCCATGGCGGCCTTGGCCCAGCGCCTGCGGGAGCTGGCGCGCCGAGTGC
>JBLHMA010000187.1:0-9843 GCA_047621545.1 Cognaticolwellia sp. | reverse complement strand
TGCTCCACCAGCTCAATGCGAAGCATGCAGGTCTCAAGGTCAGGACCTACCGCCAACACGCCGTGGCTTGCCAGCAAAACCACGTCAGCTTGGCCAAGCGCTCTGGAAAGCTCATCGTCCAGGCGGCTCTCTCCAGGCAAGCCAAAGGGAACCAGGGGGATGCTCGGGCCAATGGACACGATGGCCTCGGCCATGATGCTCGGATCCAAGGCTTGATGGCAGACCGCAAAGCCCGTGGCCTGGGGCGGATGAACGTGAATGACGGCCCCAATGTCCGGACGGGCCCGGTAAGCGGCCAAGTGCAGCTTGAGCTCAGAGAACGCCTTTCGGGTCCCCTGAATGACGCTGCCGTCCTGGTCGCTGACTACGATGAGCATCTCGGATCCCACGGCGCCCTTTGAGACGGCGGTGGGCGTGGAGAGCAGTTGCCCTTCGGCGTAGCGACACGTCAGGTTGCCGTCGTGGTTGGCGACCCAACCTTTGGCGTGGACGGCCTGAGAGAAGCGGACCAGGTCGGCGCGGAGGAGCTCTTGGGTGTGCATGGGGAGAGCCTAACAAGTGGGCAGAGGGAAGGTAGCCTGCGGATGTGCGATGATTGGCGTCTCGCTGACCACACCCTTGGAGGGGAGAGTTGAGCAAGTTTCTCAAAGCGCTGGCCAGACTGAATCTCGTACAGCTGGACGAGGAGGAATCCTCCAGGCCCAGCCCACATGACGGTGACGAAGACATAGACAAGATCCTAGCGGAGACCCGCGCGCTGATGGGGCACACCGACGATCTATCTGTGGATCCAGCGGGCACCGACGGGGGGCAAGCAGCCCCCGAACCCGCACCCCCACCCATCTCGGTTCCCTCTGAGATCAACGAAGGACAAGCCTTCGAAGAAATCTATGCCGCAGCGGGAATTGCAGACTCCCCATACCCAGCCGAGCAGATGCTCAAGCTGCTGGACGGCCTCAAGGCCATGGGGCCAAGGGAACGCAAGATTGCTGTGATGGCTATGGATGCCGCAGACGATCGCTGGACGATCTCCGATCCAGTCCTGGATGCGCAGCGCAAGATCGCGACCTTGCAGACCGAGACTGAGCGCCTGGGCGCCTTCAAGGACCAAGCGGAGGCACAGGCCGAAGCAGATCTTCAGGCTCAAGAGACCTACAAGACAGAAGCGAGCAGCACGATTCGACAGCAGATCTCCGAGTTGGAAGAGTTGCTGGAACAAGAGCTTCGTAAAGTCGCAGACGAAAAAGCGGGCATTCATGTACGGCTAGAGGCCGCACGTTCGGCCGTGGTCCGTGAAAAAGCACGCTACGAACAACATATCGACACACTGTACGTCCTCTCGAAGACCTTCGAGAACACTCCGACGGAGCAAAGCTAAACATGGCCAAGTTGACCCCCCTAGCGAAGGGACTGATCGCCGTGACCATCCTGTCCATCACCGCCGCTGCCGCTTGGCAGCTTGGTGTCAAAGACATGGTCGGCGGTGACAATGGCGGAGGCGAAGGCCCTGTCTTTGGTGACAACGGCAACGAAAAGGACGGCGAGGGCCCCCTGGGCAGCCCAGGAAACCCCCTCAAGGTCAGCATCGTGAGCTTTCATGGCTACGCCCCAGCCTTGGTGGCCAACGGCAACAGCCTGATCACGCAGCCAGGCTCCATCATGGAGCAGAAAGGCGCCAACGTGGAGCTTGTCATCCAGGACAGCATCCCCACTTTGGCGGAGATCTTCACCTCGGACGCCGCGCACTGCGCTTGGCGTACCAGCGACTTCTGGGCCCAAGAGCACCCCAACCTTCGGGGCAACGACTTGGACGCCAAGGCCATCATGGTGGTCGACAATACGCAAGGCGCAGACGCAATCATCGCCCGAGACAGCTCCATCCAGTCCGTCGAGGACCTGGCTGGCAAGAAGCTGGCAGTGCTGCAGTACACCCCCTCAGACGGCATGGTGATCGACGCCATCGACAACTCCGCCATGTCGGCACGCAAGAAGAACAGCGTGGACATGGTCTACATCAACGCGGAGGAGGGCACAGCAGGCGTGCGAGCCGCCTTTGAAAGCGGACGCGTAGATGCAGCAGCGCTCTGGGACCCAGACTTGTCTTTGGCCATCAAGGCGGTGCCAGACGCACACGTCATCTACTCGACGAAGACCGCGACCAACTTGATCTACGATGTGATCGTCTGTGACACTCGATACCTGGACGATCCCGCCAACACGGCAGCATTCCAGAGCTTCGTGGCGGGCTGGATGGCCGGAGTGGATGCAGCAGAAGCCAACCCGGATGGGGCTGTCGACGCTCTCGTCGACAACGAGGTTTTCTTCGAGCTGCTCGCCAAGGACGAGGGACGCCCCTTTATCAAGGGCCTCTTCGACAACCTAGTCTGGACCGGCGTGGAAGACAACGCCCGAATCCTGGGCATGGCCGGTGGAACCAACCACTACGAGCGTCTCTACAAGCGCTTTGACGTGATCTACCGAAAGGCTGGCGCACTGGCCAACCCCAACGCACCCGTCATCGAGCCAGGCCAGAGCTTTGACTACCGCTTTATTCAGAAGCTGGTCGACGCCGATGCCTCGGCACAGGCAGCCGCCGCCAAGCCCGAGTTTGTATTCACCGAGACCGAGCGCGACGTAGCGGTGGAGAAGGAAGCGCAGCTAACCAAGCCCATCACCGTGAACTTCAACACCGGTAGCGCCGATCTCAGCAAACGCAGCATGCAGACCATCGACGAGGAGATGGTGCCCCTGATCGAGAATCACGGCTCCGCCTACTTCCAGGTCAGTGGCAACACCGACTCTACGGGGTCGCGTGGCGCCAACATGAAGCTCTCCAAGGCGCGCGCTGACGCGGTCACCCAGTACTTGATCTCCGAGTGGGAGTTTGGGGCGGAGCGATTCATCATTCAGGGCAACGGACCGGATGCGCCTCTGTGCCCTGAAACACAGTGGAAAGCCGAGGGTTACGGGGACTTGGAAGCCTGCCGGGCCGACAACCGCACCACCCGCTTGGCCGTGTTCTCCCGCTAAGCCATGTGGAATCCCTACCAAGACCTGCCCTCCGGCACCCGCCGGGGTCTAGGAATCGGCTCGGTTAGCCTAGTGCTGGTCATCTGGTCTGTGCTCTCGGGCTTGGCCCTGGTGGCCAAAGCCAAGCTGCCTGCCCCCTGGGAGTGCATCGAGGCCTTTATTCAACTGGCGTGGGACGCTGACAAGGGCGAAAGCCTGCTCATGACGGCCACCCTGACGTCAATGGCGCGGGTCCTTGTGGCAGGCTTTGTTGTCTGTCTCGTCGGTATTCCGCTGGGTGTGTTGATGGGCGCCAGCCCGAAGATCAACGCTGCTCTCTCACCCTTGGTAGACCCTTTCCGCAGTGCCCCGATCGTGGCCATCCAGCCGGTGTTGATCATGTGGTTCGGGATCGAAGAGCTCTCCAAGATTATCTTCCTATTCTTGGGCGCAGTGGTGTATCTGATTCCCATGGTTCGAGATGCCATTCAAGCGGTTCCGAGCACCTATTACATCTCTGCCCGAGATCTTGGCGCCTCCCCCTGGGAGGCCATTCGACACGCGGTGTTGCCCATCGCCATGCCGCGAATCGCTGACGGGGTCATCGTATCCATCTCCGTGATGTGGACCTACATCACGGTTGCTGAGTACGTGAACGCGGATGCGGGGCTGGGTCAGCTCATCCAGAACGCTAAGCGCTTCTCGTCCATGCCCAAGGTCTTCGTAGGCATCTTTGTCATCGTCGCATTGGCTCTGGTCACCTACGCGGGCATGACCTGGCTCAAAAAGAAGCTCTTCCCCTGGGAGGTCGCATGAGCGTCTCCATTGAACTGAAGGGAATCGCCCAGTCTTACCCGCCCCTACAAGAGGGCGGAGATTCGGTTGAGGTCGTACAAGACGTCAACCTTCAGCTGAGCTCCGGCATCAACATGCTTTTGGGCCCCTCTGGGTGTGGCAAGTCCACGCTGCTTAAGCTGATGGGAGGTGTGCGCCCCTACAACGTTGCCTCGCCTACGGCAGGAGAGGTCCTGATCGATGGGGAGCCCTGCAACGGCCCACACAACGACGCCGTGATGGTCTTCCAGCGCTATGCCAACCGCCCTGATCTAAGCGTGCGGGACAACGTGGCGCTGCCCTTCCGCTTTGGTCTGTGGAAGAAGCGGGTTCCAAAGGCCGAGCAAGACAAACGGGTCAATGAAATGCTCGAGTCCGTCGGTCTTGCGGCAAAAGCCGACCTGTTGCCCGCTCAACTCTCAGGTGGCCAGAACCAACGTGTGGCTCTGGCCCGGGCCCTGGTCTTACGCCCTCGCATCCTCCTCATGGATGAGCCATTCGGTGCGCTGGATGCTCAGACACGCGAGGAAATGCAGCACCTGCTCATCAAGCTCTACAAGCAACAGCCCTGCCTGGTGGTCTTCGTCACCCATGACGTGACCGAGGCCCTGCTCTTGGGAGACCGGGTGCTTGTGCTCTCTACCCGTCCAGCAAGCATCGCCGACGACTTTGAGATCAGCGAGCCACGGCCACGGTCCCAGACCTGGAGCCGCTCCACTGAGGCAACCCAGATGGAGGAGCGGGTACTAAACCAGCTGCACGAATCTAGCTCCGGCAAGGGCTCGGTGCGGGTCAGCATCTAAGGAGACATCTCGTTCGTGGCTGACAAACCCCACATCTGGGAGACGACCGCTTCAAACGAGGAGGTCTCCTACTTCAAGGAGATGGTGACCCACCGGGCCAGTATCGGCTCGATGCTGGGCGCTCTGTCCATTGGGGCCCTGCTGAGCATTCCGCTGGGCTTGGGCATCGGCGCCATTCCCATCCTGCTGGCCGTAGCCGGACAAGCCATTGCTGCGCTGTTCGTGCCCAGCAGTCCTGTGTTCAGAAGGATGGTGGACGACCGAAAGCGCAAGGGTCGGCGGGACAAGGCCAGGGACCACCTCAAGGAGCAGATCGAAGGGCGAGCTTCTGAGAACGACCCCAACTGGGCCGCATACCACCGCATGCTCGAGCGACTGGACAGCCTGCAGAAGCTCGCGGAGACACGCGCTACAGGTCTGGACAAGCGCATGGTCGAACAGCTGGACGATGCCACTGTGGACTTCTTGGGCTTGTGGCTGGCTTGGCTCACCCTGCGTGAACGCTGGGACTCGGTAGACGAGCGCACGCTCAAACGCCGGATTCGCCAGATCGACCAGGAAATAGAGAAAGGACACGCCGCCGCCGTTGAGTCCCATCACCTGAACAAGGCCAAGAGAGATCTCGAGGGCATCCTGAACCGCCGACAGTCTCTCTGGGGCCGCGCTGCCTCCTTGGAGGCAGCCATGTTGGCCATGGCCGACACCTACGAGGAGGTCTACCAGCGCGTGATGGCCAACCCGACAGCCAGCGATGTGAAGGTGCAGCTGCAAGAAGCAGTGGAGCGCATGCGTGTCGAAGAGCAGCTGGACCTGGCCGTAGACGTGGAGCTGTCCTCGGTCTTGGATCCCAAGAAGCGCACTGCTGCTCGGCTCAAGAAGCAGGGCGGGTTCAGCTAATCTTCAGCCCAGAACTCCTATTCCAAGCCCGTCAAAGCTCTGAAGGCGCTTCCGATTCGCCTCGGCGACGTATCAAAAGCAGTCCAAAGAACCCAAGCAGACTCAGAGCCGCTCCGCTCGATGGCGTACTGCCACAGCCGCACCCTTCTACCGGCTCACCATTTGGTGGATCGGTGTCGTTTGAGGAGGCTGAGTCACTGTCTTGAACGGCCGTGTCGGTGTCCCCTGGCTCCGTGTCCTCCGGCCCCGTATCGATATCGTCATCAACGGAGGCCACAAGCTGGAAGTAGCCAAGGGAGCCGTAGTCGGAGTACCCATCGCCATCTACGGCGCCGCGCCCTACGCCTTCCAGAACCACAAGGTAGTCCCCTGCATCCAAATGCAGGTCAAGGCTGGCGGCCAGCAGCTCATCCGGGTTTGAGCTCGCAAGGACTTCACCGAGCTCATTGACCACCGTCAGCAAAATGTCCAGGTTCGGATTCAAGGGCTCAGGTGCGGCCTGGAGACTGACCGCGCCGGGCACATCAAGACGCAGCAGGAAAGCGTCGACATCCTCTACGCGCTCAATGACGCCTTGGTTCAATCCACCGAGCTGCAGCTCGGTGGCCGTACTTAGCGTCTCCCCATGGTCGTCCTCCCGATAGCCAAAACCGTTCTGGGTCGTGATGATCTCCAAGTCGTCTTGACCGCTGTTGTTGGCCAAGGTGTATTCGCCCTTACTCCACTGGCTTAGGCCGTAGCCGGACCACCCCATGATGGGACTCCAGGCCACCTCCCCCTCCCCGTGGCCCTGATAGTACTCCTGCCCTGTAGTGGTCCCATGATGCTGCAACCCCAAGGCATGTCCCGCTTCGTGATTCACACTGTCGGCGATCCACAACCAGGTCTCGTCAATATCACCCTCAAAGTTGCCAGACCAAGCGTACATTTCCACGTCAAAAGGAGAATTGAAGGAGTCAACGTACGCCCAGGAATAGTCGTAGGTCTCCTGGTTCACGACAACGCGAATCCCCCACTCCGTGTCGTCGTCGGAGGTCTTCTTCAAGGCCTCCTGGCCGGGGTATTCGGTGGTCACGTCCAGGTTGAAGGGTCGAAAGTCCTCGACCAAAGCCTGCCAAGACAGCTGGATGATGGCTAATTCGTCGTCGCTGAACACCTCTGGATCGCCGTCGAAGTCCCACCCCACATAGGTGAAGGACTCCCCGCCTCCAGCCGTCACTACGTGGCCATCAAAGTCCAGATAAAGGACATGGTCGGCATCAGGGAGACTGTGCAGGAAGAAGGTGTCCTCTAGCGGCAGCGGAGGGGTGACCGTGACCAGCGGAGGAGCAGGCCGCCGAGATGTCGTGGGAAACTTGTCCACGATTAGGTTCCCCTCCGTCCAAGGACCGCCTGGCTCAGGCGAAGCTGCAAGCGCGGACAAACCTAAGAGCTGCACACAAAACAACGACACCGGACCTCCAAAGCCACACACCGAAAACCTAGCCGAAGACAAACTGCCCCGCCACTAGGACCCGAACCAAACCGAACCGAACCTCTTGCTGAACCCTAACCCTTGACATGCCAATGGCCGCGATCCATGGTGGCCCTATGCGCATGTCATTGAGCAGCTTCAACCGCCGCCCTTCCCAACCGGTCAAGACCCTCTCCATCGGCGACAAGGCAGCCACTGTTATCGCCATCGCCGCTCAGAAAGGCGGAGTAGGCAAGACCACCACCGCCGTGAACCTGGCTTGCGCCTGGGCGCGCTTTCATGGACTGAAAGTGCTCCTGATTGACCTGGATCCCCAGGCAAACTGCGCCTTAGCACTGAGGGCCGGGCTGGGCGAAGGCGGGGGCTCCTTGGCCGAGGTTCTCTCCGAAGGGAAGGGAAAGGAAGTCGCCGAGATCGCCATCGCCTCCGGTATTCCTGGACTGGATATCACCCCGGATGATCCTGAACTTCAGCAAGTCGAGGCCAGGCTGGCCGGAAAGATCGGTAAAGAGCTCGCCCTGCGCAAGGCCATCGAGCGCTCCCGCACACACTACGATCTCATCGTTCTAGACTGCCCACCTCACCTGGGCCCCCTCAGCGTGAACGCCTTGGCCGCAGCCGACCAAGTGGTCGTCCCATGCACTCCGTCCGCCCTGGCCCTGGCCGGAGTGAGCGGGGTGGTTCAGGCCATTCAAGAAGTGCGCGGCCAGCTCAATCCAAACCTGGCCTTGCTGGGAGTAGTGCTGACGCGCGTGGACGCGCGAAACAAGGCGACCAACGGCGCGGCTATGTCCCTGATCGAGGAGGCCTTTGGAGAGCTCGTTCTGCCCGAAAAGGTCGAGGTGAACAATGCCTTGGCTGGAGCACAGCTCGCCGGACAGGATATCTTTATCCATGCGCCCGCCAGCCGCGGTGCGCGACAGTACATGGACTTGGCCGAGGCTCTGCTGACCCGCATTGACCAAGGCCGCTGACATCTAGTAACAGCGACAGCCGGAGCCCCCTTGATCACCTTGTCCGACTTGCAAGCCGCCCACGACTTCTCCATTTCCCACGCCCACGTTGAGAAGGCCTTGGGGACAGCGATGCGCAGTCACATCAGCCTTCTACGCTTCGTAGGCCGCTACACCAGCTGGAACGGCTTCTTCGGCTCCGGTGTGGCTACGCTTGCAGGGAAGATTGGGCGCAGCCGTGGGGCCTTTCTGGACCCGGAGCAGCCCGTCACAGCGTTGGCAGACCGCAGCGTGTTCGTAGGCAGCTTCTTCTTCGACGCCGCCCGGGATGAATTCGACGACTCCAGCACCGAGCACCGAGACACCCATCGCTGCCTAGCCCAGTCCTTCGTGGCCGGCATGGCCCGATTCTCACAGCTCCACGACCCCGTTCAGCTAAACGCGCTCCTGGCCGACCCCCTCTGGCTGAAGACCCTACAGCAGCGCGTGGCCATAGGCTATGGCGCAGGCTCTCCCGACGATCCAGGGCACGCCTTTCGCGCGATGGGCTACCACCTGGGCAGCGAGGTCCTCGCCGACCAGGAGTTCTCCCTGATCGACAAGGCCCTACGACACTCCGACCCCGAGCTTGTGGGCTTTCTGGAGAAGGAGCGCTTCGAGATAGCTGGTGTTTTCCACTCTTGCTACCACTGGCTCGGCATCCACAGCGGTCATGGTGGAGGCGTGGAGCACGACCACTTTGAGTGGGCGGTTCAGGGCGTGGAGAAGGGCTTTGACTACAGCCCCCCAGCCCAACACGCGGAGCTCCGCGAGCAGATCATGCGCGGCTTTGGAGACTTCGCCCGCGACCACGCCGAGTTCTTCGCCCTGGTCAACCGAGATTAGCGCTCCACAGAGACTATCGCTCCACCGAGACTACCAGGTGCCCGTGCTGGGCATGGAGAGCCAAGGCTCCCGCTTTGCCAGCGGCTCTCCAGCCTGGAGCAGCTCCACAGACTGACCATCGGGGCTCTTCACAAAGGCCATGCGGCCATCGCGTGGCGGCCGGAGGATGGTCACACCACCCGCCTGAAGACGCTCGCAGACCGCATAGATGTCGTCCACAGCGTAGGCCAGGTGTCCAAAAGAGCGGCCCGAGCCGTAGGGCTCTTCGTTGTCCCAGTTCCATGTCAGCTCAAGGCTGGCCTGGTCATCCAGATGGCCCGTACCCAGGAAGACCAAGCTAAACCGCCCGCTCTCGTAGTCATTCCGACGCAGGAGCTTCAGCCCCAGCAGATCGACGAAGAAGTTGAGAGAGGCGTCCAGATCTTGGACTCGGAGCATGGTGTGCAGAAAGCGCATGGTGTTGACCCTGTTGTCGAGAACTAGGACAGACACTATCCGAAGCGCACATTCTCCGCGCCGGCCGCCTTGGCCCACTGGGCCACAAAGTGGCCCCACTTCATGGTCGCTCCACTGTCCGGAGAGAGCTGGACGTAGACGCCGTCCTGGCCGCGAATCTGCAGCACCCCTGCCAACTCGAAGGAGACAGCGATGAGGGTCTTTAGGTCGACTTTCCAGCTTACCTCTCCGTTCGCGTCGACAACCTGAAGCTGTTCGCGGGTCAGGGTCAGCAAGCCCCGGGCTTCCACCTCGGGCTTCGTGGAACGCGTGACCTTGCCAATCTCCCCAGCCTCTCGCAGCAGAACGCCTTCCGACTCCAGCAACGCCGCGTCCTTGACCGGAGGGGTTCCAAGGCGCTCGATGAAGCGGTCCCGCTGCACAATGATGCTCTCTACAGGCTCACTGGCGACCGGCGTGCCTTCTAACGGGTTCATGCGGTTGAAGGGGTCTAGGCGCCAACCCGCCCCACAGTCCCCACAGAGCACGGCGT
>JBLHMA010000186.1:0-9860 GCA_047621545.1 Cognaticolwellia sp. | reverse complement strand
GGCCCTTGCCGGTAGAGGTCAGCGATGCGATCAGCGCCAAAGCAACGGCCGGTGCCAGGCGCATTCGACTGCGCGCCGACGCCCAGTTCAGCGCCCAAACCATGCGGCAGCTCCTCGAGCACGAGGCCAAGGTGCACGCCTACACCAAGCGGAACGGGGCCGAGCAGCCGGTGCTCAGCTGCATGGGTCTGAGCAGCCCCCGCACGACGATGGATCAAGAGGGTTTGGCGACCTTCGCCGAGCTGATCACCGACACGATGGACCACCGCCGCCTGCGGAGAATCGCGCTGCGCGTGGTGGCTGTGGCCTCCGCGATGGAGGGCGCCTCTTTTACCGAAGTGGTGGACCTGTTCCAGGAAGGCGGACAGGACAAGGTGGAGTCCTTCCAGTCCGCCGCCCGGGTCTTTCGCGGCGGCAACGGACGCGACGGGGTGGTCTTCACCAAGGACATCGTCTACCTGGCTGGGCTGCTTCGGGTGCAGGCCTTCTTCGTGCAGGCCTTCCGAGCCCAGCGCATGCACCTGCCGATCCGATTCTTTGCCGGACGCTGGACCCTGGGGGACGCCAGAGATCTGGAGTCTTGCTTTGAGGAGGGCCTGCTTCTCGAAGCCCAACGGGTTCCAGAGTGGGTCAACAACCCGGGCTCTCTCGCCGCCCACCTGGCTTGGGCCAGCTTTCAAGGCGGGGTCTTGTTGAAGTGCACCTCTCTCTCTGAGCTCTGACACAAGGGCACGATCGCGTGAGACCAGCGAGCAACCATGTGGGCTCGTTGGCATATTGGGACTCGATGAACTCCTCCCCGAACTTTCAGAGCGCCCTGGCCAACGCTGGCCTGGGCCCCTTGCGTCGCGCACCTGTGAGCTGGCTGCAGGTCAACCTGGGCCGCAAGTGCAACCAAGCCTGCACCCACTGCCACGTCGACGCCAGCCCAGCCCGCACCGAGATGATGGACGCCAAGACGGTGGACCGGGTGCTCCAGATTTTGGAGGAAAATCCTGGTATTGCCCAGATTGACCTCACGGGTGGGGCCCCTGAACTGAACGTACACTTCAGACGCATGGTCCAGCGTGCGAGGTCACTGGACCGCAGAGTGATCGACCGCTGCAACCTGACCATCCTCAGTGAGCCGGGCCAGGAGGATCTGGCGGAGTTCTTGGCCGAGCACAAGGTAGAGGTGGTGGCCAGCCTGCCTTGCTACACCCAAGACAACGTCGACAAGCAGCGCGGCAAGGGGGTGTTCGCACGCAGCATCGATGGTCTGCGCCGCCTGAATGGGTTGGGCTACGGGCAGCCGGGCACCGGTCTAAAGCTGGACCTGGTCTACAACCCCGGTGGGGCTTTTCTTCCCGGGCCACAAGCAGCGCTCAAAGCGGACTATGAGAGCCGCCTGATGGACGAGCACGGGATCGTGTTCAACGAGCTGCTCACCATCACCAACATGCCCATCAAGCGCTTTGCCCGCGACCTGGCCCGCCAAGGCAAGACCCAGGAGTACATGGACCTGTTGCTGCAGGCCTTCAACCCGGCCACCGTGGAGGGCCTGATGTGCCGCCACCTGGTCTCGGTGGACTGGCAAGGCAACATCTACGACTGCGACTTTAACCAGATGCTCGAGCTGCCCCTTCCCGGCAAAGAGCGCACGGTCTGGGAGCTTGACGTGGCGGCCCTCAACGGCGCTGCGGTGGCCGTCGATGACCACTGCTTTGGGTGTACGGCGGGGGCGGGGAGCAGCTGTGGTGGGGCGCTGGCTTAGGCCGAGGCCCCTTTCCGTTGCCGAGCACCACGGACAGGTGTAGAATTCAAGCATGACCATAGACTTTACCCAGCTCTCGACTGCCGAGAAGATCCTGCAGCTGCAGGACCTTTGGGATGGAATTGCGTCCGACCCGCGGCATGTCGAGGTCTCGGAGGACTGGAAGCAAGAACTGCGCAGGCGGGTCAGCGCGCACTTGGCGAACCCAAATGAGACCTTAAGTGAAGCAGAAGTGGCCGAACGTTTCGCCAAGCGATGACTCCAGAACGGGTCACGGTCTGGCGCCCTGAGGCCGTCAACGAATCGCTTGCTGCGGCGGAGTACTACGACGAGAAACGCGAGGGTCTAGGGTCGGAGTACTTGGCTTGCGTGACCGAGGCCGTAGGACGCGCCAAGCGCCAACCGCGGTCCTTCGTCAAGATCGATGGTGAAGTTCGGCGTGTGTTGACCCGGCGCTTCCCCTATGGGGTGTTCTTTCTGATTGAGAACGACCGAATCGTGATCCTGGCCGTCGGCCACGTCCGACAGGCACCGGGTCTGTGGCAGCGCAAGGGGGAGGCTTAGCAGCCCTCTCCCACGACCAACCTGACCTCGCAGGTAGACGCCCAGTCCGTCCCCATGCACACCGTACGCATCTCCCGAGCGTAGGGACCCCACGTGTAGCGTCGGGAGATCTGCCTCCTCTTAGGCTCCGGACCGGGCTGCAGATCGAAGTGCTCTGGCCCCAAAGGCAGGCTCTTCCAGCCCATCTCCTGTAGCTGGGAATGCAGCGCCAAGGTCAGGGCCTGGGCGTCGGCTCCGGCAGTCGCGGTCTGGCGAACCATGGGGTAGCGGGCCCGGTCGATGACGAGCTCGGAGAACGGCACGACGAAATCCACGCGGGCGACGCGGCCCTGACAAGTGGTGCTGTGCAACAAACCGGGCTGACCCAAGACCTCGGCGATGACCACTGGGGCCTGGGGCTGGGTGCTGCCCAGAAAGACACGGCCCAAGCCGTCGGGCGCAGGGGACTGAAGGGCGAGCAGGATCCACATAGCCGGCCCCCTCGGCACTTTTGATCCGCCTGTTGAATGGTGATTCGCAGAACCGGTGCCCAACGCGGTATAGGCACGGACCCCCCACGGAGTGTCCCCATGACCCTGCTACTTCTCTTGTCTTTCGGCTGCCGCAACAAGGACGAGGTAGTCGACACCGGCACGGTCATCGTGGACAGCGATGGGGATGGCGTGGCCGATGACGAGGACTGCGCACCCGACAATGCCAGCATCTCCCCAGACGCCGAAGAGATCTGCGATGGCCTGGACAACGACTGCGATGGTCTGACCGACAACGGCGCCACCGACGCCACGAGCTGGTGGGTCGACGCGGACGGAGACGGAGTGGGCGACGGAACCGCAACCGAGAGCTGCGATGCGCCCAGTGAGCAGCACGTTGGGGTAGACGGCGACTGCGATGACGCGGATCTCGAGACCTACCCGGGCGCGCCAGAGCGCTGCAACGGCGTAGACAACGACTGCGACGGGGTGGTGGACAACGGCCTGATCGAGGCCTGGTACGCCGACGTGGACGGAGACGGCTTTGGGGACGCGGCTTCCGCCATTGACAGCTGCGATCCCGGCGAGGGCTACGTGGCCGACGACACGGACTGCGACGACTTGGATGCCACCAGCTTCCCCGGCGGAACCGAGGTCTGCGATGGAGCCGACAACAACTGTGATGGCACCATCGATGAAGGCGTGACCACGACCTACTACAGCGATGCCGACGCCGATGGATTCGGTGATCTGGCGGTTGAACTCCAGGCCTGTGAGCTGCCTGAGGGGGCATCCGAGAACAGCGAGGACTGCGATGACTCCGAGACAGCGATCAACCCAGACGCCGAAGAGATCTGCGACACCATCGACAACAACTGCGACGGAACCGTAGACGAGGACACTGCGGTTGACGCCAGCACTTGGTACAGCGACTTGGACAGCGACGGCTACGGCGATGTGAGCACCGGCGTGCAGAGCTGCACCCAGCCCAGCGGCCTGATCTCCGATGCCACGGACTGCGACGACGGCGACGCTGCAATCAACCCTGGCGCCGACGAGATCTGCGATACCGCAGACAACAACTGCGATGGCAGCATCGATGAGTCCACCGCCACCGACGCCAGCACCTGGTACGCCGATGCCGACTCTGACGGCTACGGAGACGCCTCCAGCAGCAGCCAAGCCTGCGATCAGCCCAGCGGCTCGGTGAGCGACGACACGGACTGCGATGACACCGCCGCAGCGGTCAACACAGCCGCCACCGAGATCTGCGACACCATCGACAACAACTGCGATGGCACCATCGACGAAGACAGCGCCTCCGACGCCTTGACTTGGTACGCCGATGTTGACTCCGATGGCTACGGGGACGCCAGCAGCAGCTCTGCAGCATGCGATCAGCCCAGCGGCTCAGTCTCGGATGCCACCGACTGTGATGACGGGGACAGCAGCAGCAACCCGGGCGCCACCGAGGTCTGTGATGGCGCCGACAACGACTGCGACGGCACCGACGACAACGGCCTGCTCGGCACCGGCGCTACCTGCCCGGCCGACGACTGCGTAGAAATCCTGGCCGACAACAGCGCCAATGTAGACGGCAGCTACAGCCTGGATGACGGCAGCGGCAACATCTACGACGCGTACTGCGAGATGGACAACGACGGCGGCGGCTGGACCCTGGTCGGCAGCGTGGTCAACGACATCCTGGTCAGCGGCAGCCACAGCCGCGCCTGGAACAGCTACGCGGTGTGGACCGACACCACGACTTTTGGCTCGATCTCCGCCCGGCAGACCACCGACTACAAAGGCGAGGCCTACAACTTCGTGACCGGCGATGACGTGATGATCGTCACCGACGAGTACGCCTTTGCCTTCTACAGCATCGCGGGCACCGTGGACTTCGCGAGCATGGTCGCGGCCAACTACGACAGCACCGCCTGCAACAACAGCACCTTCATGGCCAGCGGCGCGGACTGGCAGGACGGCAGCCTGAGCACCGCCCAGGCATCCGCCACCAGCTTCATCGTGCGCCCTCTGGACAGCAACGCGGCCTGTTTCCCGACCACCAACGAGAATGCCATCCTGGGCATGCAGCTGGCCAGCTGCTGCTGGACGCCAGGAATGGGCAACACCCCCGCCGGACAGTCCTCCTGGGACGTCTACGACCTCAGCCTGCTGACCTTGAGCGCGATGAACCCCACCACCTGCACCGCGGGGACCTACCCCTGCAACGACGCCGGCTACTACTTCAACACCAGCGGCTGGTCCTACACCACCAGCAACAAGGTGATCTGGGGCGAGATCTACGTTCGCTGAGTTCGCGGTGGGCTGGGAAGAGCGGATGGGCCCGAGCAGCGGTGTAGACTGCTGCCCATGCTTATTCTCGTCGGCGCAAACGGACGCACCGGCCTCTCTATTCTGCGAGAGGCCGAGGTCCGGGGTCTGCCCGTTCGGCCCGTGGTGCGGGATGACCGGGACATCGACAACATCCGCGGCATGAGCGATGTGCAGAAGCTCTGCTACGCGGACCCCATGGTTCCCCAGGCCCTGGCCGCGGTCATGGAGGGGGCCACCACCGTGATCTCCTGCATCGACCCACGCAACAGCGGTCCTGGCGCACCGCTCTACGACGGAGTGGCCGCCGAGAACGTGGTGAACGCGGCCCGAGACGCCGGCGCCCACACCATCCTGCACCTCTCGATCATGGCCGCGTACCGCTGGTCCTACGCCAGCTTGAACCGCAAGGCCTTCTACCTGGAGGGCGGGGTCCGCAACTGCAACGCGCCCTGGACGATCCTGCGGTTCTCTTGCTTCAACGACGAGATCATAGAAGCCCACGTGCGCCCACCCGACGGCAAGCGACCGGCCCCCTTCAAAGAGAGCTCCCGCTACAGCCCGATCACCCGGCGCCAAGCCGCAATGGCGGTCTTGGATCTGGTGGACCGAATCGAGCACCCCGGCCGCGCTCTGGCCATGGGTGGCCCCGAGGTCTGGACCGGCCCCGAGCTGGAGACCTTGGTGGCGCCCTTCCGAATGGGAGACAGCGGCAAGAGCATCTACAAGCCGCTGCCCCCCGGAGACGTCTCCGTGGCGCCCGAGACCACCCGGGCCACCCTGGGCCACCTGCCGCACGGCTCTCTGGCCCAAGCCTTGGCTGACCTGGATCAGCCTGTGGTCCGTCCTGACCCACCTGGGGTCTACCCAAGCGGGACCCCCGCAGCGCACCCAGCCGACATGGGCGGCGCGCCCCGAGCGCTCTCCGAGTGTGACGGCGACCTGCGCTTTGCCGTGCACCGACGGCTGATTCAAGACGCCCAAGCGCGGGGTCTGGACACCCAGGGCGCCACCCTGGACTTTGGCGCTGCCCGACCGGGCGTACGCTGGGTTCAGGTGCACGGTGGGCGCGTACCCGAGCTGGATGGTGTGTCTCTGCTTGGCCAGGATGGATCGGTGCTGATCCAGGGATCCGTGGACGTGCTCCGGGATGCTCTAGCGGACATCTTCTACTGCTGGTTCAACCCCCAGGACGGCATCCCGCAGTGGGTGTGGGATGACCTGGATCTGGGCGTGCAGCGGCGGCTTGTGAAAGACGCGTACTTTGGGAGCCGGGCGCCCTAACGAGCCTCCGGACAGCTCAAGCAGGTCGCACAGCGACCCGCCAGGAAGGTGGGTAGTCCCGCAGGGACGAGGAGGAAAACTGGGTTTCCTCCTTCAGGGGGGTGCTGATCGGCACAGCCGGGCATGCAAGGGGGGCCATGCCCCCCTCAAAAAAGCAGCCGCACCTCAGCTGTTGGCCAGCCCCAGCTCGATCAACCAGAGATAGAAAGCCACTCTGGGGAAGCGCAACAAACTCACCAACACAAAGCGCCCAAAGGGCATGCGCAAGGCACCCGCCGCCCACGCACAGACGCTGTAGGGAATGGGCGAGACCGCACCCAGTGCTACCGCCGATGCGCCATGGCGCTTGACCAGCAGGAAGGCATTGGATCCACGCCCGGCCATGAAGGCCTGGAAGCGCGGGGTGTGTCCCAGACTCCTTCCCAGACCGTAGCCGGCCATGCCGCCGCTGACGCTGCCAGCACCCGCCACAGTGACCACGGTCCAGAAGGGCACGCCACCGATCAGAGAGAAACCCGTACAGACCTCGTGGGCGCCAGGAATGGGCACAGCGTCTGGCACGAAGAAGCAGCCAAAGAGCCCCGGGAGACCCAGCTCAGCAACAAACCAAGTCGCCATCTCCTTGATCTGGGGCCCGAAGAGCCACCCGGTCAGACCGAGCACGGCCATTAGGATCAGCACACCGATGACCATACGGCCGATGAGCTGGCCGACGCGCAGCGGAGGGGCTTGGGGCTCGGTGTCCACGGCGAGCAGGGTACTCCGCCCAGGGAATTCGCGCAGCACGACAGGGGTTGGGACTCACGAATTCCGGCTCCAGCTCGTGCTAAGGTGCCGCCCCACCGCTTGGAGATCTCATGAAGAAGGCCATCGTGCTGACCGCGCTCGCCCTAATGCCCACCCTGGCCTTCGCCGGCGCCAGCGTCAGCGCCATGAAGAAGCCTGCCCGCGGAGAAGGCGCCAACCAGTACGGCGGCAACTCAGCGATCGACGGCAAGATGGAGACCGCGTGGATGGTCCCCGGTGACAGCCCCAACCTGGGCGAGTCCATCAAGCTGGAGATTCCAAGCGGCAAGCTGGACAAGATCTCCATCGTGAACGGCTGGGCCAAGGACGCGGACACCTTCGCAGACCACCCCCGGGTCAAGCGCATGATGGTGGAGTTCATCTGCTGCACCGACACCATGGGCGATGTAAACACCAGCTTCACCACACACATCGACCTACAAGACACGATGGAGATGCAGACCATCGAGATCGAGAACGCGCCGGTGGGCAACGCCATGTTTGGCGGATGGATCAAGCTGAGCATCGTAGAGGTCTACCCGGGCAAGGACTTCCCCAACGTGGGCGTCTCCGAGCTGCTCATCCACATGGAAGAGTTCGACGCTGTCGTGACCATCGAGAGCTCCTCCGACGAGGATCCCGAGCACATCTCGATGGACATGCAGGACGACGTGGCCAAGACCTACTTTGCTACCCCTTCCCAGGGCGCCTTTGTGGAGTTCGGCTCCGACGCCGGCCTGGGCCTAAGCAGCGTGCACATCGTCCACGGACCCAAGACCCACGACCGCGTCAAGAAGGTCAAGATGACCGCCAACAACCGCAGCGCTGTTGTCGATGTGCCTGACGGCAAGGGTGGCCACCCGGTCATGATTCCCTCGGTCATGGGCTACACCGGCTCGGCCTGGGGCACCGTGAAGATGGAAGTGCTCGAGGTCTACGAAGGCACCAGTGCAAAGGGCACTTTGGCCATCGCAGAGTTCGATGCCAAAGCGACCAACAACCCGGGCTTCTGAGCCGTTTTCGCTGTATCGGGGCCGTGTGGAGCCCCGAAATGCCGCCGCCGATTGGGCAGCCTGGCAGCACAGGGATCCTGCAGAAGAGCGGGCTTGCTTGGGTCCGCTCTTGCTGGGCTGGCGCTGAATTTCGGGGGACAGCCGGCCCGACCTCTTTCGTGGCGCTTGTGAAAGACTTCGCGAGGGGCGCACAGCCCGCTCACGGAGATCTATGCTGGGGGCATGATCTTGCTTCTCTGCTCTCTCGCCTCGGCAGCTACGACCTTCACCATTGGAACAAACAAGGACCATGCGTCCGTGTCTGCTGCTCTTGCTGAAGAGGGAAAGGGCGCATCGCCGCCGTTAGAGTTCGTGCTGTATCCGGACTACAACGAGACCTATGAGATCAGCTCCAACGGCTACGCCCTTGGCCTAGCCTTTGGTGTTGACGTCATCGTGCGCTCCTCAGACCCTGGTGAGCCCCGGCCCTTCAGAGAGGTGCACGCCTACAACGGGGCCAATGTCACGTTGGTCGACCTGGATATCACGCCGGTAGCAGCCACCTACACCGACCCCATGGACCGCAGCAAGGGAGGGACAATCCACCACGCAGCAATGCTTGTGACCGAGGATTCTACGCTGACAGCCGAACGGGTCACGGTCCAGAACCTGAGCAGTCAGAGTGTCGTGCTGGCCACGAATGGCAACCTTGAACTCAAAGAGTGCACCTTCACTGGAAACACGCCTGAGACCTCAAACGCCAACCCTTACGAGTTCAAGAACTACACCATCGGAATTCGGGCCGACGGGGGCGACTACACGCTGTCCATGGTGGACACGGTAGTGGAGAACGCCAGCGGGGCGGCAATCGCGGCCTACAACGACAGCGGCACCCTGAGAGTGGGCATCACCGGGGGGAGCATCGCCAATGTGAGCTCCGAGACCGCCGGGAGCGCCTTGCTAACCTCCGGCACCGTGAACACGACGGTGAGCGGGCTGCGCGTGGAGAACGCCGGAAACACGGCAGTGCAGCTGGGTGCTGGCGAGCACAACTGGCAGCTCGTGAAGATCGTCGATGTCAGCGGTGCCCAAGGCGGGGCCTTCCACTTGGCCGACGGAGGCAGCCTGACTCTGACCGACGTGCAGTGCACGGACTGCTACGGCGAGAAGGGCGGCGGCCTTGTCTACGCGCGCAGCGGGACAAGCGTGAAGGTGGTGGGCTTAAGCATGATCGGTGGCGGTGGCCGCGACGGAGGTGCGCTGTACGGCGAAGGGGTCGCTATCGGGGTCGAGCGCAGCCGCTTCTGCGCTGTACAGACAGACAATGGACCGCTGATCTCAACCTCCTCCCAAATCTTCATCACCAACAGCATCTTCCGTAATCTGCCGGTCAACACTCCCATCTTTGACGGCCAGGGCGGCGACTTGTCCTTGGTCAACAACACCTTCGTGGACAACGCGGGTCCCATTTTGGGCGGGGGCTTTACCGGATTAGAGTTCATCAACAACGCCGTGGTCGCCGGAACGCAGCTGAACGCAGGCGAATCCCCCATCGATCTGAAGTTCTCGTACAACCTCTTCTACGACAACATCGATACCGACTTTGGCCTGGGCTTTCCGGCCGGCGAGGGCAACCTGCTCAACACCGACCCTGGTTTTTCTGCCGTCTTCTTGGAC
>JBLHMA010000185.1:0-9980 GCA_047621545.1 Cognaticolwellia sp. | reverse complement strand
GCTCAGGCGGCGGCGGCGGCGGCGGCTCAGGTGGCGGCGGCGGCGGTTCGGGCGGCGGTAGCGGCTCAGGTGGTGGCGGTGCTCCAGGCGGCGGCTCAGGCGGCTCAGGTGCTCCAGGCGGCGGCGGCTCAGGTGGCGGCGGCTCAGGTGGCGGCGGCGGCGGTAGTGGCTCAGGTGGCGGCGGCGGCTCAGGCGGCGGCGGCGGTAGTGGCTCAGGCGGCGGCGGCTCAGGCGGTAGCGGCTCAGGCGGCGGCGGCTCAGGCGGTGGCAAGCCCGGTGGTGGCGGCTCCTCAGGAGGCGGCGGCGGTGGCGCTCCAGGCGGCGGCGCTGGTGGTAGCGGTGGATCTGGTGGCGGCAGTGCCGGTGGATCCGGCGGCGGTTCCGGTGGCGGAAAGCCTGGCGGCGGCTCCTCTTCTGGTGGCTCAGGCGGCGGTTCGCCCGGCGGCAGCGGCGGTTCCGGTGGCGGCTCAGGCGGTGGTTCCGGTGGCGGCTCAGGCGGTGGTTCCGGTGGCGGAAAGCCTGGCGGCGGTTCCTCTTCTGGTGGTGGCGGCGGCAAGCCCGGTGGATCTGGCGGTTCCGGCAGCGGCGGTTCATCCGGCGGTGGTTCCGGCGGCGGAAAGCCTGGCGGTGGCAGCTCCTCTGGCGGTGGTCCTTCTGGGCCCGCCGGTCCCGGTGGCGCGCCGAAGTCACGTGGTCCACGTGCTGCGAAGACGGGAGGGCCCAGCAAAGATGTTGGGCGTGACGTCAAGCAGGCCAAGGACAACGCAACGAGCGGAAAGGAGTAGCCGATGGCTGCGAGTGAAAAGCGTTCCAGCGCGGCCGGTTTCGAGGTCACCATCAGTGGTCAGGTCTTCACGCAGGCCAGCGAGGAAGGTGGCGTCCAGCTACTTGTTATCGAAGACCACGTGGATATGACTGACATGCTGACCCTGCGTATGGGCGGCACCAAGGGGCAGCCCAAGTGGGACTGGCAGATCGGTGACGAGGTCGAGGCCAAAGTAGGCAAGTGCTCCTCGGCGATCTTCAAGGGCCAGATCACCTCACTGGAGCCAGGCTTCCAAGTGGAGGGAATCAGCACGCTCACCATTCGTGCTCTGGACCAAATGCACAAGCTGGGACGTGGTCGAAAGACCCGTACCTTCGAGGACATGAAGGACTCAGATGTGGTCGCCTCGGTTGCGGGTGAGGCTGGAATTTCTGTAGGGAACGTCGAGGGTACTGCCGAGACACACCCCTACATTCTCCAGCGCAACGAGAGCGATGTGGCGTTCCTCAAACGCCTCGCAGCGCGGAACAACTACATCCTGACGATGGAAGACGGAAGCTTGGCCTTTAAGAAAGCCCAGTTCGGTGGCGGAGGATTCAAGCTCAAGATGGGCGAGAACCTTCGGTCCATGCGCATGTCCTTCAACTCGATGGACCAAGTTCAGAAAGTGGTTGTTCGCGGTTGGGATCCTCACAACAAAGAAGCCATTGTCGGCGAGGCCACCTCGGCCGACATTGAGCGCATTGGCGGCGGCAAGGTCGGCGCAGATGTGGCCGGTCAGTTCGGCGAGAGCACCGCGTACATCACCGATGTGCCGGTCTTCTCCCAGGCTGCAGCCAAGGAAATCGCCAAGGTGGAGATGAATCGGCTCTCGCGTCAGTTTGGGCGCGGTAGCGCCACGGTGCAGGGTGATGACAGCATTCGCGCTGGCACCATGGTCGAGGTTGAGGGCCTGCAAGAGGGCAACAACGGCAGCTTTTTCGTGCTTTCTTCGAGGCACATTGTGTCCAACCGCACCGGCTATACCACCGAGTTCAGCTTCTGCACGAACACCCAGGGGACCTGAGACTCTGGGGGTTGAGCCCTCAGAGCTGTCGCCAGAGGTAAGCTCTGGTATCGCGGTGGCACCCGCACCTCGCCGCTCGAAGAGAGCTTGAGCATTGGAGAGCGTACGTGGCTGGACGAGAGTTTCTTGGCAAAGGGTGGGCCTTTCCCTTTGGCTTTGATCGCGCTGGAGGCGGCGTTCGGACCTCGGCAGGGGAAGAGAACATCCGGCAGTGCATCAGCATCATCCTGTCCACGCGACCGGGTGAGCGCCAGATGCTTCCAGAGTTCGGCTGCCGCCTGCACGAGGTCCTCTTTGCTCCCAACACGCGGGCAACAACTGCGCTCATCGCGCACCACGTCAAGACCGCGCTGGTTCGCTGGGAGCCTCGCATCGAGGTTCTGGACGTCCAGGCGGAGGCGCTTCAAAATGGCGCAGTCAACGTTGACGTGCACTACTTGATCACGGCCACCAATGTGCGCCAGATCCACACTACGGCCCTAAGCAACAACTGAGTTCAAATGCCGATCAAGCCGCCAAACCTCGACGATCGTCGTTACGAGGATATCGTTGCCCAGGCACGGGCCCTGATTCCCCAGTACACCCCAGAGTGGACCAACCTCGGGGACGCAGATCCCGGAATGACCCTCGTCCAGCTCTTCGCTTGGATGACGGAGATGACGATCTACCGGCTCAACCGCGTGCCGGACAAGACCTACATACACTTCTTGAACTTCATCGGGGAGGAGCGGCGCCCTGCGCGGCCTGCTGTGGCTCCGGTGACCTTCCGGCTGCGGGCGGATTTTCCTGTCGAGGTTCCCGCCTTCACAAAGGTGGCCACCCGTCAGCGAGAGGGCGTGCCTAGCCTGGACTTCATGACCTCGCAGGGGCTGACAGTTCACGACAGCAACGTGGTCCGTGTGATGGCGGTCCGAGGCGGCCCGACGCCGTCCGTGCGTGAGGTTCCTTTTTCTTGGTTGGGTGGCGAGCCCGGAGCCTTGGCCTTTGCAGGCGGCGCCGGTGTTTCTCTGTTCGACATCGACCCCTTGGCTTACGGGCCAGATGCGTACACGCCCCACCAGTACTTGTACTTGGGCCACGACGACCTACGCTTGATGGACATTGACCCGGAAGAGGAGCGGCCCTTGGGCAGGCTCCAGGCCCGTCGTGGCTCCGGTGATCCCCTCTCCATCGTCAACTTCTTTCGCTGGGAGTACCCGACCGACCGTGGCTGGGCCCAAGTGGCCTCTGAGCGCGAGGAAGACGCCCCCCATGGCATTCCCGAGAACTCGCTTGTCTCGGCCCTTCCCGGCATCGTTCCTTTGGAGCGCTTCGGCATGCAGGGCGCCGAGTTCCAACTGCCGCCCTCCGTTCGCGACCAGAAATGGTGGATCCGCGGCACGCTGGACTACGAGGCTTGGCTGGCTGCCCGCATGGATCAGGACTCCCGGGACCAGGGTGGCGGTGATCTGAGCATCACCTGGCACGACGATCGCGGCGGCGAGGTGCGAGAGCTCAACAACTGGGCTGTTCGAAGTGCCGGGCGCACCTTGGAGTTCTTCCTCAAGGACGCCCCGCTCATCCGCAGCGGCTGGTCTCTGCGATTGGCGCTTGTGGATCGCAGCATTCAGGCGGGGCGGACCTCGGCCTTCCCTAAGTATCGGTGGAGCTACCGTCGTGGAGAGCTCTGGGAGCCCATCCCCGAGGATCGCGTGCGAGTCGACGGTACCGAGATCATCTTGGCCGGTCCCCTCAACGACATGGCGCGTGATGGCTACAACCTGCGGGCAGAGCGTGTTGAGACCGTGTTTATGCGCGGCCTCATCAAGGACTTGGAGTTGGATCTGAACTGGGTCCGGCCCGTGGAGCTGAACCTTTACGCCGGTGACTCCGCTGCAAACGTGACCCCCATGCCGCTGGACGAGCGGCCCTGGTCGCCCTTTCAGATGACCCCGGTTCTGCCCCCGACGATAGGCAGACGCTGGTACATCGGGTCGGATCTCTTCGAAAACCGTCAGAAGCTGCCCATCTTGGTTGAGCTCGAGGTTGGCTTCGAGCTCAACGGCGAAGAGATTGAAGAGCCTGTAGACGACTACAAGCTGCAGCTCACCTACCGCGCCGACGACAACTGGCGTGTGGTCTACAGCCCCGACAAGATCTACACCGGCTTTACCCTCTCGGACCTGGATCCCGAAGGGGCCGAGAAGGCCGGCCGCCGCCGCGTGCGTATCGTCATTGACCCCACCGACCAGCTCAAGGGCTTGGCGCGGCACACGGTCGGCGACATCGAGACCACTTGGCTGCGTTTGGAGCTGATCAAGTCCAACCTGACCGGCACCGACTCCGGAAAGAACGTGCACCCCGTCGTGCCGCGCATTCACAACCTGCGCTTGGGACCAGAGAAGACTCTGGGCATCGACGCCTACGACCAGCCCATGCCCAATCCCCTGGTAGCGCAGGTGGATCACCGCGAGCAGAACCGTCGCTTGTCGCGTGCTGTGGCGCGGGTCTCCGGCCGGCTCTCCGAGGTACACCCATTCTTCCCCTTCGTGGACATCGAAGAGGAGACCCTTTCTCTGTACCTCCAGTTCGACAAGCCCTTGCCCCGTGGCGAACGGCACGCTCTGCACTTCCGTTGTCGTGGCGAGGCCTTCTTGCCCGAAGACGTGCATGTGGAGTGGGAAATCCTGGAGCGTCGTCAGCATGGCCGTACGGCTTGGCGCCGATTGGTCAGCTCCGCGGACTCAGAGGGGCCCGGGGTCTATGAGTTGAACCGCTCCGGTGAGCTTGAGTTCGCGCTTCCGAACATCCCTCCAGTGCCCGACGATGGATTTTGGTTGCGCGCCCGTTTCGTCCTGCCCCAGGGCGGGAGCATAGAGGGCTTGCCTGGACTACCCCCGCTGACCCACCTGATGCTGAACACAGTGGAAGCGGTCAACCTGGACAGCGTAAACGCCGAGCGTTTCTCTGGTCTGGGGGTCCCCCACCAGGTCTTGGAGCTGCGTGAGCACCCCATCTTCCTGCACCCGGGTGAGCAGGACAAGGCGGTGTTCCCGCGTCCCGAGCTCTTCACGGACATTGCCGTGACGCTGGAGTACCCGGATGGAACCCGTGAGCCGTGGTACCGGGTCGATGACCTTCTGACCTCGGGCAAGGACGACCCGGTCTACACAGTGGACAGCGTGGACGGCACCCTGCACATGGGGAACGGTATCCGCGGGCGCATGCTTCCCGTTGGAACCAACAACATCCTTGTGGACGTCTACCACAAGGTCCCCGGCGAGCAAGGCAACATTGGCGCCCGAGAAATTCAGGTCTGCGACGGCTTTGGAGACCGGGTTCAGGTGACCAACCTGTTGCCTGCTACTGGCGGTCGAGACGCCGAGCGGATCGACGAGATCATCGCCCGTGCGCCGAGCCTGTTGACCAGTCGCGACAGGGCCGTGACACGCCAGGACTTTGAGATCATCGCGAAAGAGGCCTCAGGAGAGGTCGCTCGGGCGGCGTGTACTGGAGACATGGGCCCCGATGGAACGGTGCGTGTGGTCATCTTGCCGCGCCGGCGTGAGGGGGAGATTCTGCCGGATCCCTTCCTGAGTGTTGGCCTGCGCGACCACGTTGAGAGCTACTTGGCAAAGCGCTGTTTGATCAACGTGACCCCCAAGGTGCGCCTGTCCACCTTCCTGCCGATCGATGTGAGTATCACTCTGCGTCTGCGCGCCAACGCCAACGTCTTGGTGGTTCGTGAGCAGGCTGAGCTCTGGATTCGCTACTTCCTGGACCCCTACGTTGGTGGTCTGGACGGAGAGGGTTGGCCCTTCCAAGCCACGCTCTTCGCCCAGGACTTCGGTCGCATGGTCTCCGACATCGCGGAGGTACGTCACGTCTCTGCCGTCCGCGTCTATGACGTGAGCGATGCGGCCCGTCGGGCGCCGGGCTGGGAAGAAGGCGAAGGCGTCGCTGAACTGGTTCTTGAGAAGCAAGACTTGGTGGCTGTGCGCAAGGTTCGCGTTCGGATCGAGGAGCGCTGATGCTGCCAACCGTACGCGAGCAAGGGCCCATGAGCGTGCCCGATGACTACCTTCACCTGCGCACAGTCGTGCAGGTGCAGTACCCCGTGCGTCAGGCTCAGGCTTATCTGCGCCGAGTGATGGGCAATCCAATCCGTGTCCACCTGGTGGAGGCGACCCGCGGCGAGGCCATCGGCAACATTCGCTCGATCGAGGTGTACCCGGCGGCCGGTGGTGACCCTGTTTTGTTGCGGGCTATGCGTTGCCTGCCGGATGGAACTGAGGCTGGCCCTTTTGTGCCCCCAGAGCTCACCGACCTTCAGGTCCAGGTCAACACCTGGGATGGGCGGCCACCCCCCGGTCTGGGCCCCTCCGATTGGGTCGTTTTGCATGTGCCGGTTCGTTCCTACATGCGCTTCTTGCCCGGTGTCTTTCAGGGCGCCGCGCCAATGCAGCGAAGGGACGTTGTTCAAGCGGACGAGGTCAGCCTGCGCCGCTGGGGCCATGGTGATGGTGACCAAGTCACCACCCAGGTGGAGTCCACCGACGCCGACGCCACGCGCCGCTTTCTGTTCATCTTCCAGCACTTGATGACCACGGTAGTGGACAAGGTGACCGACATTCCGTCGATCACCGATCCTCTGACCTGTGATGCGCGCTTCTTGCCCTGGCTGGCCAGCTGGGTAGGCTTCTCCCTGGACGAGGGCTTGCCCTTGCACCAGCAGCGCGAGCTCACACGCCGGGCCATTCGTCTGTACCGCACCCGAGGAACCCGGGACGGCATGGAGGAGATCGTCAAGGTGCTCACCGCAGCGCCCGTGGCCGTCTCCGAGCGAGAAAAGCCCCAGGCCTTCGTCTTGGGCAAGGCCACTCTAGCTGGCGGGGCCACCGTCTCCGAGCGCTACCTGCGCAAAGAGCCGCCACCCTTCTTTATGGTGGAACCCGAGCGCCAAGACACCACTTTTTTCTGCCTGGTGCTCGAGCGTCGCGAACGCTTCGAGCGCCGCTTTGCCGAGCGCGCCCCTGACGTGCTGCGGCGAATCGCCAAGGTCGTGACCGACGAAAAGCCGGCCCACGTCACCTTCACCATCCGCTTCGACGAACGCTGAGGAACCCGACCATGGAGTTCTCCCGACTCAACCCCTACGAGGGTCTCTGCCTCACCAGCGCTGACTTGCTGGACGAGCAGACCTACCACCGCCAGAACCTGCACCGCCACGCGCTGTACCTGCACAGCTACGGCATTGTGCAGGGCCTCCAGGTGGAGCTGGAGAGCCGCAAGGGCAAGTATTTGGCGGTTATCTCCGCCGGATACGGCATCACCCGTCAGGGCCAGGGCGTAGAGCTCGAGGACCCCAAGCAGGTGCTGCTCGAAGTGCCCAAGCAGGACGGCGAGTACATGCTCTGGCTCTTCCATGTGGAGAGCCCCGACGAAAAGTCCCGCCGGCCCATCTTCGACACCCAGGAGCTGGCCGAGGCCCGCACCGTCGAGATGGCCGCGCCCGCTCTGCACAGCGCCGATCACGACCACTCTGACGGCGTGGCTCTGGCCCGCTTGAATGTGCGTCTGGGCCGCATGGTGCACGTCAAGCTGCCCGTTCCCCGTGCTGGCCGCCAAGCCCGCGCAGCGGAGTCCTACCTCAAGCCCAGGGTTGTGGAGTTCATTCGCCTCTCCAAGAAGGTGATGACCAACCTCTTTCGCACCGCCCTGGTCAAGGAGCTGGACCTGGCTGTCCTGAACTTCTCCAGTGCTCTGGTCTCCAGCGAGTTCATGCTGATCGAGGAGGGCACCGCCGACCGCGTTCTCTACCGCAGCGCCGGCTCGCTCATCTCCTACGCCCACGACTACTACAACGGCATGCCGCGCACGACCGACCGTGTGAGCAAGTTCACCGAGTTCGTGCGGCGGGTTCACGCAGAGGTTCCTGGCTCCGAGCAGGGCGATGAGATCTGGCTGAAGTGGTTCGAGAAGTTCGAGCGCCTGCTGACCCCTCTGAACAAGATCAGCGAAGAGCTCGAGAAGACCGTCGAAGCCCAGCGCTGAGCAGCGCCCGGTTAGACTGCATCTATGGACCAGCCCCTCAGCGCAGCCCAAGCCCACACGGTCCACGTGCGGGTTCAGGTCATCGACGTAGAGGCGCGCACCCTGGACCTGACTCTGCCGGCCTACTTGCCTGCGGGGGACTTGACCCAGCGCGTGGCCAGGGATGCCGGGCTCCCCGACTATTGGCCCGATGGTCACCGGCGAGAGTACTGGCTCCGCGCGCGAGGTCGCGTTCTCCTTCCCAAGGAGACCCTGGAAGATCTCGGCGTTGTGCGCCAGGAGCTCTTGCACCTGTTGCCCGTTCCCATGGACATGTCCCAGGTCTTTGAGAACTACCCCGAGTACCCCGAGACCCGAGGCTACGGCGCCAAGGGTTGGCCGGCGCTCATGTCCTCGGCCTTTTTCCTCATCTTGTGGATCGTCGGGTGGGGACTCGCCATGTCAGCCAGCAGCACCCTGTGGGTCACCTGCTTGCCGGCCTTCAGCCTGGGCTTGCTCTCCGTGAGCCTGGCCCGGCACATCTTTGGCGGCGAAGGCTGGCGCTCCCGTGTGGCTGCTGTGGGCCTGGGGATCGCTGTAGCTTCTCTGCTGCCCGCCTTTGGGTTCGCCTTCCTGATGGGGGCTGAGCCTAGTGCGCTGCAGGTCCAGGGCGCCATCGGCATGGGCTTCTCTCTGGCCGGTGTGCTCTTTGGCTGGTTGGCCTGGTGGGGCGCTGTGGAGCCCCTGGAGAGGCTGCCTGCACCGGTCAAGGTCATCCAAGCCAACGAGGTCGTGCACACTTGTGCGATCTGCAACGGCCAGATCGAGCTGAGCGTGCTCAGCGAGTGCCAGTACCGCTGCGGAAGGGTGTTCCACAGTGGCTGCTACTCCGCGCGCATCGCGGTGTACCGCGGGGACCCAAACAACTGTGGGATTTGTGGGGTTCAGGTGGGGTGAGGAGAGTAGCCTGTGCCCTGAAGATTTTCGCTTGTAGCCGACTTGAGTTCAGGGTACTGTCCGAGGGAACCTAAAGGACCCTTGGGGGGTACATGATTTCTCTTCTCTTCTCTTCTCTTCTCTTCTCCTGAGCCAGATATCAGGCTGTAAGAGCCTTGGTCTCGACCTCTACAACGAGCCTCCGACTGCGGTGAGTTTGTTGTGCGAGCCTGAAGTTGGAAGTTCGACGTCGGGGATCGCCTCGCCGTACACCCATCCAATGGATCTGGGAAAGAGCACCTCGGTCATGACTGTCGGGTCGTCCAACGTGTCACTGCACGACTTGCGCTTGGTCGCCATCGGCGCTCCACCAGACACCGATCTTGAGGGCTTCGTCCAAATCATGGAGGCCAATGTCTCCTCGCATGAGCTCAACGGCGCGAGTACCAACAATATCCAGCTTGTACCAGGGGACATAGGTGCAGTGGAGTACCAGTTTGGTGCTGCTCTCGCAGCGGGAAACATCAACGAGTGTAGGATTGTCGGGACCTGGGACTACGCTTGCGGTCAGGAGTTGCTGGTCGGTGCCCCAGACACGGGGACTGGAAGCACCGGAGGCGGCGTCTATTTCTATGAGCCGAACAACGACCCAGCAGTTGAGCCCATCTTGGTACCGGCGGGTTCAATCACCGACCCGAACTATTCCATAGGCGCTCAGTTTGGGGCGTCGATTGCGATCGCTAGCGTTGAGCGCGCACCAGACTTCTCTCCGTGGGAGACGAGCGATCTTGAGCCGAGCTGGGTGGCAGTCGGTGCGCCTGGCGACGAGAGGGTGGAAGTCTACTGGGTCGACCACACGGCGGCTGCGGCGGGAACAAGCCCCTTCACGCATGCCATGACCCTGACGAATCCGAACCCTAGCGGTTCGACGGGATTCGGCAGCGTTGTGGTCGCTGTGAACGTGAGCAATGATGGAACCAACATCCCCGAACTGATCGTGTCCGCGCCAGAAGGGCCGAATGGCGGCGCAGTTTGGGTCTATGAAGGACTCTTCTCATCGCCGCAACCCTTGAACCCCATTGGACTTCAGGTCTCCCGGAGCGGAGACACAAGTCTGCCGGGTGTTCCCACGCTGGTGGACAGCTTCGGCGCAGCGCTAGCAGCCGGGCCCATCATCTTCGACGCCAGTAATCCCATCTT
>JBLHMA010000184.1:0-10088 GCA_047621545.1 Cognaticolwellia sp. | reverse complement strand
GTACGCTGACCGAGCCTACCGCTCCGCCCATCTTGACCTGGATAGTCAAGGGGCCGTCTTGGCCAGCCGGAAGCTGCACCGGCACCAAATAGCTGCCGTCGCCATTGTCTGTTAGTGGACCAACCGTGCCAATGCTGGCCTTGACCTGGGGGACACCACCGGCAACCGGCAAGCCCTGCGCGTCTTGGACACGGATGCTCACCAAGACGGCTGCCCCGGGAGTGGTGTAGCTGGGATTGGTGCTGACCAAGAGCGCAGACGGCTTGCCTACCGACCCTTCGATGCGTGGCAGAATCAGTACAGGAACCGCACCCTGGAGGCGCTGGGACAAGTCCCGGCTCAAGGCGTCGCCAGAAGGCGCGACGTTGGGGGCGCCGGCTCCCTGCCAGAGCACCAACTCCGTCTGGAGTCCCGACTTGGAGACCACCGAGACGCGGACAGGCCCCGAATCCAATCCCGAGGTCAACTCTACCCGCACCATGCCCCTCGCGTCGGTCGTGGCGGTGGGCTGGACCCTTGCATCACCGATGGGCACCTTGAGCATCATCTCTACGTTCTTTACCGGCAGACCCAGCGCGTCGACCGCGACCAAGATCACGGTGTTCTTGGTCTTACCGTCGTTGGGCAGAGCGGCCTGGGGCGTCCAGGCCACAAGCTCCACGGCGGGCAGACCGGTCTGCACAGCCCCATAGGCCGCGCTGATCACCACCCTGTCGCTGCTGCTGGAGACGCGGTAGCGCTGGGTCTGGGTGTTACTGCTGCTCTTTGGGCTACCGTTGTTGCTGGCGCCACTGGGCGTCAAGCGCACCAGTGAGGCCCGTCCACCCTCTTCGATAGATGCGGTGACACTCAAGCTGCGGGTGTCCCCTCCGAGCAGTGGCGGGTCGGAGCGCAGGGCGATGCTCTGCAACCCACGACCGACTTGAAAGCCCAGGCTGTCGGTGTCTTGCGGGCCGGTCGCCGTCAAGGTCCAGACACCCAGGCTGGTGGGAACATTCACGCTCATGGAGTGCCACCCAAGGCCCTCGTTCCGTAGGCCCAAGGAGCCATCGATGCTCACGTCGCCAGCTGGCGCGGCGACCCAAATCTTGAGGGTATCGCCTGCTGCAACCCGGGCAGCAAGGGGTGCGATGAGCACAGGGTTCTTGGCACTGTCCGAGGCTCCTGTGACCGGGATGGTGAGCAAGCCATGGATGACCTCTGGAGCGGAGAGATCGGTCACCGCAATCAGGACGGTGGACTCTCCGTTGCTGCGCGAGGGAGGACGCCAGTTGGCTGACCAAGTCCCCTCTCCTTCGTACTTCATGTCCGTAATAGTGCCCTGTGAGACCCGGGCGGAGAGCTCTCGGGCACTGTCGGGCAAGGCATGGCTGCCGCTGCTCTTCAGGGTGATGGGCACCGGAGCGCGGCTACCAGGCTTCCACTCGGTGAGCTCGGAATCCATCTCCAAGCTCCCGCGGGTTGGTTGGTGCAGTGGGATGGCCAAATCGGCATCGAGCTTCAAGGAGCCGCGCACCTTGAGGGTGATCGGCATGTCGTCCCCCTCACGGCGTGAGGTTGGGGGCCGGATGCTCAAGGTCACTAGTTCGCCCTGGCGCTGAACCTCAAGCACCTCACCTTGAGAGGGGCTGACCTTGAGGCGATCAGCTTCCTGCAAGCCCGGTACGTGGACGTGCACCGTCGCCGTGCTCGCATCATCCCCGAGCACAGGGGCTTGAGTCAGAAGCACCGGGTCAGCCGCTAGCATCACCGAGACCAACAGCCAAGACATGGGACTCCCAAGAGTTGGTTTAAAGTAGCGAGCAGCGGAGCTACGCGAGGTCAGAGGAGTGTCAGCCCTGGCCTTTCACGGGGCTGTCACGGCTGCTCCAAAACATGGCTAAGAGACCAAGCCCAGGCTGTGCCCATCATATCGACTCCGTAGAGGGTCGCGCCATCGCTGGACCAAGCGGCCTGCCGAAGCGGGATTGAGAGGCCAAATGGTTCGCTCGCACGCTCTTCACGTCGATCGTAGACCGCCGCTGCGCGCCCATCTGCCGGAGTGACTAGGTAACGACCGGTGGGATCGAGAGCCAGGGCTCCACTCGGCGCCGCAAGGGTTTCGTCGGCCAACTGCATGGGCTCCCCGCTCCCATCCCAGACCCAGAGCCAAGCCGGCTCGCAGACCGCTGAGCAGCTAACCAGGAGTTCTCCGCTTCCCGGGTCCAGCTCACACCCCAGTACGCCTCCACAACATGCCGTCTCCGACGCGATGCTCCGACTTAGATCAAGGGCATCCAAGGCCTTCACCTCTCCAAGGCGGTCCACAGTCCAGACCTGTCCGTAGGACCACGACAGATCAACGAGCGGCTTGGCGAGCGGGATGCGCTGAGACTCGCGCAAAGTGGACGGTTCCAGGTCCAGGAGCACAAGGTGGTCGGCGGCCAGCAAGCGACTGCCGTCAGGAGACCAAGCCAACAGGTCCAGCCCCGAGAGCGCGTAGCGCTCCGAGAGCACCTCACCGTCATCTACACGGACCACCCACATGCGATCCCATGCGCCGATGGCGATGAGGCGGCCATCTGGAGACAGTGCGATGTGAAACAAGTCCCGCCAAGAACGCTGAGAGAAGTTCTGCTGACGACTGAGTGTAGGCAATGAGAAGCGGGCGTTGACCGACCCGGACTCAGGGTCCAGCAGGGCAAGGATGGCATAGCTGCGATCGAGGGCCTGGCCGTACACCACCAGATCACCTTGCACCGCCCGTGGACTCACGAAGAGCAGATCTTCACCAACGACCAAGCCCGAGGCCTGCTCGCGCCAAGAGGGAAGCCACCATCCGACCGCAGCCTCCTCCAAGAGCTCGCCGTTGCGCCAGTCTTCTACTTGATCTGGGTCCAGCCGCAGCGGACTGTCCAGGGGCAACGAGGCGTAGTCCAACATCCAGCGGCCCTCGCGGTAGCGCAGGGTCCAGGTCTCGGTCCGGTCCCGCAGTGCTACCTGCACCTCGCTGCCCTGGCTTCCTGCAAGCACCGCATCCTGAAGCACCCAGCGCAGATATCCGGCGTCCACGTTCCTGTTGTGCCACGCCAACAGGAACGCAGGCGGCTCTTGTGGGTATTCGGCGGCCGGGTCCAGCCACAGGTCGGCGCCCACCGTCAGGCTGCGGTGCTTTCGGTGCCGCTGCACGCGGGCGAGCAAGGCAACCACGAAGCGTTCCTGCTCTGTACAGGCTTGACAGACCGCAGGCTCAAACCCCAAAGCACGTAGGCTGCCCTCGACCCGAGAGACGCGGGTGCTAAGGACCGGCCGGGTGTCCAGAACAACGCGCACGTAGTCGGGTCCGGCGACGATGGCCCCCACCTCTGGATTGGCCCGAAGGGTCTGCGCGAGTTCCCCGGCAGCCAGCTTGCGAGAGAGTTCATCGAACCAAGCCCGCTTGGCAGCCGGGTGCAGTGACCCGTCTAAGCTGGGCCAAAAGAGCTGCTTCTGGCGCTCGGAATCCAGAACCCCACCGGCCAGTTCCCCAAGGAGAAGCTCTACAAAAATCCTCGCACGCTGGGCGTCTGGCGCCCTGGCAGCCAAGGCGGGGAGGGTGAGCAGTGCGCCGCACACGGTCAACAGCAACGCGACAAGAAAGCGCGAAGTTTTAGAGCTGGGCATCACAAGGCACACCTCAGCGCTCTATCGTCTACGACATGACCGCGCTTTTCTTTGCTTTAGCCTGCAGTGGTGGTGCCGAGGATGCAGCCAAGTGGCGTGTAGAGCCCCGGCTGGATTCCACCCCCCTCGCCAAGACCGGCGCCTATCCTTTGGATACGGGCGCCGAGGCCTATTTTGTGGCCCAGCACGTTGTGCCCGGGCTGCACTGGGGGAACTCTCCTTCCACCGAAATCACTCTGGACATGTGGAATCACATCATGGGCGAGAACGTGGCTGACCCTGGTTCCTGCCCCTACGGCATCGTAGACGGCGGGGAGCGTTCCTGGAGCACCAACTGCCGCTCCCAGGACGGCTACAACTGGAGCGGCAGCGCACGCCAAGTCACTTGGGAAGAGGCAGGCCAAGAGTGGGAGCGCTGGGAGTTCGACATCGAGGTGGACTCCGATGTGGAGAGCAGAAGCTTTGACCGCGTCGCCATCCAGGGAGAGTTCTGGTTCGCCGGTAGTGACGGGGAGACCGTACAGTCCCACACCGAGACCAACTTGGTCATCGAAGCGGACGGATATTGGGACCAGGGCAGCCGAGCCAAGCTCGAGGACACCTGGACCCGACTGGCCCTCACGGGAACCTGGGAGACCTGGCTTGACGCTGGAGGAGACCTGCGCACCTACCGCGCCCAAGGAGTGGTAGAGAACAGCTTGGGCGGCGTAGCTTTCGAAGCCCCAGACGGTCTGGAGGATGATGGCTGCGCGACGGAGCCCCGCGGGGATGTGCTGCTCAAGGACGGCGTCCAAGAGGTCAGCCTGAGCTTCGAGGCTGGCGACCGATGCGACAACTGCGCCCAGTACAGCTTGGATGGTGGCGGGGAGACTCTGGCCTGTCGGACCAGCACCTGGCTCTGAGTCAGAGCTGATCGGTCCGGCCAATGAGTGCCGCACTGGGTTAGAGTCGTAAGTCATGGCGTACAACATTCTGGTGGTCTGCACCGGCAACATCTGTCGCTCACCGATAGCCGAGGTCCTGCTGCGCGACTACGCCCAGCGCCGCCAACGCGACATTCAGGTCAAGAGCGCCTCTGTCTTGGGCCTGCTCAACAAGCCGGCGCATCGGCATGCCCAGGCTGTGGTCAAGGAAATCGGACTGGACTTGAGCCAACACCGCTCACAGCCGGTCACTCCCGAGTTGTCAGAGTGGGCCGACTATGTGTTGGGCATGGAAATTCAGCACTCCAGCAAGCTGCGGGCCCGGTACCCCCACTTGGAAGACAAGCTGCTTCTGCTGGGTAGTTTTGGCGGCATGGTGGAGATACAGGACCCCCTGGGCAGCTGGCGCCGGCGCTTTCGCATCACCCGGGACGAGCTCCAGCGTTGCACACAAGCCTTCCTGGACCAGCTCCCGAGAAAGGCTTGATTCTGCTGCTCTTGTCATGCGCAGCTCCGAGCACACAAGGTCCAAGGACACCCGAATTGAGCCCGCCAGTTTTGCTGGGTGGTCAGGGGTCTTTGAGCGTGGACCGTTGGCGAAAGCGGGCCACCCTTCGGGTACAGACCTTCCAGATTCGGGCAGCTGCGCTACCCGAGGACCGCCAAGGGGTCGCGATGGGCGAATGCGCGAAGATCCAGGCCCAGGCGACCGGCGAAGGCATGGTGTTCGAGGTGGTTAAGGTCAGCGCCCTATGTCCGGGCCACACCCTGACCGTAGAGGACCAACACAGCGGAGGCACCACTTGGCTCTTGGAGCCACTGCCCAAGGCCGGCTTGGTGTGTACCGTCGCCATTGAAGGGGTGTCAGAGAAGCTTCCTCCCCTGCCGGAGTCACCGCCTCTCGTTCAGAACGGCCGCACCCTCAGCTGGACACCGGGTGGCGCGGACGAGGTCAGACTGGTCAGCCTTGCCTCCCCGGACGAATCCGGTGTTTGCCGACTCCCTGACCTCGGCAGTGCCAAGATCCCAAGGTCCATGACTCGAGGAACTCTGCTGGTGACCTGGCACAATGCCCGGCTCACCGAGATCCAGAAGCGCCCCATGAGCTTGAGCGCCACAGCGGGTACCTGGCTCGTCGAGAGCCCCTAAGGCTACAGAGACCTCAGCCCACTTCAACGCTCAGCCCACTTCAACGCTCAGCGCTCTACCCACTCTTCTCTCTCGAAGTGCCAGATGCGCCTGGACTCTTCGCCAGCGGACACGTTGAGCGAGAAGCTCTTGGTGCGACCGTCTTCGGCGGTCAGGACCACCTTGTGTGAGCCCGCATTCAGACTGTACTGGTACAGCGGGGTCTGACCGACCCTTTTTCCATCCACGCTGACCTTGGCCTTGGGCAGGCTGGAGACGGTCAATAGACCAGGCGCCCCCTTGGGCTGAGCAGGTGCTCTGACCACCTTGGGCGCAGCTGGAGTTACCATAGGCCCTGGCTCGGCTTTCACTAGCTTGGCCGCTGGCGTCCCAACTTCGGGAATCACCGCCTGGGGGGGCGCAGCCTCGGGGACTTGGGGAGCTATCGGTGGCACGAACTCCAATTCAGTAGTGGAGGGCTCCACAGGCTCAGGTCCAGGACTGAGCATCGAGGAGCGAACCGCAGGCACGGTCTCCACCTCTTCATCCGGCCAAAAGAGCTTGATGGAGACAAAAGCCACGACCAGGATTCCGACGCCCATCCAGGCCAGCGCGCCCGTGCTCCAGTGCCGCTGGGGTTTGGCTGGAGGGCGTACGTCAATGGCAACTTGGTGCGGATGCCTTTCGTTCCCCACTGCCACAGGCAGCCCTGCGCTGTAGGGGTCCATGGTGCCCTTGGAGACCCCAGCGCGCGAGAAGGTGGAGGCGCTGCGCTCTACGGCCGCGCCTTCGCTTCGATCCAAGGCCAGCACGGTGGCGTAGAAGCGCAGCAGCTGGTCTCGAGCCGAGACCCGTTCTACAATTAACCCGGCGAGATCCGTTGCCATAGAGGCGCAGTTTGGGTACCGAGCGTGTGGATCCCGCTGAAGGGCCCGCATCAGCAGCGGCCCCAGTCCTGAATGGGGGCCAGAGAGACGGGCGGCGCGGCGAGCACCCTCGTCGGCATGCATCAGGTTGACCAGGTCGCTGGGCTCCCGCTCTGGATACAGAGGCTGGAGCATGGCCAACTCATAGAGAACTGCGGCCAAGCCGTATTGGTCTGCCGCATGCCAGACTTGGTCGTCGGCGGCGGCCTGTTCCGGGGACATGTAGCCCCAGGTACCCTTCACCGTTCCAGCATGCTCAGCTGCCACAAGCGCCTTGGAGATTCCGAAGTCCAGCACCTTGACCACCCCTTGGGGTGAAAGGATCAGGTTGCTCGGCTTGATGTCCCGGTGCACCAACTCTAAGTCAGCGCCTTCTTCGTTGCACGCCGTGTGAGCGGCGTGTAGCCCCTCACAAACCTGTCGGCCCATCTCGGCGATGACCGCCAGGGGAATTGGCACGCCATGCCTACGACAGAGGCTGGCCGCCTTGCGTAAGGTGAGCCCTTCAACAAACTCCATGACCAGGAAGAATACCTTTCCAGCCCTGTCAAAATCCTGGATTTGCACCAGATTTTGGTGCTGGAGCTGCGAGCCAATCCTGGCCTCGTTGACGAAGAGCTGCTGAAAGGTCTCGTCTGCGGCATGCTCCGGCAGGATTACCTTGATGGCCACTTTTGGGCTGACGCCTGCTAGAGACTCACGCCTTGCCTCGTAGACACGGGCCATTCCACCGCTAGAAATGCAGCGCACCAAACGGTAGCGCCCAAGGCGCTCTGGAATTTCGGACTCGTGGGAGCTGGGTTGCACAGCCTAAATCTACCCTGGAAATCGGTTTAAGGGGGGACTTGCTCTGTCAAGAGCTACTACATGCGCTCTAGGGCAGGAATGCCCAGCAGGCCCAGGCCCGTAGACAAGGCCATAGAAGCGGCCGCAACTAAGGATGCCCGCATCGCGCGCTCCTCGCCAATAGAACCTTTGATCCGAGACTGGCTGTAGAAGCGGTTCACCCCGCGTGCGACGGTGAACAGGTACTCCGCCAGAATGCTGGGACGGTTGGCCTCGAGCGCGGCAGGTACCACGCCTGGGAAGCGGAGCAACAGAGTGGTGAGCTCACGCTCAGCGTCGTTGACCGGCCCGTGCTCAGTGACCATGTGTCGCAGATCTTCCTTGCGCTGAATGGAGCGCAGCCGAGCGTGGCCGTACATCAGGAAGGGTGCCGTGTTCCCCTCCATCGCCATCATCTTGTCCCAGTCAAAGACCACGTTGGCTTGGGGGTTCTGACTCAAGTCGGCGTAGCGCACTGCGCTCACACCCACGGCCTCGGCCACCAAAGCGCGCTCCTCATCAGGCAGGTCAGCGCTCTTCAAGTCCACGATCTCGCGCGCCTTTTCTACCGCGGCGTCCAGCAGAGCCTTGAGGTGGATGACGTTGCCGGCGCGGGAGCTCATGTTGCCTTCGGGCAGAGAGAGGAGACCGAACCAGACATGCACCAGCTCGGCTTGGTTCCATCCCAACTTCTTGGTGGCCGCGAAGAGCTGCTTGAAGTGAAGCTGCTGGCGCGTATCGGTCACGTAGAGCACCCTCTTGGGGCCCCAAGTGTCCAAACGGAAGCGAACTGTGGCCAGGTCGGTTGTGCCGTAAAGAGCAGCTCCATCCTTTTTGCGGATCAGGAAGGGCTGGTCCTTGAGACCCTTTCCGTCGGACTTCTCGAAGGGGATAATCACCGCGCCCTCTGACACCTCAGCCACGCCCTGCTCCAGGAGTTTGTCGACCAGAGGCTGGAGCATGTCGTTGTAGTGACTCTCACCGTAGGTCACGTCAAAAGACACGCCAAGGCGGGAGTAGATGCTCTCGAACTCCACCATGGAGGCGTCGATGAAGCGCTTCCAGAGCGCCAGGTTGCGGGCGTCGCCGGATTGAAGCTTGGCGGTCTCTTCGCGTGCCATGTCCTGCTGAGCGTCTGTGGCATCCTGGCTGAACTTGACGTAGACGCGCTGCAGCTCGCCGATCGGGTCCTGCTCGAAGGCCGCCTGGTCTACCCAGGCATCCCAGGAGACGATGAGCTTGCCGAACTGAGTGCCCCAGTCGCCGATGTGGTTGTCGGCTACGACGGTCCAGCCACAGAACTCGTAGAGCTTGTGCAGCGCGAGGCCAATCACGGTGGAGCGAAGGTGCCCGACGTGCATGCGCTTGGCGACGTTGGGACTGGAATAGTCAATGACCGCCGTGCCTTGGGTCTGAGGCACATGGAGCTTGGGGTCAGCAAACTGGGCCTGGAGGGCTTGGCCCAGGTAGGCGTTGCTTAGGAAGAGGTTCAAGAAGCCCGGTCCCGCCACCTCTACCTTGGCCAAAACCGGACCAATGGGTAGCGCTGCCGCCAGCTTGGCAGCCAGCTCCCGAGGCGAGGTCCCTGCGGCCTTGGCCAAGCGGAAACAGCAGTTGCTCTGGTAGTCCCCCAGATCTGGACTCTTGGTTGCGGCGACCGGGGGAACGGTGGCCTGCAAGCCCACCGTGTCGGCAGCGCTCTGGAGCAGTTGGGTCAAAATCTCTACAACTGTGCTCTTGCCTGCAACCGTGGCCATGGTGCTCTCCGAAGGGGCGCGCTCTTAACGCTTTCGAGCGGCACAGGTGCGCCGGATCTCCTCCATCTCCATGGCACTAAGCACTAGTGCCCGGCTGCCATCTTCAAGCTGAATCAACGGCCGCTCCTCCGCTGCGCGGCTGCAACGCTTGGCCGATGGAACGCCCCGCAGCATCTCCTTGCGCGCCTTGGTCAGCCCCTTCTCGCATCCTGGGCTGTCTTGGAGCCCCTCACAGAGAGCCTCTGGAACGGGCCGGTCCATGGTTCTGACTCTGTGCCTGACCCATTCCTTCCAAAAGAGCGAGACCGAGTCTGGAGTACGGGGCACGCCAATAAAGGGGTCAATGAAGACTTCGGCTTCTCCGGGGGACAGCTCGGTGACCCCTTGTGCGACATCACGGATCAGGTGGAACAGGCACTCTCGGACGTAGCTGCTCTTCGCACACAATGAGATCGCTCCATCTAAGTCGGTCTCAGCCAAGCGCTCCGCGAGCACGAAGACACACTCGTTGCGCCAACGTCTGGACTCGATCTGCTGGCAGTCTCGCAAGTCTGTACCCGGGCGCAGCTCTAGCGCTGCAGTCAAGCAGTCCCCCTGCGCATGCATGTCGGCGATGTCTTGACAGCCCCGAAGTGCCCTGGGCAGGGAGACCTTCGGATCCATGGCTTTCGCCAGCCGCTGTGCATCGGTGCTCTGACCGCAGGCCAAGAGCAGCAGGACCATGCTCATTCCACGGCCCCACATAGAGCCACTAGTTCAGCGCCCCGGGGGACCCCGGAGTTCAGGACCGCACGCCCGTCACTTAGTGCGAGCACTGGGCGACGCTCCCGAAAGGCCTGACAGCGGTTCTCAGCGCCCAGCTCTACTTCCAAGCGCTTTCGTGTCCG
>JBLHMA010000183.1:0-10101 GCA_047621545.1 Cognaticolwellia sp. | reverse complement strand
AACACCGACTTTCTGCCCAGCGGGAATGTGGCCTACAGCCTGAGCGAGTCCATGCAGCTGCGGGCTGCATACGGCCGCACGGTCTCTCGTCCGGACTTTCGCGAGCAGTCGCCGGCCACCTTCTTTGACGTGACCGGTGGCCGCGCGGTCTTTGGCAACCCGGATCTTCAGCGCGCCATTCTGCACAACGTAGATCTGCGCTGGGAGTGGTACCCACAGGCCGGAGAGAGCGTCAGTGTGGGGTTCTTCGCCAAGCGCTTTGTGGCCCCCATTGAGATGGTCATCGTGCCCAGCGGCGGCAACCCGGTCACCTTCGCCAACGCCGAGTCCGCCAACAACTTGGGGCTTGAGTTCGAAGGCCGCAAGGCCCTCCCAGCCGCCCCGGACTTCTTCGTGGCCGGCAACGTCTCTCTCATCCGCAGTCGGGTCACACTGGCGGAAGGCAGCGGCATCCAGACCTCGAGCGAGCGCCCGTTGCAAGGCCAGGCCCCCTGGGTCTTCAACGTCCAAGCCGGGTACCAGAACCCCGACTCGGGGCTGGGCTTTACCGCTCTGTACAACGTCGCCGGCCCGCGCATCCAAGAGGTCGGCGCCCTGGGCATTCCCGACACGATTCTGGAGCCGACGCATGCCTTGGATCTGGTCGTCAGCAAGGGCCTGCCCGCCGGGTTCAAGGTCAAGGTCAAGGGCCAGAACCTGATCAACTCCCCCGCCCGGGTGACCCAAGGGGCCGAGGAGATCGAGAGCATCCGATCCGGCGCCCGCGTTGGGGTGAGTTTGGATTGGGGGATGTAGCCAGGAGGGGCCTGTGGCATCTTGAACAGGTGCTCCTGCTCTTGCTCTTGTCCTGCGATTCTGCAGGTGTCGCCGATCCCGCCCCCGAGGTCATTGATCCCGTCGCCCACTTGGCGCGGGTGAGTCTGGATCTACGGGGAATACGGGCCAGCCCTGAAGAACTCCTGGATGTGCTTCAGAGCCCTGGAAAAGTACAGGAATATGCTGAGCAATGGGTTGCCGAGCCAGCCTTCGCCGAGCAGATGGCCTGGCACTACAACGAGCGTCTACACACCGCAGTGGCCATGCGCTCCACACCGCGTCGCTACGTGTTGAGCGAGCCGCAGCACCGGGCCATGGGCTGGGCGCCTCTGGAGCACGTCCGCCAGATCATCGCCGAGGACCGGAACTTTACTGAGGTGGTCACCGCCCAGTCCATCCCGGTCTCCGTCGTTCAGGCCCAGACCCTTGGGTGGAGCGAGCCGGCGCAGGACTGGGATGTGGCGCCCGTTCCCGACGGCCGGCCCATGGCGGGCATCCTCTCCAGCCCCACCCTCTGGCTTGTCATTGACGGAGACGCCACGTCGATGAACCGCCAGCGGGCCAATGCGGTGGCTCGAATCTTCCTGTGCACGGATTTCTTGGACCGAGAGGGGGACTTTGAGTTCGCCTTGGCACCCGAGGATCTGCAGAGCAGCGAGCAGGCCACTCAGACCCAGGACGCCTGTCGCTCCTGTCATGCCGCCTTGGACCCCTTGGCGGCAGCGCTGGGTGGCTTCTCTGAGCGCTCGGTGGCCGAGCCCATCGAGCAGGCGGCGGTCTACTCCACCTTCACCCAGGACTGGTTTCGGAGCTGGGTGGAGCCGGCCTATTATGGCGCGCCGCTCGGGGATCTGGCCGACCTGGGAGAGCAGGTGGCCGCCGATCCTCGATACGGTCTGTGCACCACCCGCTATGTGGCCGAGAGTCTGCTGGGGCGCGGACTTAGGGAGAGCGATCCGCTGCTGGAATGGGGGCCCACCGCGTCGGTACAGGCGGGCGCCCTGGCTTTGGTCCAGACCCCGGAGTATCGCAGTACCGAGCTCCGAACGCTCAGCAACAGCCAGCTCTACAGCATGGCCGTAGACCTGGGAGAGCGCCTTGGGGGAGGGGAGCTGAGCGAGCGCTTTGAGCCGCTCTTGTGGTCTCCCGATCGCCGCGTCCTGGCCGGTGGGGGAGACGACTTCGAGGTCTTGGAGGAGAACAAGACCCCCAGTCTTGGGCACCACTTGAGCATGGCTTGGGTGGCCCGAGAGCTCGCTGTGGCGGTGTCCCTGGCGGGGCCGCGAAACGAGACCGAAGTGCGGATTGAGATCGTGCGGTTGCATACGCTCATCCTGAGTCAACAGGTGTTGCCGGCCTCTCCCGAGGTGGACGCCCTCTGGCAGCTCTTCCAGGCCGCCGGCGCCTGGGACACACCGGAGGTGGCGTGGGACGTGGTGCTTCAGGCGCTGGTCAGACACCCCAAAGCGCTGGTGTACTGATGCGGCTCCTTCTCATGTCGTCCGGCCTGCTTGGCTGCACGGACCCGGTCCCTGAAAAGCTGAGCGACTACAGCACCCATGCCGCGCCCACTCTGCGGACCCACTGCACCGCGTGTCATGGGGCGCTGAGCGCAGAGGGGGGCGTGCGCCTGCACACGAGCAGCCTGGCCTCGGATGTGGGTTCTAGGGCTCTTGTGCGCATGTCAGAGGGCTCCATGCCGCCCGGGGGAGGGGTGAGTCAGCGGGAGATCCAGGCCTTCTCCCTCTGGTTGGATCAGGGAATGCCGGGCGAGTCCGCGGAGCCCTCGCCCGTTGACGTGCCGGCCTCTGGACTGGAGTCATTCGAGGTGGGTGCGACCCTCTCGGAGCTGGGCCCCGGACGCTTTGAGGTGGTTTGGCTGGAGGCCTACTCAACGGTTCTTTTCGCCAGCGAGGTCTGGTTGCTACAGGACTCGGTCCTGTACTTGGAGGAGCGCCGCACGGAGGAGCAGGTGGACCGCTGGGACCCACCGCTGCGCATCTTTGACCCCACACAAGAGAGCTGGACACAGGACACCCAGCACAGCCGCATCGATGCTCTGGGCGAGGATGTCTGGAGTGAGCGCTGGACCTCGGAGAGCTGGGATGGGCTCGATGCCAGGGCCGTAGACCAGGAAGCACTTGGAAGCTGGATTGTGGAGGAGGGCGGAGCGTCCATGGGGTTTCAGGCCGGGGAGCTCAGTCTTGTGGCCCGCAGCATTCTGGACCCGGAGCTCGGTGGCATGCAATCCATGCTTGTCCGCTCTCCCAACCAGGCAGACTCCCTGCTCATAGACGGTCTGCTGTGGACCGACCGGGTGATTCTATGGCCCTAAAACCGGTCCTAAAACCGTCCATGAATCGCCGTGGCTTTCTGGCTTCTCTGGCGGCCCTTGGGTTGAGTGCTCCCTTGCTCAGCCGGGTCGCCCACGCGGCAGGCGACACCCGACTGGTGGTGTACTGGAACGATGGAGGTTGGGACCCCACCTACATCTTCGACCCCCACTTTGAGAGCGATGTAATCGACGGAGACCCTGAGTCTCTGCCCGCTCAGCTCAAGGGCATCGACTTTGCGGACGCCGAGAGCCGGCCCAGCGTGCGGCGCGTGTTCCAGGACTTTGGCGACCGAAGCGTGGTGATCAACGGTCTGGCCGTCGGCAGCATCTCCCACACCGCGTGCTCCCGCCTGATGCTGACCGGTTCCCGCAGCCACACCCAGGCGGACCTGCCCAGTCAGGTTGGGGGGCGTCTGGCAGCACAGGTCGCCATTCCCTTCTTGGCGCTCTCCGGGCCACGCTTTCCCGGCGACCAGGGCCAGGCCTTGCTCTCCGCCAGTCCCGACGCGGTCCAGCTCATCCAAGACACCCGCTGGATGTCCAACGAGGCCTTGGTGCAGAGCTACCTGGACGGCGTCGCCTTGGGCTCGGACCCCAAGGAGCGGGCCTATGGGGACTCCTTGGGGCGACTGCCCAGCCTGTTGGAGCAAGGAGAGCTGCTCACCGGAGAGAGCGACCTGGAGCGGGCCTTGGCCGCCCTGCAAGCCGAGCTGTGTCGCAGCTTGATTTTCCAAGCTCAGCTGCCCTTGCGCACGGTCTACGACTCCCACCAGGACAACCACGGAAACCAGTCCCGGGCCTTGGAGGGCAGCTTTGGCGATCTGCACGCCTTGCTCAGTACCTTGGACGGGCAGGGCACCTTGGACCGGACCTTGGTGATGGTGCTCAGCGAGATGGGCCGCACGCCGGTGTTGAACCCATCTGGCGGCAAGGACCACTGGCCCTACACGTCAGCGCTGCTCATCGGAGGTGGTATCTCCGGGGGGCGGGTCATTGGCAGCACGGATGCGGGCATGGCAGCCCAGGGCATGGACCGGGAGAGCGGGGGCGTGGACCTTGGCGCGGCGGCTCCCAGCTCGGCGGACCTGGTCGGTGGCGTGCTCCAGCACATGGACCTGGATCCCCAGGAGCTGCTGCCGGGGTGCGCGCCGATTCGGCTCTGAGAGCGCCTGAGTCCGGATCGTTGGCCCCGGAGGGGCGATAGAAACACAGCTCACTGCGGCCGAAGACTCGGGTCCAGTGCAAAGGCCTTCTCGTAGAAACGGTCCGCCTCGCTCTGGTTGCCCAGCATCTGATGCGCGATGCCCACACCGGCCGTCGCGCGGGCGTGGTTCGGCTCCCAATACAAGGCGCCCTCACAGCTCTCCAGGCTCTCCTCCCACGCCCCCAGCTTCTGCTCCACCAGGCAGAGGTTGAAGTAGTAATCCTGGAGCAGAACGTCGTCCCCGGGCGCGAAACCCTGCTTGGGCCGGTGGGTGAGCGCCTCATAGTAGGCCGCCGAGCTGCAAGGGTAGTCCTGTAGCTCAAAGCAGGAATACCCCAACCTCCACCATCCCTGAAAGTGGTTAGGCTTGTGCCGCACCAAGGCCTCGAAGTGCTCCCGCGCCTGAGGCCAGTCTTGGTCCGTAAACGCCGCGCTTCCCGCGGCCCAAAACATGCCTGGGGCCAGCAACCGGTAGCGCAGTTCATCCTCCAAAAGCAGCGCCTTTGACAGCTGCAGCACAGCCTGCAGCTCGGCTTGGGCGGCCCGCTTCTCCTCACCCGAGGCAGCCAGGGTCATGCGCCGGATCTGCAGCCCCAAGTAGGAGTCCGCGATGCGCGGGTTGCCCGCTGACTTGGGGTAGTCGGCGGCGACCAGGTGTGCCGTGTCCTGCCAATCTGGAATGCGCTCCAGACTCAAGCCCCCCCAGAGCAGCGCCAGCGCGGCTCCCGTGGCCCAGACCCACCGACCGTATCGATCCGCCAGCTTGGCGAACCCCCAAGCCAGGCCGCCACAGAAACCCACCGTGAGCAGGTATAGGTAGCGCTCGGCCATTGTGGAGCCGACCACCTGCACCAACACGTTGCTTGGGATGGCATAGGCGATGGCCATCCAGCCCAGGGTCCATGCCCATATGGAGCGCTTGGGGAGCTGCCAGATCAGCAGGCCTGCCAAGACCAGAGCGAGCAGAACGCCCAGGAGTGCTTGGGGGTGGCTGAGTTCCGCGATGGGTATGTAGCCCAGACTGCGGTCCCAGATCAGCGGTCTTGGCCAGAGGAGAAGCTTGGCATAGTCGGCGAACATCCAGAAGATCATGCCCGCTGACTCGCTCCAGTCCTGGGCGGCCCACACAGCGTTGTTTAGCAACTGCCGGCTGTCTTCCCCTTGCACTTTGAGCACATGACCGGTGACCCGGTAGCGCTGGATAAAGTACGGAAGCAAGGGCGGCAGGGTCAACGCGGCGCTCCACCCAGCGATGGCCTTTGGGCTGGCTTTGGTGCCGCACCACAGGGTCAGGGGGAGCAGCGCGACCGTGATCAGCGCATTTTCCTTGGTCAGCAGTGCCGCCAGCATGCACAGAAGGGCCAGCGCGACCCGCCAGCTTCGTCCCGTCTTGGACAGCGGGGTGGTGGTGCTTGAGGACTTGGCCAAGTCCACGCCCAAGAGCAGCACGCCCAGCTGCAGCGCCAAAGCCATCAGCTCATCGCGGCTCTTGATGTTCGCGCTGACCTCGACGTGGAGCGGGCTGAGTACAAAGAGCGCCGCGCCCAACCCTGAGGCCCCCTTGGAGCCGGTCAGCCGGTGGAACAAGGCATAGACCAGAGCCGCCGTCCCTGCGTACATGGCGACATTTATGCCGTGGGAGATGCCTGGGTCAAAGCCGAAAAGTTCAAACTCAAGGGCATAGCTGATCATCGGCAGCGGCCGGTAGTAGCTGGCGAAGCCCTGGAAAAACCCCTCCCAGTAGCTGGACTCGAAGAGGGGCAACACCCCCGCGAGACCTTGCTGGACCCAGCGGTTGCTGCTGATGACCGAGTTGTCGTCTAGGGCGTAGTCGAAGTTCAGGGTCTGGGCGTAGAGCAGGACGGTCAGTGCGACCAGGAGCACCGGGATCCAGAGAGCGTTGAGCCGCAAGCCCGGTGGCTCTTTCGTCGGGGAAGCTTTTGCCGTCGGCTTCTTTGCCCAGGCCGCATCTTCGCCCTGGAGCGCGGCCAAGTCCGGGCTGGGGGCAGGGGGACTAGGCTTGGATCGGCTCTTGTTCTTGCGGTTCTTCTTGGCCATCGTCACCTGTTGGAGGGGAGTCTACGCGATCCCGCCACAGCTTGAATGTGGCCATGCCTAGCAGCATGGTGCCGACAAAGACCAAGGCGCCCTTCCCGCCCGAGGCCAAGCTGACCACGCCGGGTCCTGGGCAAAAGCCCCCCAGTCCCCATCCCACGCCAAACAGAGCGGAGCCTCCCACCAGCTGCCAGTCGATCTCCTTAGCAGCGGGCATCTTGAAGTGCAGGTCGAAGATCGGCGCTGGACGCCTGAGGATGAGCCGGTAGCAGATCCCAAAGGTGATGGCCGCGCCGCCCATTACGCAGGCCAGGGAGGGGTCCCAGTCGCCGGTGACATCCAGGAAGCCTAAGACCTTGCCGGGCTGGGTCATGCCGGCCAAGCCCAGGCCCAGCGCGAAGATCACGCCGGCGACCGCGGCCACGGCGCTGCGCGCCAGGGTGTTCTGTGACTCAGGGTTCATGCGGCACCCCCGACGACCCAGTTCATCGTGACCCAGGCCGCAAGCCCGCCGGTGAACATGAACACGCCGACGGCCACGAAGGAGCGCTTGGAGAGCCTGGGCAGTCCGCAGACGCCATGGCCGCTGGTGCAGCCACCGCCCATCTGGGTGCCGATGCCTACCAACAAGCCCGCCAAACCCAGTGCCCAGATGGGCAGCTGGAGGGTGTCGGTGTAGACCTGTGGGGCAAAGGCCAGCAGGCCCAAGCCGCCAACCAGCAGGCCGGAGAGGAAACTCAAGCGCCAGGTGCGGTCTGAGCCCGGTGCGTCAAGCAGTCCGCCGAGCACGCCGCTGATTCCGGCAATGCGGCCATTGAACAGCAGCAAGGTCGCCGCTGCCAGACCGATCATCACCCCGCCAAGGGTCGAGGCGAGAGGGGTGAAGTTCTCCATGTCGCGGCTCCTGAGTGACCCTCTGATGCTGAATGCAGTGAGGGGTTACCCCAGGCATCTTTCAGGGCGCTGTGGGAGTACACCCTTGATCAGGCAGACTGACCACATGCGAGGCTTGCGCTCGCACGCCTCCGCTGCGTTCTTCGTTCTCGAAATGCTTGCGCATTCCTTCGTTCTCGTGCCTTGCGGAGTCGCACTCCGCTGGCTCCTCCCACGGATCATCTTGCCTGACCGAGGGATTACTTGAGTCTCTTGGGTCCATTGATTGCACGGTTGTGCTGGAAGAGCCCCCCCTTGTATGACCGGCTTTGTCAGTCAGCACCCCTAAAGAACTCTGTTTTCCTGGGATACGGGCCAGAGAGAGATCTCCGTACAGGTCGATGTCGATGGGCTGGCCGCTCTCCGCCGGAAAGTTAAAAGCCAAACATGCTCTCCGACGACCTGATCACCGCCCTGGGCGCCACTGGCGCCAAGCTCACACCCCAGGCCTCCCTGACCCGCAAGGCCTACTGGAAGTGCGGCGGCCCCGCCGAGCTCTTGGTGGAGGTCAAGAGCCTGGGCCAGCTCCGAGGGGTCCTGCGCGTCGTAGCCCGGGTCACCGTGTTGGGCCGCGGCTCCAACGCCCTGATCCATGACGCAGGCATTCCCGGTGTGGTGCTGATGCTCAAGGGGGAGCTGGCCGCACTAGAGATCGCCGATGACCACGCTTGGGTGGGCGCCGGCATGAAGCTCAACGCGCTTCTCAACCGCTTGGATCAGGCCGGGATGGCGGGGGCTGAACCCTTCTCCGGAGTGCCTGGAACGATGGGCGGTGCGGTGGTGATGAACGCCGGAACCCGCTTGGGCGAGGCCAAGGAGCGGATCCAGAGCGTAGAGATGGTGGTGCCGGGTGGGGAAGTGCTGACCTGGACTGCGGAAGAGTGTGGTTTCTCGTACCGACACAGCAATCTGCCAGTCGGCGCTGTGGTCTCGCGGGTCAAGGTGGCACTCTTTCCCGACCCCGACGGCAGCCGAATGACCCAGCGCGAGGCCTTCCTTGTACGCCGAAAGGCCACCCAACCCTTGGACAAGCCCAGCTGCGGCAGCACCTTCACCAACCCGGAAGGGGACTCTGCCGGTAGGCTGATCGACGCCTGCGGTCTGAAGGGGCATAAAGTCGGCGGCGCCCAAATCTCCGAGCTGCACGCCAACTTCTTCTTGAATGATGGGGGAGCGAGCTCTGAGGACCTGCGGCAGCTCATCGTGCACGCCCGCCGCGTGGTCTACCAGCAGACCGGCACTCTGCTCCGGCCCGAGGTCAAGCTGCTCGGCGACTGGGGCCCAGACCCGCTGTCGATTGAGTAGGGCTGCTGCGCAGATAGCGTGCAACCCGCGTGAAGCAACGTCACCCCACAGGCGACGCGGTTAGCTTGCGCTCATGCAAGACAAGCTCATCTTCGTGCTCGGCCCGCCGCGCTCCGGCAGCACTCTGCTCATGCGCATGCTCAGCGCGCACACGCAGATCTACAGCCGCCCCGAACCCCACCTGCTCACGCCACTGGCGCACTTGGGCTTCTACGACAACGTAGATCGGGCGCCCTTCGACCAGCTCCAGGCCGCCACCGCGCTCAAGCAGTTCGTGGCAGACCTGCCCGGCGGGGAAGAGGACTACCTGGAGGCTCTACGGGCCTACACCGACGTGATGTACGGGCGAATGTTGTCCACCCAGGACAAGCCCTACTTCTTGGACAAGACCCCGGCCTACGCCCTGATTTTGCCCTTTGTCGCGCGCCTCTTCCCCCAGGCCCACTTCGTCATCCTGACCCGCAACCCCCTCTCGGTGTGGGACAGCTTTGCGGCCAGCTTCTTCGATGGTGACTACCAGGCCGCCTACGACTTTAATCCGGTGCTCGAGCGCTATGTGCCCGCCATGGCCGACTTTCTGCGCACCGCCCAGGTCCCCTTCGTGCACGTCAAGTACGAGGACATCGTCGCGGACCCCGAGCCGCAGCTCAAGCGCATCTACGAGCACATCGGCATCCCCCACGAGCCAGACACGGTCAACTATGGCAAGGCCAAGCCCGCCGTAGAAGGCGGGCTGGGGGACCCCATTGGGGTCTCCAAGCACTCCCGCCCGGTGACCACCTCCCTGGAGAAGTGGGCCCAGTCGGCGGCCGCCGATCCCGCCAAGGAAGCCCTGCTGCGTCATATGATCGACAGCCTATCGGACGAGGACCTGGAGACCTGGGGCTGGGACCGAGACACCCTCTTCGCGCCTCTGGCAGAAGTCGACGCTGAGCAGGCAAGAGCCAAGGCCGACAAAAAGATCCGGGACGAGCGCTGGGACAAGTACAAGTTCGAGCGCCGCACTCTGGTGCGCCTGCGCAAGAACATTCACCACAACGCGCTCGGCAACATGGTCAAGAAGACCCGTTTCTACTGCGATGTGCTCCTGCGCGGCGACGGTGAGGGCTTCTCCGCCTACGACGCCAAGCGCTTCGGTGCCGACAGCGACGAAGACAAAAAGGATTGAGTCGGCTCTGAGAGAGAGGCCCGCCATGCAAAAAGCCCCCGGAGCCTGGCAGGCTCCGGGGGCTTTTTAGCGCAATCACGCAGGCTACTTGGCGCTAAGGCCCTCAATCATCGTCTTGAGCTCACCGTTCTCGTGCATCTCCGTCATGATGTCCGAGCCGCCCAAGAACTCACCGTTGATGTAGAGCTGGGGGATGGTGGGCCACTGGGCAAAATCCTTAATGCCGGAGCGCACATCGGGATCCGAGAGCACATCGAAGGTCTCGAAAGTAGCCCCGTTGGCCTT
>JBLHMA010000182.1:0-10145 GCA_047621545.1 Cognaticolwellia sp. | reverse complement strand
TGAGCTGCAAGGCCGGATGCACGACCTGAAGATGGCGCTCTTTACCGCGCACTTCACCAACGGACGCAACCTCTCAGACGATGCCGTTCTGGCCGACGTGGCTCACGAGATTGGGCTGGACCGAAGCGAAGCGGTTGCTGTCTTGGCCGACCAACGCTTCGCCGCCGAAGTCCGCCAGGCCGAGCAGTTCTGGGTCAAGCAGGGCGTTCGGAGCGTGCCTGCTGTTGTGTTTAATCGACAGCACCTCGTGAGCGGCGCGCAGGGCGTGGAGACCTTCACCAACGTCCTGAACCAGCTGGCGGCCATGCCGGAGAAGGACTCGGCTTCGGCTTGAGTCTCCGCTGCAGGGGCTTTGGCGTACTCTGGGGCCATGACTTCTAAAGATTGCCCCTTAGACCGCGCTGCGCTGGCGTCGATCAGCGAGTCGACGCTCGGCCACTACCAGAGCCAAGCCGAAGGCTTCTGGCAGGGCACCCGTGACCACGACGTCACGCAGAACCGCGCCGCTCTCCTCCGCCATCTTCGTGCCGAGGGTCCGGCGCGCATCCTGGACCTGGGGTGCGGCCCTGGGCGCGACCTGATTGCGTTTGCCGCAGCCGGTCACGACCCAGTGGGGTTGGACGGAGCGGCGCGCTTCTGTGAGATGGCTCGCGCGCACTCGGGATGCGAAGTGCTGCACCAGGATTTCCTCGCTCTCTCCCTCCCTGCCGCTGCCTTCCACGGCATCTTCGCCAACGCCTCGCTCTTCCACGTGCCGAGTCAAGAGCTGCCGCGGGTGTTGGCCCAGCTCTGGGAGACCTTGCGTCCGGACGGGGTGTTGTTTGCCTCCAATCCGCGAGGCGGCAACCAGGAGGGATTCAACGGTGCGCGCTACGGCAGCTATCACAGCCATGAGCGCTGGAGGAGCCTGGTCACCGCGTGTGGCTTTGTCGAGCTCGAGCACTACTTCCGCCCACCGGGGCTTCCGCGGGCTGAGCAGCCCTGGCTGGCGACGGTGTATCGAAAGCCAAACTAGGCCTGAACAGGCGCGTTCGGGTGTGAGCCGCCTCGTAGAACAGTGCTGGGGAGCCTCAAGCTTGTTACTCAACAAATTATAATCAACCATTCGGTTGAATAAAGGAAGAGCACATGTCTGACATCCTCCAAAGCATCCGCATCCAGGCGCCTGCAGCTCAGGTTCTTGCCTCTTTGAACTCAATCGATGGCCTAGCGGGTTGGTGGACACGAACAACCTCGGGCGACGCCACTCCTGGTGGGCACATCGACTTCCGCTTTGGTGAACATGTCACGCGAGTCCGCGTTGAGACGGTAAGTGTCGAGGGCGTCCACTGGACCGTGGTGGACTCCAATCCGGACTGGAACGGGACCCGCCTGACCTTTGATCTCGAGGCAGACGGCGAGCGTACGCTGCTAAAATTTGGCCACCGCGACTGGACCCAGGCTGGTGGATTTTTCGCGCACTGCAGCATGAAGTGGGCGACCTTTCTCCTGAGCCTGCGTGCCCAAGTTGAGCATGGTGAGGGCCGCCCATTCCCGGACGATCTCGCAATCTGAGAGGGATGATGTGCTCGACCTGATACCGAGGGCGCAGATGTCGACCGAACCCTTCCGTGCTGATTCCGCCGAAGCCGCCCTGAGTGCGACTTTCCACGCCCTTGCCGATCCCTCGCGACGCCGGATACTGGCCCTGTTGCGTGAGAGCGAAGCTCTGCGCGTCTCGGACATTGCAGCAGTCTTCGAGATGAGTCTAAATGGGGTCTCCAAACACCTCAAGATTCTCGAAGCGGCCGGACTCGTGACCCGACGCATACAAGGCCGGGTGCACTGGCTCAGCGCGCGTTGGGAGGGGCTGCAGCCTCCCTACGAATGGCTGCATTTCCATCACCACTTCTGGAGCAGCCGCATCGATGCGCTCGTCGATCACCTGGCCCTTGAAGGGGAGGACCCATGAGTCCCTTTGTTCACATTGAGCGTCGCATTCACGCTTCGCCAGAAACATTGTTCGATGCTTGGATTTCTCCGGAGAGCTTGGCGGTCTTTTTGTGTCCTGCGCCCGGTGTGCGCACCGTCGATATTCAAGTCGATGCGCGGGTAGGGGGTGCGTTTTCGTTGGTGATGCTCGCCGGCGAATCGCGGATCCCAGTTCGCGGAGAGTATTTGGCTGTCGACCGGCCCCACCGTTTGGAGTTCACCTGGCTCTCCGCCAGAACCACCGGTGTGTCTACAGTCGTCTTGCGCTTTGAACCCGATGGCTCGGATACGATTCTGACCCTCGAGCACCGTGGGTTCTTGGACGAGGCTTCCCGGTCCGACCACGATGGTGGCTGGAAGCACATCCTTGATTGCCAACAAGTGCTTCTTGCCTCTTCGTGACAGGTGGTCTCGAAGCGATGCGAATAAGGGAGCCATGTCAGGCTAGGCTAGGTTCTCCAACATGGTCGTCGCCGCCAACTTGCCGAGCTCATTGGCAGCCAGAGGACTGGCTCCAGTGATCAAGTGTCGGTCCACAACACAGGTCTTGTCGGCCTTGGTGTTCACAATCTTGGCGCCTAGCCCAGTGAGCTTCTCAGCCAAACGCCATGGCATTTGGCCAGGCAGGTAGCCAATCATGGGGGTCATCTTGTCCACGGAGTCGGGGAAGACCGCCATGTTGTAGCCCTCATACAGGAAGGGTTTCCCCTCCAGTCCTGTGGCTAGAAAGGACCCGGGCCCATGGCAGAGGCTGATGGTGAACAAGCCATGCTCATGAGCAGTACGGAGGATTGCTCCAACCTTTGGGTCTTCGGGAATGCCCAGCATTGCGCCGTGACCACCGGGCACGAAGACCGCTGCATAGCCGGCGATGCCGTCCAAGAAACCATCGAGGACGTCTTGAAGGGGCCTTGGGGCCTCGAACCGGGCCTTCAGCTCTTCGTAGAGTGCTTGGACCTCGGCGTCTCCGCGTGGCATGGCCCACATCTCAAAGACGACCGCTTTGCCGCTCAGGGTCGCGATTTCAAACTCGAAGCCAGCGTTCTTGAGATGCAGCATGGGCAACAGTGCTTCAACGGGATGGTTGCCCGTCGAGAACTCCTTCCCGTTCTGCATCATCATGTTCTTCTCTTCCGTGAAGACCACCAAGACCTTCTTTCTGTTGCCCGTGTATGGGGCGTAGGGAACTTTCTCGTAGTCGGAGACGTCCGAGGTCGACAGCTTTAGGGCAAGCATCGAGGGGCTGAATGATCCGTCTGTTTCTAGTTTTGGAGCGATTCCGAAGAGTGATTTGAGCATCTGAGCCTCGTCTTTAAGTTGGGATTTTCTTGGCTTTTCGGCGGGTCTAGTTGGAGACGACTTCAAGCACGATTTTTCCTTTGGCCCGACCCGTCTGGCTCTTCTCGTGGGCTGCCCTGGTCTTAGCGAGGGGAAACACGGAATCGATGAGAACCTGGACATGGCCGGCGTCGATCAGCTCAGCGATGCCGGTGAGGTTCTCGCTGCTAGGCTGCACCATCAGGCCACCGCCGGTGGCGCCCACTGCCGCGAGGGCGTCAGCGTCGGGAGGGCCAACCACCGAGAACAGACGACCACCGGAATTCAACAGCTGGATGGAGCGCGCTTGGGTGTCCCCTCCGATGGTGTCCAACACAACATCGACCTTGGCCAGCACGTCCTCGAAGCGTTGATTGCGGTAGTCCACGAACTCGTCGGCTCCCAGTCCGCGAACGAGGGCCTCGTTGCCGGCCGACGCGGTGGCGATGACATGGGCTCCAGCCCACTTGGCGAATTGAATGGCAAAGCTGCCCACGCCTCCTGCGCCGGCGTGAATCAGGACCCGCTCACCCTTCTTCAACTTTGCATGGTCGAAGAGGGCCTGCCAGGCGGTGAGTCCAGCCAGCGGTACCGCAGCAGCCTGGTTGTGCGTGAGGGTTTCTGGCTTCGCGGCCACCTCGGATGCCCTGATCACGACATACTCTGCGTAGCTGCCGTTGCGGGTGATGTCGGGTCGGCTGAAGACGGCGTCACCCACCGTAAGGTGGCTGACCTCTGAGCCAATCTGCTCCACGACGCCGGAGACATCCCACCCCAGAGTCAGGGGCATCTGATGGGGCACCATCGTCGCCAGGTAGCCAGCCCGAATCTTCCAATCAACAGGGTTGACCGCCGCAGCGTGCACTCGAATACGCACGTCTGTTGCGCCGGTTTCCGGCATCGGCGCCTCCTCGTAGTTGAGGGTGTCGAGGTCGCCGTAGCTGTGGATGCGGATGGCTTTCATGAGGGCTCCTTGGTCGGATTGGACCCGAAGAGTAAGCGCCCCGTCCCCGTCTGACTTGACAGGTGATGGGTTAAACTTGCTCACTGGAGAGACAATGACGGATGACCTCAACCAGATGCGTGTGTTTGTGGAAGTGGCCCGGCATGGCGGGTTCACCGCCGCAGCCCGGTCCCTGGACATGCCCAGGTCCACGGTGAGCCGCTGGGTCCAGGAGCTAGAGAAGCGCCTGGGAGTGCGTCTTCTGCATCGCACAACACGCCGCATCCAACTCACTGAAATCGGGGAGGGCTACTACCAGCGAGGACTCCGAGCAGTGGAGTCGGTCGAAGAGGCGCAGGCTTGGGTTCGCAGTCGCGCTGAGGTGCCTCAAGGCACACTTCGCGTGAGCACCTTCCAGCTCTTTGCGCAGACGCTTCTTGGACCCGTTCTGGTGGAGTATCTGGAGCAGAACCCCGGCATGGACGTGCAGGTCATGATCGATGAGCGCGACGTCGACCTGGTCGGTGACCGAGTCGATTTGGCGGTCCGGATTGGCAGCTTGAGCGACTCGTCCCTGGTCGTTCGCAAGCTCGCTACGATGCATGGCTGGGTGCTTGCGAGTCCCGACTACCTTGCCAGGTATGGAGCTCCGAGCCACCCGACCGAGCTGTCTGAGCGCTCGAACCTGATCTACGGGCATGACCGAGAGACCATCAAGCTGCCCTTTGACGACGGCCAAGATCCACTCGAGGTCTCCCTGCCGAGCAGATGCGTGGCGAACAGCATCGAGCTCGTTCGGCAACTGACCCTGGGCGGCTTGGGCATTGGGTTTTTGCCACCCATACTGGCCCACGAGGACTTGGCAGCAGGCCGTCTTGTGCGCTTGCTGCCGGGTTGGAACACCGCTTCGTTGGCGATCTATGCGGTCTACCCGAGCCGCAGACATCTCGCGCAGAAGGTGCGGGCTTTCGTGGACTTGTTGGCGATGCATGTCACATCCGAGACCGTCGAAGGTCGTGTTCCGGTCGGGCCGACCACAGCCACTGTTTGATTCAGTGGCGTACCGGCTGCTCGTCTCGCGATGGAGTCCTCCATTTTGGGGGCTACAAGGGTTAGTCGCGCGCCATGACTCCCTTTCCTCTGCTCGCGCTGTTCTACTCCCGCGCCGGCGACTGCCGATTGGCGGAGTTCGAGGCCGTTGCGTTGCGGCTGGGGGCACCAGCTGTGGACTGGAGCTGGGATTCGCGGTTGCTCGAGACGAACGGCGGGGACATCGGGCCGCGCATCGTCCAGTGGCTGCCGTCGCTGCCAGAGGCCGACAGGAGCTGGCTGGGGGAGACTGCGGCACGCTGTGTGGGCTGTCGTGGCGTCTTTGAAGTCTGGGGACAAGGTCAGACACTCGAAGACTGTGCTGCGGCCACGGCTAGGATTCCAGTGGCCTACGTCCGTGAGCGTGTCAAGGGGAGCTGGCGGGTCGAGTCAGCAGTCCTGGGCTCCCGAAAGAGCCAGCATCCGGGAAGCCTTCGGGCACGCATGGACGCCTTCGGGACCTTGCTGGATTCGCTGGAGGACCGGGTCGTTGACCTGAAGGATCCGGACTGCAGAATCTGGCTGGTCGAAGACAGGCAGACCCTAAGGAACTCTGAGCCCGTGCCGGACCCGCCGCCTCGCTTTCTCCTGCTGTTCCAGCTTCAGCCGGGGGCTGCGGCGATTCAGGCCCGGATGGCGCAGCTTGATACGCGCAAGCGCGCCTTCCTGAGTACGTCGACCTTGCCGGCGGATCGGGCGTTGCTGCTGTGCAACCTCGGCTTGGCTCGGGCCCCCCAAACCGGTGCGACGGTGCTCGACCCCTACTGTGGCTCCGGGGGCATCTTGCTGGCGGCTGCTGCGCTCGGGGCCCAGACCGTAGGCTCCGATTTGGACTGGCGCATGGTCTCGGAGAATCCATGGCCCATGCACATCCCAGCGTCCCCAGGTCGTCCAGAGCGCGGAAGGGAGCGGGTCCGTATGCGAGACAACTTTGTCGAAGCCCTGCTTCCTGAGCCGAAAGCCCTGCTCACCCTGGATGTGAGCGCGCCTGACGCCGCGGAGACCTTGCTTCGAGCCAACGAGGGGAGGTCATACGATGCGCTGGTGTGCGACCCACCCTACGGTCGCAGGGAGTTTCAAGGGGGATTGGAGGGATGGGCGGGTGAGCTCGCGTTCAAGGTGGACGGCGAAGCCCTTGGAAGCACGCTGCGCGCCCTGTTCCTGCTTGCTCGCCAGACGCTCAAGTCTTCGGGCTGCCTGGTGTTCTTGACGCCGCTTCGTTCGCCCAACGATGAAAACAAGCCCAGACTTGAGGATCTTCGCTCGACGCTTGCGCGCGAAGGGGCTGCTCATGGCCTGAGCCTAAGGCACATAGGCGTAGAGGTCATTCACCGGGGCCTGCACCGGGCCGCGGTTGTCATGGACCGGGATTGACGCGCGCGCCCTGCGTGCATCCCTCAGGTCGCCGCTGCTACGGCCCTAACGAAGGGAAGCATTGCTGCCGGTCCGCCTGACCGGTCCGGCTTGACGTGGACCTCGACGCTGGGAAACTGGGCGCGGAGACGATCTGCGAAGGGTAGTCGAACGGAGTCTTCAATCCCCGCTCCGATGGCGACTGCTTCGATGTCGCCTGTTTCGAGCAGTCGAAGTGCCTCCTCAAAGTCGGCGCTTCCCTTTAGCGACAGGCCTTCGTCTCGGAGCTGAGCGACGAGGTCGTCGATGCGCTCTTGGAGGCGGCCGATAATCAAGATTTGCCTTGGCATGGCTTGCTGGCTCCAGTGTTCACCGCAGGGTGCCTCGTTGGCGGAGTCCCTGGAAGAATGCAGTGTCCCCAAGGATTTGGCCTGGTGTATAATCCCGCTGTGCACACCCCCTTCCTCCTGACGGACACCAACGTCCGTCACCTCGGTGAGGGTGAAGCCCTCCAGTTCGATGACTTTGCATCAAACGAAGAAGTCGAGGACTGGTCCCAGGCCATCGCATGCTCGCAAGCGGACTTCTCGGAGGGGCGTACGGGAGCCACCCATACGCAAGACAACAGGGTGCGAACAGACCGAAGGGCGTGGGAGTCTGATCTGCCAGGCCGCTTCCTTGGGATGCGGGAGCGCTTCGTTGAAGTGAGTACGGAGCTCAATGCCGCTGCATGGATGGGGCTCGCGGGCTTCTCAATCCAGCTAGCGGCCTTTGAGCCGGGGGGGCATTACCAGGCGCATAGGGACGCACTGCGAGGAGACAAGGCACGGCGCGTCACAGCCATCCTGTACCTCAACTCCGAGTGGAAGGCCGCTGACGGGGGTTGCTTGCGAGTTCACAGTTCGGGCAAGTCCCTCGACATCGAACCGAGGGGCGGACGCTTGGTCGTGTTTCTCTCAGACCGCCTGCTGCACGAAGTCTTGCCAGGGCGCGCCGTGCGGCACGCCGCGACGGCCTGGTTCCGTGGCTACGACAGGCCCTGAGGCGCTTGCTGCTTCTTCTGACTGTTCTTCTTCATGCGCTTGAACTCCTCGTCTCCTCGAACACAGACATCGGGGTTGCGCTCAAAGTCCAAAGTACGAGATCGGCCTCTGTATGGAAGGGTGCGCAAGATCAGCTTCATGGTCTCTAGCCTGGCCAGATGCTTGCTATCTGAACGGATCACCCACCACGGGTTTTCATCTGTATGAGTTTTGCGCAGGATCTCGAATTTCTTCTCGCTGAACTCCTTCCAAAGAGACTGGGCCTGGAGGTCGACCTCCGAGAGCTTCCATTGGCGAAGTGGATCAGCTTTTCGTCGATCAAAGCGCCGGGCTTGCTCGCCCTTTGAGACGGAGAAGTAGAGCTTGAGCAGGGTGGTTCCATCCGCGATGAAGCTCTGCTCGTATCGGCTGACTTGTTTCATGAAGTCCCGGTACTGAGCAGGGGTACAGAAGCCCATCACAGGCTCGACCATCGCAGGGTTGTACCAGCTGCGATCGAAGAGAACGATCTCTCCGGCGTGGGGGAACTGCTCGATGTAGCGCTTCATGTGGAGCTCGGTCTGCTGCTCATCGGTGGGCTTGCCCAGAGCCACGACCCGGTAGTGCTTCTCGTTCATGTAGCGCGTGACACGTCGGATGGTACCGCCCTTTCCGGAGGCATCTCGACCGTCGAAGAGGACGATGGCCTTTCGGCCTTGGCGCCCCATGTGCGCCTGCATTTTGATGAGATCGGCCTGGTAGGGCTTTAGGGACTGCGCCTCGTAGTAGGACCGCAGAGCCGCCCACACAATCCGGTTCCGCTGCTTCTCGTCCAAGGTCTGGACGAGCTTGCGTAGGGCATCGCGATCTGGATGCTCATCGAGGTGGAGGCCGTGGAGGGCCTGCTGAAGACGGGTTGTGAAGCGGTTGGTCGTTGACATGGCTCAATTATATCGGGTCGTTTTTGGCGGTGGGGGGAGTGAGTACTGGATTACCCCAGGACCCTCAACTTGGATAGGTTGAGAGGAGAGCAGGAGACGCCAATGACTGAGCCAAATGACACACCTACCTTCACAAAGAAGGGCAAACTCAACGCTCGTTACTACAACCGTGAGCTTGCAAGCCTTCAGGATGAACTGGTGCGTTTGCAGTACTGGATTCGCGCCGAGAACAAGCGAGTTGTAGTTGTCTTTGAGGGACGTGATGCGGCCGGGAAGGGCGGAACCATCAAGCGGATCGCAGAGTGTCTGAACCCTCGGGCCGCTTCCATCGTTGCTTTGGGTACGCCGACAGAGCGTGAAAAGACACAGTGGTATTTTCAACGCTACGCCGCCCATCTTCCCGCTGCAGGGGAGATCGTGATGTTCGATCGCAGCTGGTACAACCGGGCGGGTGTGGAGCGCGTGATGGGCTTCTGCACCGACGAGCAGTACGAGGACTTCCTTCGTGCCTGCCCTCGCTTTGAGAACCTGTTGATCCGATCCGGCATCCACCTGATCAAGTACTGGTTCAGTGTCAGCGCTGACGAGCAGGAGCGCCGCTTCCAGTCCCGCATTCACAACACAGTCAAGCGTTGGAAGATCAGCCCCATGGACCTGGAGTCCCGGAAGCGCTGGGTGGAGTACTCCAGGGCCAAGGATGCGATGTTCGACTACACGGACACCAAGCAGTCACCTTGGAACGTTGTGCCATCTGACGACAAGAAGCGGGCACGACTCAACTGCATTCGTCACATCCTCTCACAGTTCGACTATCAGGACGTGGTGCCGGGTCCTATCGTCCTTGCGCCGCGGAAACCCGAGATTGGCTACGTGCGGCCCCCCGTGAGTGAGCAGTCCTTTGTGCCTGAGTGCTACACGCCGACCGAGACCTCGTCTTAGGGATCGGTCGTACGTGCTTCGAGGGGGAAGCGAAATACGCACAGTGCGCCTGTGCAAGCCCGGAGGGCCAGTGACGACGACGGAGCCTAAAGAAGAGAAGAAGGGCCTGAGCACCTTCGAGAAGTACCTTCCGATCTGGATTCCACTGTGCATGCTCGCGGGAGTGCTGCTCTCGTTGTATTCCGAGCTCGGCTCGGTCATTGAGGCGTCTTCAGTGCGTGGCATCTCGGTGCCGATCGGCATCTGCCTCTTCTTTATGATGTATCCAGCGGTGCTCAACTTGAAGGGCTCGGAGCTGGCCAAGTTGGGCCGCAACCCAAAGCCGATTCTGCTCACGATGGTGGCCAACTGGCTGGTGGCCCCCTTGGTCGGCTTTGGACTGGCCAAGATCTTTCTGGCCGACCATCCCGAGCTCTTCGTCGCGGTGATTCTGCTGAGCGCCAGCCCGTGCACGGCGATGGTCCTGGTCTGGGGTTCGATGGCCGAAGGAAACCAAGAACAAAACGTCGTGAACACCAGCCTCAATACCGTCTCCATCATGCTGTTCTACGCGCCGCTTGTTGCGCTGCT
>JBLHMA010000181.1:0-10177 GCA_047621545.1 Cognaticolwellia sp. | reverse complement strand
ACGGCCGTGACTTCTCGAACACGGTGGAGTTTGGCGAGAACGTCGCCGTCGCGAAACCCAACGCTCCTGAGCCCGAGGTTCTGGAGCGCCCGATGGAGCCCAGCTTTGACTCCGGCGTCGACGGTCGCTTTGACTCCAACGCCGCAATGGGCTGGATGGAGATCGAAGAAGAGCCCATGCTGGCCGGCCAGCTGGTCGCAGATCCAGTCTCTGGGGTCTACGCAGAGCCGGTGCAGGTTCAGGAGGACGAGTACGACATCGACGGGCTTGATGACCTCATGATGCTGGAGTCGACCGGCAGCACGGTGACCGTTTCGGAGATGACGATGCGGTCCACCAAGACCACCTCGGTGGTCACACAAGACCGCGTAGCTGTCGCAACAGGGGGCAATGTCTCGATGGCCAGCATCCCAGGTGTCCAGGCTCAGCGACCCTACTCGCCGCCTCGAGACACGGCGGCCCCTCCGCCTCCTCCGCCCCCCGTAAACGCTCCTCTGGGGAGCTTCGCCACATTGGATGGAAAACCTGCCATCCAGGCCACCACGCTGGCCATCCCACTACCCGACCACGGCCAGTCCGTTGTGGTCGTACAGCGCCTCCTCGAACCTGGCGAGGCGCCCACTTTGACTATCCGCTACCGGGAGACCCGATGACCCCCCTCTTGCTGCTGAGCACCCTCAGTTCCGCCGCCCCAGGCGACCTGCCCGACGCCAAGGTGGTGATGCCCTGGAACGAGTTCAAGACCCTCTACGAGCAAGGCAAGGCACCAGAGAAGCTGCCTCCACCTGCACCACGGGACTGGTCTATCAACACCGCCTCCTACAGCGGCGTGGTGACCGATGACGGCTCCGCAGCGGTCTTTGATGTGGATCTGCAGGTGCAGGTGCACAAGGTCGACGGCTGGGTCACGGTGCCTCTGGCGCCAGCCAGTGTGGGCCTAAAGTCGGCCAAGATTGGCCGAGACGACGCCCCCATCTTCATCTCGGGCGGCTGGTACACCCTGGTGACCGACCGGAGCGACACCTTCACGGTGTCCTTGGAGTTGGCGACCTCGGTTTTTGAGAGCGACGGCTCCAACTCCCTGAGCTTCCAGATGGCCCCAAGCGGTGGAACCCAGGTCAGCCTCGATGTTCCCGGAGGAGAGGACCTCTCCTTCAGCGTGGGGCAGGCCCAGCTTGTGACCGATGTGGAGCGCAACGGCATGCGCCACATGGAGGCCATCCTGCCTGCGACCGGCAACCTGGCGGTCTCCTGGCAGCGGGAGATCGAGGAGGTCGAAGGTGTAGAGCAAGAGGGCCGCGCATACGCCGAAGTGCACTCCCTTGTGGGCGTCTCAGAGGGCGTGATCATGGGCCACAGCGATGTGAACTACACCATCGTTCACCAGGGCGTAGAGCAGCTCTTGGTCGAGCTTCCTGCCAATGTCGTCCTGCTCGACGTCTCCGGCTCGGGCATCCGAGAGTGGGATACGAAGACCACGGGCGAACTGCAGCTGGTGACCGTTGACCTGAACTTCGAGGCCCTGGGCAGCTACCGGCTGATGCTGGACTATGAGCGCGCATTGGCCGAGGGCGGCGAATCCCTCAGTGTGCCGACCGTGGGCGTGAAGAACGTTGAGCGCGTGAAGGGCTTTGTTGGTGTGGCGGCTCTGAGCACCCTCGAGGTGACCTCGGGCGAGGTCAAGGGTGCACGCCGTGTCGACGTACGAGAGCTGCCAGCGAGCATCTTGGGGCGCACCGACCAACCGGTGCTCTTGGGCTATAAGTACCGCCAAGCCGACTACACGCTGCCCCTGACCGTGCGCCAGCACGAAGAGGTGGATGTTCTCGTCACCATCGCCGACACCGCCGAGGCCATCTCGATGGTGACCGCCGACGGCCGCGTGATGAACCGCGTGACCTGGCATGTGCGCAACAACCGCCGCCAGTTCTTGCGCTTGGAGATGCCTGAGGGAGCTGAGATCTGGAGCGCCAAGGTGGCCGGCAAGGCGGTCAAGCCCGCAGTGGATGAGAACGGATTGGTTCTGGTTCCCTTGGTTCGAAGTCAAGCTTCCGGCGGCGCATTGGCGGCGTTCACCGTGGAGTTGGTCTACGTCGAGAAGGGTCAGGAGCCAAATCCCCAGGGAGAGGCCAGCGTGGACTTGGTGTTGCCGAGGGTGGACGTGCCGGTGACCTACTACCGGTGGAGCGTCTACGTGCCTTGGGAGGCCAAGGTCAAGAAGCGCGAGACCGAGAGCAGCCTGCGTCAGGTGGAGTGGTTCAATGTCCCGGTCACCCCAGAAGGGGAGTACCTGGGTGCCACCGCTCAGCAGGACATGCAGATGAGCTACCAGGCTCAGAACGCTGCGACCCAAGGTGGCGTGGCCCCGGTCGAGATCTCCATGCCCGTCGACGGCCAGGCTCTCATGTTTGAGAAGCTTCTGGTCCTGGATGAGGAAGTCAGCGTGCACGTGTCGCTGAAGAAGCTGAAGGACTGAGAGAGCAGCGGGTAACGCCCAGATCTGTCGAACGGTCAGATCTGGGCGGCCTCACGGCGCACCATCCAGAGCAACGCCAAGCCAACCAGGCTGACGCCGATGTTGGTGAAGATGCCTCCCACGACCAACAGAGCGGCCAAGATTCGGCTGAGGACCAGGCTCTGCTGTGTGGCGGTTTGCTCGTCGCTGCGAAGGGTGAGCAGGGAGCGCAGCACCCGACCGCCGTCCATTGGGAATGCAGGGAGCAGGTTGAGCACGCCCATAAGTAGGTTGACCAGCACGAATCCCCGGGCCAGGGGGAGCTCAAAATAGGCGAGGGGCAGGGCCAAGATCGCCAGTGCGATGTTCACTCCAGGTCCAGCGGCGGCGATTGCGGCCTCTGGCCAGCCGGGCTTTGGGCGGCCCTCCAGTCGAGCGATTCCCCCGAATGGATAGAGCGTGATGTCCCGTGTGTTTAGGCCGTAGCGTCGGGCCATCATGGCGTGTCCCAGCTCGTGCAGTGCCACGCAGCTGAAGAGCATCAGGGCCAGAACGATGGCGTTTATCGCGCCGCTTCGGCCACCGGTCCAGGTCTCCATACCCACGTAGAGCGTGCCCAGGAGGAGGAAGGAGCGGTGCAGGCGGATGGGGATCCCGCGCAGGGTCAGCAGCGTCAAGCCGGGCTCCTGGCACGGGGGTTGCGACACCAATGTCGCTCCGTGGTGCCGCAAAGGCAAGGGCGCGGTAGTGTGCCGGTACGGAAAAGGACGACGGGTGCAGCAAGAGCGGGACATTGACTTACGTGGTCAGGCTGAGGCCATGCTGCGTGCGGCAGGAGTGCTCTATGAGAGCCTTCAGCCCCACGCAGGCGGGGCGCAACATCAGCTCTACAAGGTGATTCAATCAGGAGGGCCCCAGCGACTGCTGAAGGTGCCCAAAGTGGCCTGTGTTGGACCGGGTCGCAGCTGTTGGCAGGGGCTTCAGGCGGAGTGCGGTGCTTTGGCATTGATGCGAGATGTGCCGGTGCCAACGCCGTATCTCCTCTTGGATGGCGGGGCGCTGATGGCCTATGTCCCCGGTCAGTCCGCCGGATACCTCTATGGGCAAGGGCGCTTGGGGACTGAGGCGCTGAGTCAGGTCTGTTTCTCTATGGGGAAGCAGCTGGCCGCCATTCATCGGCACCGTATGCCACAAGACTATCAAGGCGCCATTCCGCTTCTCGACGGAGAGTTTTCCGGACCGCATCGCTTGGTGCACGGCGACTACCACCTTGGGAATGTGCAGCTGGTGATGGATCGCCGGCGCGGGGCCTTTCAGGTCAGCGGTGTAGTGGACTGGGTGAATTGCGCTTGGGGCCCACCGGAGTGGGACTTTGTGGAACTTCACATCAGCGTGTTTCGTCAGCTCACAGGCAGTCGAGAGGCCTTTCTGGGCGGCTACCGGGCTGGTGGCGCCTTGGCCCCGGACCACGGAAGAGAGCTGCGCTTGCTCAGCGGGGAGCTTCAGAGGCGCCTGAGCGCTGGCGACGTCCCCGAGGGCCATCAGGGCGACTGGGCCGCGTGGCTCAGCGAGCTTCCTTAGGCTGCGTTCTATTGGGTCAAGCTGACTTTTAGTGGTGGCCCTTTAGCGGTGGCCTTTTGGCGGTGGCCTTTTAGTGGTGGCCCTTTAACGGCGGCCTTTTGGCGGTGGAAACCCGATTGGCGGAACCCTAGCGGCAGAGGTACTGGCAGAACAGGCGGTAGGGGTCGCTGAACTGGTGCCCTTCGACCTGGAAGCCCGCTCGCGGAAGTAGATCCAGCCAGCGTAGGACGTCCAGCTCGTACACATCTCGCTCTGCCAGTGGAAGGGTGCCCACCGTGATCTGATCCAGGCACCACCGGTGGGCGATGCTCAGCCACTGAGCTGACATGGGGTGCTCTGGCTCCTGCTCGATGCTGTCGAGCATGGCCTTGGCGCAGCGTCGCAGGTAGGAGTCGATCAGGTTGTCGATGAGCTCGGGACCGTTGGGGGCCAGGTCGATCTCGCAGTGCACACTGGCCTCGTTCAAGAGCAGCAGTCCCTGACGATCCGCAAGGGCAGCCTTGGCCCTACGCAGGACCTCCAACTTTCCAGGACCACGCAAGCCCATCTCCTCCCGTTGCTCCGCATCGAGACCTGCGACATGGTGGAGAGTCAAGGAAGAAAGTACCAGATCCGCCTGTCCCCAGTCGGCCTGGGCCTGGGCCACGTCAACCACGGACTGCAAGTTCACCCCGCTCGGCATGCGCGAGGCCACCTGAGCGTGCACTTCGGGCTGGGGGTCGATGAGCAGGATCTCCCCGCGGTCATCTGGACGCAAGAGCTCCCAGATACGGCCATCACCGCCTCCGAGTTCGACAACACGCCAGTTGGTCGTCCGATCCAGCAATGGCCGGATGACCGCGGTGTTTTTCCCGTACAAAGCCTGCATCAGTGGGCTGGAGGTCCACGCCTGGAACAGGGACTTGGGTCCAAACTGCGTGTTCCACTCCTCGGGATGGGAACGCTTGGCAGCGCGCTTCTGGAGCAGCTGGACGTGCTCGGCCTGGGTGCCCCGGGGTGCCAACAACAAGGCGCGTAGGTCGGCGTGGAAGTCCACTCAGCTACCCTTGGTCGGTGTCCAGCTGACCTGACGCAGGAAGGAGTGGGTCAGGTACTCCTTCTCGATAACAGCGGCCATCTCCTCGACATCCCTGAACTGGTCCCAGTCCACGCGAATGACGGGCACCGTGCGGGAGATGCTGGAGACAAAGCGCTCGTACTCGGCATGCAGCCCAGAGAGGTACTCCAGGCTGATGGCTGACTCCACGCCGCGAGACCGCATGCGCACCCGCTCCAGGCTGCGCTCGGGGCTCACGTCCAGGTAGACGATCACGTTGGGCCGGCACATGAAGTTGCTCATGTTCCGGAACAGCTCCAAGTAGGTCTGGTAGTCCCGCTCGTCCATCAGATCGGAGTCCACCAGCATCTTGGCGAAGACGGCATCCTCGTAGATCGTGCGATCCTGTACGCCTCCACCGCCGCGCCAGATCACCTCTTGGTGTTGCTGAAATCGGCGATTCAGGAGGTAGATCTGAGTGGCGAAGCTGTAGCGTGCCGTGTCGCGGTAGAAGTCCTCCAAGTAGGCGTTGTCGGCCACAGGCTCGTAGTAGACGGGCAGGTTGAGGTGCTGCCCCAGGGCCGTAGCCAAGGTGCTCTTTCCAGCGCCGATCATGCCAGCGATGCCGATAAACAGGTCTTGAAGTCGTTCCATGCTGCTGGGTCTATCCCGGTCCACACCGGTTAGGGAGGCTGTGTGCCGGTCTTCTCCTTGCCTACGGAACATGTCTTTCCCGATCCCGCTCTAGCGCGGGATGACGGGTTGTTGGCTGTGGGCGGAGACTTGGATCCGCGTCGCCTGCTTCTGGCCTACGCGCGCGGGATCTTTCCCTGGTACAGCCACGGCCAGCCCATCTTGTGGCACAGCCCAGATCCGCGCTTCATCCTGCCGATGGAGGAGCTTCGGGTGGGCCGGAGTCTGCGCAAGCGAATCAGGCAGCGCCCCTATTCAGTCACCTTGGATCAGGACTTTGAGGGGGTCATGCAAGCCTGCAGCCAGGTCCCCAGAGAGGGGCAGTCCGGGACCTGGATTACCTCGGAGATGCTGCGTGGCTATTCGGGGCTTCACAAGGCTGGGTTTGCGCACAGTGTCGAGGTCTGGGATGCCTCTGGGGCCTTGGTCGGCGGTCTATATGGGGTGAGCCTTGGGCGGGTCTACTTCGGTGAAAGCATGTTCGCGCTCGCGCCGGATGCCTCGAAGATTGGCTTTGTCGCTCTGCTCTCGCAGCTCGCGCAGTGGGGATTTGAGTTGGTGGACTCCCAGGTCTACACCGATCACCTCGCCCGCTTCGGAGCCCGGGAGATTCCGAGACAGCGCTATCTTGAGCTTCTAGATGGGCATCTTCAAGCCCCGACACACCGGGGGGAATGGCGCTTTGACGCCGAACTCTTGGAGCGTTTTTGGAGCCAAGGTCAGCCAGACTTTCTACTTTCTCAGGCTGGCGGGTCGAAACAAGGCTGAAGGCTGGCAATACTGTCCGGCCGAACCCTTCTTTGGAGACCCCGATGAACACGCTGCTTTTCACTTTGTCCTTTGCCCTACTTGCCTGTGACGGAGGAGAGGTCGAGCTCGGCGATACCAGCTCGGAAGCCGACGCAGACACCGACGCGGACAGTGACACCGACACCGACACCGACACCGATGCCGATTCGGACGCCGATTCGGACGCTGACTCCGACCCCGTCACCGACACTCTTGGCTTCGATGTCTCCGGCGCCGATGTCGATGGACTCACCGTCGGCATCGTGCGCCTAAACGAGGACTTCGGGCCAGAGGCTTTTGCTGGGTCCGGGGTGGTGGCTAGCGGTCGCGCCGAGATCAGCGTCGAGAACCCTGCGAGCGAGACACTCTCGAAGCTTGACGATGGCTACGACACGATTGGGGCCTTTTACGCAACCACCCTGTGGGACGACGCAAACAGTGATGGCGAGCACCAGGCGGGGGAGGTCATCCACGGAATGGGGGATGCGCTGGTCATCTACTTGGAAGATGTCGAGGGGGAGTTGGCCTTCATCGTCAAGGACGGCTGGCAGGGATTGGAGGATCAGGGCGAGGGCCTGCCGGTGATCCATGACAAGGACGCCCTGCCGATCGCCAACAACCTCGCGCCCATCGCCATGAGCATAGGCGGCACCGCGAGCTTGCCCGAGGCGAAAGAGACCCCTTGGCGCCTGGCTGTGCTGCCGGGTGCCTTCTTCGACAGCGAGGTCCCAACCACGGCTCTCTATGACGAGGTTCTCGAGGGGGATTGGAGCATCACCCTGGAGGATGCACCTCCCGCCGACCACGAGAGCGAGGATGGGTTCTTGGAGTTGGGCGTGGCTGCGCCGGATACCGATGGATCGGGTAGCGTGAGCCGCGGCGACGACCTGAGCCAGCTGATGACCATGTGCAGCATGGATGCAAACGTGGTTGCGGCTGCTTGGCTGGTCCCCGCTTCCAGCGTTGAAGAGGCGAACTACTACGCCTCCGCAGGTTTCCGCGGAGGATGGAACCTCATCGAGGTGACCGGCGAAGAAGAGGTGCAGGTGGTTCCCCAGGACCAGTACCTGAGCTTGGCTTTCGACGGCAGTTGCTCCTTCTAGTTGGGGCCGTGCTGAGCTTGCGATAGGCTATGGGCTATGCTCACCTTGACCCTGGCCTTTCTCGCCTGCTCTGACAACTCCGAGAATCAAGACAGCGACTTTGGCCCCGTGGACACCCAGCCGGTGGACACGGGCAGCCCGCCCCAAGGCATCTGGCCGGTGACCGTTGTCTCCGAGGACCTGGAGATCACCGCTGGGGTGTTCGAGTTTGCCTTGGCAGAGGGTGGCATCTCGGATGTAGAGATGCTGGTGAGCGCCGATTTGAGCCAAGGCTCCGTGACCTTTGAGCTTTCGGCACCAGATATTGCCGAGCTTCAGGTTCTGGATTCAGGTGTTCCAGCGGTCAACGTTCGCTACGCCCTGGTGCTCAGCTTTGCAGACGACAATGCCAACGGCAGCCATGACACCGGCGAGGCCTTTGTCGGCGGTCTGGACTACGGACTCATGTACGTGGAGAACCCAACGGCTGTGATGGAGTTCCTGGGCTTCCGAAACGGCTGGAACGCCTTTCGCACACAAGGCAGCTTCACTGAAATCGCCGATCTGCAAGGCCTTGTTCTTCGGCCGAATCTGGGCGCGGTCGAGACCATGGAGCTTTCAGGCTCCTACGATGAGAACTACGGTCCCGCCCGCGCCGCTGTGTTGCCGGTAGGCTGGTTTAGCGATCCAGATTTCTCTCAAGTGCTTGTGGATGTGGCGCTGGGGTCGAGCTGGACGATGCTGTTGGAGGGCGCACCGCCGTCCTCACATCTCTTGCCCAGCGATGATCCGCTTCTCCCAGGAGGGGCCCTGGACCTTCCCTTTGCCTACCTGGACAACAACGGAAACGGGAAGTGGACCTTGGGCCAAGATCAGCCAGTCCTGCCCGCCTGCTACGGCGGCGCGCCCGCTTTGGCGGTCTGGTTGCCGGAGCCGCCCACCGTCCAGGCTGCCCTGAGCTACCTGGGCGCCGGGATCGCACCCGGGTGGGTTCTTGCGCAACAGAGCAAGACCGGTCTGGACTTTCTTGGAGTGGAGGCCTATGGCGGCCTGAGTTTCTCCGCGGACTGCGGATTCTGAGGGCACATGACCACATCTCCCCTAGGGCTCGAAGACTTCTCCAAGTCTCTAGCAAGTGCGCTCGAGCGCCGCGCAGCACACATCCCAGCATGGGAGGCCGAGGGCAGCGATAGCTACCGCGTCTTTCACGGCCGTAACGAGGGCCGTCCGGGCCTGAGTATCGACCGTTACGGAGCGGTTCTGCTGGCGCAGACCTGGGGCGAGGAGGCCTCGGATGAGGAGAAAGCTGCAGTGCAAGCGCTTCTCGGAGAGGTGCAGTGGCGCCACCGGGGTGCCCATGGACAAGACAGCACTCCTTTCCCTTTCCAAGAACTTGGCGTGCAGTACCAGGGGCAGGTTTGGCACAAGGGAGCTGATCCTTGGCTTTTCCTGGACTTGCGTGTGGTGCGTCGCTGGCTGCTGGCAAACTGCACCGGCAAGCGGGTCCTGAATACCTTCGCCTATACCTGCGGCGCCGGACTCTGCGCGGCCAAGGGCGGAGCCTCCACGGTGTTGAATGTGGATCACAGTGCCTGGGCGCTGGAACTGGGTCGGGTCAACGCTGCGTCCAACGAGGTGGAGATGGAGGCGCTGCGTGGCGACTTCTTCGACGTGGTGCGGCAGCTGGGCGGGAATAAGCTGCGGGGAGGGGCCAAGCGTCGCTCACAAATGAGGGTCAAGCCGCAGGCCTTCGATGTGGTGGTCCTGGACCCCCCGACCTTGTCAAAGGGGCGGCAGGGTGCTGTTGACATCAACCGGGACTATCCGTCCCTGCTTAAGCCCTGTCTGCAGGCGCTTGCGCCCAATGGTCAGCTCATTGCGACCCACCACTCGGTGAAGGTGGACCGAGAGGCTTGGCTTGAGATCGTGCTTCGCTGCGCGGCCAAAGCCGAGCGCCCAGTGGTAAACCATGAATGGCTTGAGCCTGAGATGGACTTTCCCAGCCCAGATGGCAAGGGCAATCTGAAGATTCTGAAGCTTGACCTGTAGGGTTCGCTCAGGGCTGTGGGGTTAACCCTCGGGCTGTGAGTGCCTTGGGAGAACCTATTTTCGACGCCACGACGCGCTCATTTGACCTCACAGGACTCCAGGTCCGCTGTAGGTCCAGCACTTGGGCCGATTCCCCGGCAGTCTTTGGTTCCCGTCTCGCGAGCCCTCGGTTTTGCGTTGACTCCTAAGACCCCGGCGGCCGTGGCTGAAGGCCCATCAGCTGACTTGCTGCGTGAAGTAAAAGCCTGCACGGCTGAGCTGAGCCTTGTGCGCGAAGAGAACGCTCGACTTGCCCAGATGCTGCAGTCCGCGAGTGACGCGATCTTGGCCTTGGACAGCGAAGGGCATGTCTTGCAAGCCAACCTGGCCGCAGAGCGGCTCTACGGGTTGCAGCTTGCGACCCGCATAGGCCCGATGGAAGGGGCAAGCTACGACCGCCTTTTCGCTAGAGTTCTCCAGGGTCAGGCTGTTTCGAATGTCGAAGTGATGCGG
>JBLHMA010000180.1:0-10194 GCA_047621545.1 Cognaticolwellia sp. | reverse complement strand
CCGAACTTGGGGTAGTCGGCGGGCACGAGGATGGTGTGGCCGGCGTCGTTGATCTGGGCCCGGTAGACGTTCTCGTCCAGGCCCATCGCAAAGCCGCGTCCGGCGACAATAACGAAGACGCCCATGACGATAGAGACCATCGAGAGGGCGTTCCGGCCCATCTGTCTAAAGAGGTTGCGGGTGGCCAGCTTGAGGATGAGCATCTCAGGCTCCCCGCTTCTCGTCGTCCACCAAGCGGCCGTCCAGAATCTTCACGACCCGGCGGGCGCGCTCCATGACCATGGGGTCATGGGTGGAGAAGAGGAAGGTGGCTTGGTGGTCCTCGTTGAGCTTGCGCATCAAGTCCAGGACCTGGTTGCCCGTCTTGGAGTCCAGGTTGGCGGTGGGCTCGTCGGCGATGACCAGCTTGGGCTTTTTCACCAGGGCGCGGGCGATGGCCACGCGCTGCTGCTGCCCGCCGGAGAGCTGGTTGGGCCGCCGGTCCAGGAGATCGCCCAGGCCCACTTCGGCGAGGGCCTCGCTGGCCAACTCCCGGGTCACCCCTTCGTTCAAGCCGCTCAGGTGCAGGGCCAGCTCCACGTTCTCCAGGGCCGAGAGCACCGGGACCAGGTTGAAGGACTGGAAGATGAAGCCGATCTTGTGGCCGCGAATCTCGGTGAGCGCGCGAGAGCTGAGTCCCGCGGTGGACTGCCCATCGATCTTCACCACACCCGAGGTCGGTGTGTCCAAGAGCCCAATCAGGTTCAAGGCCGTGGTCTTGCCGGAGCCACTGGGCCCGCTGAGCACGGTGAACTCGCCCGGCTCGAAGCGGACCGTGAATTCGTCCAAGGCCTTGACCAAGGTGGGGCCCGCTCCGTAGTGGCGGCATGCGTTCTCGAGCTCGCAGATGGCCATGGGGGGCCTCCAGAGTGGCGTTTTAAAAGCTGAAGCGTGTCTGTAGAGTAAAGGTCGCGTCCGGCACCAGATCATTCAGATCCAAGGTGGCCATGTCCCCGTCGGTGGTGGGGAGCGCTATGCGCAGGTCCTGCTCGGCGGTGTTGAGCTCACCGCCGTCTCCCCAGGTGCTCAGGGGAATCTGTCCGGCCAAGGTCACCGACCAGCGGTCTCCGAGGGTTGTGCCCAAGGTGGGCACCATCAGAGCGCTGCCGTCGTCCAGGTTCTGCACATGCAAGACCCCGGCGCTCAGGTGCTCGGTGACGCCGACGTTGACGGCGGCCATCAGGTAGTTCTCGCCGCTAAAGAAGGGGGCGAAGGGGTCGTTGCTGGCGGTGGCCGTTCCGCTGAGCTGAGCCAGGGGGTCCAGGTCCGATGTTTCACGTCCGCTGCGGTAGTACTGCGCGGTGACCATCAGGCTCTGAAGCACGGGGAAGGAGTAGTCCACACCCACCGCGATCTCTTCGTAGACGCCTGGATCTTGGCCCAGTCCTTCGAAGTGCGCGGCGGCCTCGACCCAATAGCCAACCCCCAGAGTGCCCCGCACGTCGACGCCCAGGAGCGGGGAGGCTTGCTCGATGAGCGCACCCTGCTCTTCAAAGGCCTGATTCCAGGCTCCGAGCACGGACAGGTCGACGCTGCCGACCACAAAGGTGGTGCGGTTGACCACCCGGAGCTGGTCAAACACGTCGGAGGTGGCGATGACGAGTGCGCTCTGATTCCAGTCGCCGAATGGCACGGTGAAGCGCGCAGCGTTGACCCCGGTGCGGTTCCGCCAGGGCTCGGTGAGGATGACCTGGGGGAAGGGGTCGGTGGGGTTGACCATAAAGGCCGAGCCCCAGTTCAGGGCCTGCCGTCCAATGCGGATGTCCACCTTGGGCCGGTAGAGATCCAGGTAGAGGCGGTCGACGATGGCCGCGTCCTGGAAGCGGTCGATGCGCAGGACCTCGTTCTGGTAGCTGGGCCAGCTCTGGCCGGCGGCCTGGAAGGTGGGAGACAGACCCGCCTCGTCCACCAGGCGCTCCAGCTCTGTGGTGGTGGTTCGGCCTTGCACGAAGGCGACATCGACGGTCGTGACCAAGGCGGCCCGATCCCCAAGCTCTGCGCTAAAGCTGGGGCGGGCCCGCTCCACTACGGTGAGGGGGGCACCGCTGACTCCGGCGGGGACCTGGACCAGGTTTTCCAGGTAGCCGCTTGCTTCTTGGGCGGCGGCCGTGTTGATCAGCATGAGCAGTGGGAGCATCTGTGCCTCGTGAAGGACCTTTAGGCGAGCGTTCATCTGAGGTCAATTAGAAAGTTTAGAATACTTAGTGGTGACTAAGAGTTGAAAGGAGGCTAAGCTCTTGGGGCAAGGAGGTTGGGTGCCAGAGAACAAGCTGCAAGACTTCGTAGAACACACTGGGCTGTACTTTGAGGGCGCGGGCCTGCCGGGTGTGTCTGGGCGGATCTTGGGTCACCTCTTGGTGTGCGACCCCGCCATGCAGTCCAGCGCTGATCTGGCAAAGGCGCTGGAGACCACCTCTGGCTCGATCTCTACGAACACGCGCTTGCTGCTGCAGAGCGGGCTGATCGAGAAGGTGCCACTGCGCGGAAGGCGGGGCACCTTTTTTCAGGTCGTGCCCGAGGCCTTCAGCAAGCAGTTCACCAGCAAGCTGGCTCAGACCCGTCTGTTCCGGGAACTCTTGGACGAAGGCATCGCTGTGCTCGAGCAGATGCAGGTTCCCGTAGATAGGGCCGAGCGCATTCGGGAAGCCCGGGCGCTCTATGCCTTCTTTGAGCGGGAGTTTCCGCTTCTGTTGGCGCGTTGGGAGCAGGAGCGGGCGGCGTTGAAGCGGGGCTAGGGCTTCCGGGAACGGACTCCGGACGGGGGCTCTACTCCGCCGGAACTTTCGTCGTGTTGATCGCGTACTCCTCGACCGTGCGCCAGGGCAACTCGGGCCACCAGCGCTCTAGGGCTGGCAGCGCGCTGGGCTCCAGACTCTCGCCGGGCTTGGGCACATACATGGGCATGCCACGTTTTTCGGCGGCGACGATGGCCCGCTCAACGGGCTCGGTCCAGCCGTGGTTGGCCAGGTTCCACAGGCCCCAGTGAATGGGCAGAAAGCTCTTGGCGTTGACCATGTCGGCCCCACGCAGGGCGTTCTCGGGGCCCATGTGCCAGTCGGGCCAGGCTTGGTCGTAGGCGCCGACCTCGATCAGAGCCACGTCGAAAGGACCATAGCGTTCGCCGATCTCCTCCATGGCGGGGAACAGGCCGGTGTCGCCGGAGAAGTAGATGCGGTTCTCGGGGCCCACGATGGCGTAGCCACCCCAGAGGGTGCGCATCTGGTCCAAGAGGTGTCGGCCGCTGGCGTGGCGTGAGGGGACTAGATTGACCTCGACAGGGCCAACGGTGGTGGATTCCCACCAGTCCAGCTCGGTGATGCGCGTGGGATCCACGCCCCAGTACTCCAGGTGTGCTCCTACCCCCAACGGCACGATGAACTGCGTTTCCCAAGCGGCCATGCGCTCGATGGTGGGCTGCTGGAGGTGGTCGTAGTGGTCGTGTGAGATGAGCACGGCGTCGAATTCGGGCAGGTCATCCAGGGCGATGGGCGGCGCATACCAGACCTGGGGCCCGGCCCAGTCCACGGGACCGGCGCGGCCACCAAAGATGGGGTCGGTGATCAGGCGTACCCCGTCGATCTCGAAGATCTGGGTGCTGTGGCCCAGCCAGGTGACCCGCAGGCCGGACTCGGGTGGGGTGTCGAAGAGCTCGCCCTTGGAGCGAAGAATGGGGAGATCTACTTCCGGCGTTGACGGCTGGCTCTCGGCGAATGTGGTGAACATGCCGGTGTAGTCGTTGAACATGGCCTGGGGGTTTACGAAGATCTCGCCGTCGTGCTGGGGAGAGGCCAGCATGCGCTCCAGTCGGGCCCCCTCGGGTGCAGTCCCCATGGGCTCCCAGGCATCGACCAGAACCCCTCCAGCGGCCAGGACACCAAAGCCCGAGAGGGAGAGCAGGGGTTTGAGCAGACGCTTCATCGGGGCTCCGGGGGACGGTGCAGCTGTGGATCGGGAGCCATAGGCCGACCCGGCGGCTGGCGTGCAGGCAGTCGTTGACATACCCCAAGAGCACAATTTCGGAGGACGTGTCCATGGGCCGCATGTTTGAGAAGCGCAAGCACACGATGTTCGCCCGATGGGACCGCATGGCCAAGGCTTTCACACGCTGTGGCCGAGAGATCACCATGGCGGTCAAAGGGGGTGGGGACGACCCTTCGAGCAACCCTGTTCTCCGCCGGGCCATCCAGAATGCGCGCTCCCAGAACATGCCCAAGGACAAAATCGACAGCGCGATTTCCAAGGCCATGGGCGTAGATTCTACCAACTACGAGACCTTGATCTACGAGGGCTACGCTCCCCACGGCGTCGCGGTGTTGGTCGAGACAGCCACCGACAACCCCACCCGCACCGTGGCCAATGTTCGCCTGGCTTTCAAGAAGTGCAGCGGCAACATGGGCACCACCGGCTCGGTCTCCTTTATGTTTGAGCACCAGGGGCTCTTTCACCTAATGGCTGAAGGTGTGGACGCCGAAGAGCTGGAGCTTGAGCTCATCGATCATGGTCTGGAGGAGCTGGAGAAGGACGAGAACGAGGAGGGCCAAGCCATCTTGGTCCTGCGCTGCGGTTTCACGGACTTCAACAACCTGACGGTGGCCTTGGAAGAGATGGGCATTGAGACCCTCAAGGCGGAGACCGACTACAACCCCAGCAACGTGATGGAGCTTGGGGACGAGGCGAGCGACGAGGTCTTGGCGCTGATCGACCGTCTTGAGCAAGACGACGATGTGCAGCGGGTTTTCCACACGCTGGCTTAGGCTTTGGAGTGGCACTGCGGCCTTCAAGGCCCCCAGTGCACCAATGCCCACAACAAACCGCTCACGATGTGCACCACAACAATGGCACCGATGAGCAGCGCAGCCATCCCGCCTCCAAACTTCTTGTGCACGGCGTGAGATGCCCAGGCGATGCCTAAGGCGACGAGCGCTGGGGCCAGGAAATGCTGAGCAGTGGCACCAGCTGGGAGGAGCTGGAGATGCCGTGGGGAGAGACCAAGCCGTTCCACGGCCCCAAGAACAGCATGGCCTCGATGTAGTAGCCAAAGGTCGTGCTGCCTTCGCGCGCCCAGGGGCGCAGGACACTGGCGATCTCCACATAGGAGAGGGCGCAGAGAACAAAGACGGTGCCGCGGTGGGTGCGTTTCATAGGCCCATCGCCTGCTCGACCCACCCTAGGCGGTCCTGCCCCCAGATCACGGTCTCGCCAATCTTCACGCTGGGCACGCCCCACAAGCCCAGCTCCAGCAGGGCGAGTCGGTTGTCCTCGACAAGGGAACGCCAGCGCGTATCGTTGGTCTGGGCCAATGCAGCCTGAGGGTCCAGGCCGGCTTGCTCGCAGACCAGGATGAGACCTTTGTCCCCAGAGACGTCCACGCCTTGACTCCAGATGGCGGAGGTGGCGGCTACGAAGAAGTCCGCGAGCTTGCCCTGCTCTTCAGCCCATGGACAGATGGCCAGGCAGCGCTCCACACCGGTGCCCAGCGGGTCGGCAATTTTGCCGAAGGGAATGTCCAGGCTGCGAGCCACGCGGCCGGCGTCCCAGGCCAGATACAGGCGCTTGGTGCGCGGGACTTCTAGGCCGCGCATAACCATCGGCAGCACGGGGTGAATGGCGAGGGGCAGGCCGCTGCGCTTGCTCAGGAGGATCAGGCGCTGGACGGCCAGGTAGGAGTAAGGGCTACGAAAGGACAGATAGGCCTGGATCTGCTCAGCGCCCGCCAAGTCGATTGAAGGGGCGGTGGGCAGGAGAGCTGGGATGGCTTCCTGGTCCTGGCCTGGACGCTCTTCTTCCTCGCGCAGCCGCTCAAATAGGAAGTTGAAGCGCTCCAGTCCCGGGTACCACTCCCCCTCAAAGCATAGGGCGCCGGAGGCGTAGTGACCCAAGGCTTCTCGGCGCCGTGCGCCCTGCTCCAAAGTGCGCGCGCAGCTCGCCAAGTCGACGCGTCCATGGTCTCGGCTCAGCGCGTCGAGCTGGGGTGCGCCGGAGAAGAGCTGCGTCCCCAGGTCCAAGAGAAGCTGCAGCTGTTCGGCAGCCGGGCGCCCCTTGCAGGCGATGGCTTGTGCCTGTGCCACATCACCCGGTGTGGGGAGGGCGCTTGGGCAGGGCAGTCCGTAGACTTGAGAGAGCAGCTTGGCGTCGTTTAGGGCCCAGATGCGCTGGCGCTCAGGGTCCGGGGTGAACTCCGGCTTTGGCTGGGCTGCCAGAATCAACTCCAGGTTGCCCAGGGACATCAACGGGGCCAGGGCATGAAGAGCCAAGGTGCTGCCGGGATCCCCGACACTGTGGAAGAAGCGAAAGATTCTCTTCTGTCGCCCAAGGGCTTGAAGCCAGCGATTGAGACGCTGTAGCTCCGGTCCGAGGTAAATCGCGACGAGCCTGGGCGGAATTCTCATGTGCCAAGCCTACCCCTTGGCCAAGTAAATCTCGGCCCGTGTAATGACACGTAATTGCGAAGACAGACTTTCGTAGAGTCAACGACTTACACTATTTGTATTTTTGTTGGATGGGGACCTTGGGACGGTGTAGTGTTGGTGAATCTTGATCCGGGGGGGTTACCCGTCGCGGTTTTTTCTACATGCGCCCCTCTTCTTCAATGCCAACTCCAGCTCGCTCAGGTCCCGGTGATCAGGGCCTGGATCTGCGCTGGCATCTCAGCTCCATCGGGGCGCCGGTGGCTTGGTCCAGTGGTCTGCGCGGAGATGGGATGGTCATTGGCGTAGTGGACGGCGGGGTGGACATTACGCACCCAGAACTACGGGAAGCCGTCGCAGAAAATCGAATCCAGGTCCACCGTGTTTGCAAGGGAGATGCACCGATACCGGACCATGGTACTGCTGTTGCAAGCCTGCTCGTGGGCCGTGAGCAGGGCCTGGCGCCCGCTGCCCGTTTGGTGGTCGCCGACGTGTATGGGCGTGGCCGGCATGCCCGTGCAGTGAAGGTAGATCCGGCGGATGTGTATGAAGGGCTGCGTTGGATGATCGAGGACTGCCAGGTCGATGTCATCCTGATGACCTTGGAGCGCCGGGGGCAGGATCCATGGCTGCGGGACCTAGCCAAGCGTGCTCATGAGAAGGGGATCCTTCTGATCGCCTCGATCGGCAACGGCGGTCTCCGAGGCGAGACCGGAAGCCCTGGAAACTATCCGGAAGTGTTGGGGGTAGGGAGCCTGACCATCGCCGGTCGAGCAGGCCCCGAGAGCGCATCAGGTGTTTTGACCTGGGATGGACTTCAGGTCCCCAAGCCCGAGCTCATGGCGCCCGGGTCCGGCGTACGCGTGGCCCTGTGTCCTGGCCGCTATGGCTGGGAGCGCGGCACCAGCTTTGCGGCCCCCCTGGTGGCCTCTGCGGCGGCTCTCTTGCTGCAGGAGCGGCCATGGCTGTCTCCGGATGAGCTCCGGGCGAGTCTTGGAAGCGGCAACCTTACGCTGGAGGGCTCCCTGCGGTATCTCCGTGATCGCCCTCGCATGGGAGCCGAACCACAGCCGCACTTACAACGAAAACCCGTTAGACCAATCCTGCTGAAATGACGACCACGAACCAAGAGAGTTTGCATCTGAAGGATAGCCTCGAGGCTGTCCAGTCTTGGATTGTCGGTCTGCCACAAGGTGCGCGGCAGCCCATGGCAGCGCGATGGCAAGCACTGCAAGTGCGTCTGGAGGCCCAAGGCGGCGCCGAGGCGCTGTTTCTCGGCGCCGAAGGTTCACCCGCTTTTGTGCTGTTGGGATGGCTTGGCGATGGTTTGGACAGTACGCAGCTAGACCTGGAGCGTGCAGGCATCGCGATGCTCGCGCTCTACTTTTCGGTGCGCATTCAGGACGACCTGGTCGACGCGAACCGGCCCCGTCAAGAGGCATACCTTCAGCAGCTGATGACCGGCTGGGCTAGCGCCTTACTCGGGGATGTACCGGGTGCGGCACAGGACTGGCAGTCGGTGATGGGCGCCTTTGCTGCTGCAGCCTTGGAAGACCTGAGTTGGCGCAGTCACGCTCTACCGTGGACCGAGCGGGCCATGTCCCTGCAGGGAGACAAGTACCTGCCCGTCGTTTTGCCGCTGCTCTGGCTGGCCCGACGCGCCCAAAGGCCGGAGCTGTGCGAGCCACTTATCGCGCTTGTCCGTACCCTTGGACGGCCCCTACAGCTGACCAATGACCTGCTCGGAGCTGCGCGAGATCTGGAAGAGGGACAGCGCAGCGCATACCTGGCGGTCATGGAGTTGGACCCGAGAGAGCACGGTGTAGCTGACTTGGCGTCGGCCGAGCGGCGCAGCTGGAACGCTGGGCCCCTGCGGGCTTTTGTGGAGCGCATCGACAGGGAGCTGGGTCACGTGGCGTTGCTGGCAGGAGGATTTGGCTGGGGGCCCGAGTTGGAGACCCATCTGGGTCTGCGGCGCTCCGCTTTGTCGCGCCGAGCGTTGCGCTTGTCTACCCGAGCGGCCTTTGGTGGCCAGTACCTAATGGCCGACATCGAGCTCACCCGGCGCTGCAACCTGCGCTGCCCGGACTGCTTTGTGTTCGCCCAGGAGCCCGACATGAGCCGCCTCGACGAGCTTGACCCGAGCTTTGTCATGGCCCTGCTCGAGGAGCTCAGCGGGTACCGCACCGACCTGCACCTCACCGGAGGAGAGCCCTTCTTCTACCCGGCCATCTGGGAGGTCTTGGAGGCAGCCGACCGGCTGGGATTCTCCAAGATCATGATCAACACCAATGGGGGCCTGTTGGGAGAAGAGGAGCTCGCCCGCCTGGGGGCTCTGCGCGCCAGCGTGCACCTGATGGTGAGCATCGACGGCCCACCTGGGGTTCACGAGCGGGTACGAGGGCAGACGCAGACTGAAAAGGCGCTGCGTGCGCTGCGTTTGGCGCCCCAGCACGGGGTGAGCGCGACGCCCGCCAGCATCCTGACTGGCGACCTGCTGGACTTTGGCGTAGCTGCTTGGGGCGACTGGTTGGCCGAGCGCATCGGGGGCTGGCGTGACCTGACCCTCTGGCCACTCTTTGTTGCGCCCGACGCGGTACACGATGGCGCCGGCCGTCCGCTGAGCACCGAAGACCTGGATCGCACCGCCCGTCAGTGTGCGTCCTTGCACCATCAGGGACTGCGCGTGGTGGTAGCGGACTACCCGGTTGTGAATCCGATGTTGCAGCACTACGGCGTGCCCAAAGAGCTGCTGTGGCAGTGCACTGCCGGGGTCTCTCGCATTTGCGTGCAGGCTGACCGGAGCGTCACGCCCTGTCACCCTTTCCGGCGCAGCTTGGCCCAGGTAGATCCGTACAATGTGCGCGGTTTCGTCCAGCGCGCTCTGGGACACCCCGACGCCCTGGCCATGGGCGCGCGCAACCACACCGGCTGTGGTAGCTGTGAGCACAAGAGTGTCTGCGGCAACTGTCAGGCTGCTGTTGTGGGACTCGGGCATCCCCTTGGCGGCAACGACGCACGCTGCCAGGACGCCCTGGCCCTGTTGGATGGAGAGCCCTTGTCGGCCCTCCCTATCGAAGAGATAAAACCCCCAAGTACGGAGAGATGCGATGCTTCCTGAGAATCCCAGTGAAAAGGCACTTACCTTTGTTGACTTCTGCAAGGCCCCGGGCCGTGAGAAGCACTTCGCCGTGGCATGCTTCGTGCTGAGCGCCCCCGCCCCTGGTCGAGAGAGTGCTCTGACCCAGCTGGCCGAGAGCTGGGGCTTCCCCCTTGGCGACGACGACGCCGCAGCATTGGTCGAGTCATTTGATGCAGAAGCCGAAGAGGTCCAAACCGGAATCCGACCGGACTTTGCCAGCTAAGGCGACCCTGAGTTGGCACTACTGGGGCGCAGGCGCCCTGATGGTGCTGGCTACGGTGTTGATCGTACTCGGTCTTGGCCAAGGGCGGCAGGCCGAGGGGGTCAGCTTTTCGGACACCGCGGAGTGCGAGTTGCACTTTGAGCGGGCATGCGTCTCTCAGATTGGGGACGTGGTCTTGGATCAGCCCTTCCGAAATCCTGCGGTGAGGATGGGCGTTGGAGCCTTCCGGTCGTGGAGTCTGCAGCAGGAGGCGCTGTACCGGACCCCCGAGCGCGTCAGTATCCACACAGCGAGCGGAGTTGTTCAGGTACAGAGCGCACCAGCACCGGTGTCGTGGGGCTTGGTGCTGTTCGGAATCTGCGCTGGCTGGGTGGTCGCAGCGG
>JBLHMA010000179.1:0-10229 GCA_047621545.1 Cognaticolwellia sp. | reverse complement strand
GGCCAGCAGACCTGCGGCGCTTGTCATAGTGCCCGCGGCGGAACCTGCCGTCTGGGTGATGTTGGCCTCGAGGATGGAGTACTTCCGCTTGATCAGGCCCATCCGACCCAAGCTGGCAAAGACCGAGAATCCCAAGATCGCAGCGATCAGGGATCCGCCGAAACTCCACCCGATACGCAAGCCCAGGTAGATGTTCATTGCTGCAACGACACCGCCCAGGATGCAGCCCACAATGACGGCGCGGGCGGAGAAGCCCACCTCGCCAGCTGGGGGCTCGTACAGGCGCTCGGGGTCGGCGGTCTCGGCGTTCTCGGGTGCAGACAAGACGTCTCCAAGGGTGACCCCTGGTCTTCACCCGTCCGCCTCCACGGCGCAACGATGAGCCGCCTCTCAGGCTGCCAAGAGGTGGATCTTTCCTTTGTCATAGCCAATGACTTCCAGGCTTAGGTCCATGCGCTGGCTTGGTCTGCGCAGCAAAGCTTGCACCTTGGTGCTGGGGCGCTCGGGCTCGTGGATGACCTCGAAGAGCTTGACATGGGGCGTTCGCGGGCTGTTGAACAGGCCTGCTCCGACGTTCAGCACTTCGTACAGGTTCTCCGCCACGTTCTCCGGTAGCCGCTTGGTGCGGATGCAGTCCTTGGCCATCTTTGCGGGGAGCATGGACAAAGCGGTTCCAGCTGCACCGGCTAGGGCTATGTCGCAGACCACGGCCGCGACGAGCTCACCCGCGTCGTCGACGTAGATGCCGATGGCTGCCGCTTCGCCTGGGCGGCGGCCCATGGGCTTGTCCTTGGAGACCTTGCAGCGCTTGCCAAGGAGCATGGCGAAGAGCTCGTTGACGGCCTTTGACTCAGGGAATGAGATGGGCATCTGAGTCTCCTACAGCATGCCTGCAAGCGTCTGCTCGAAGGTGAATGCGGTGAAGGGTTTTGCGATGAGGAAGAGAGCGCCGGCCTCGGTGGCCTTGTTGCGCATCTCAGGTGTGCCTTCAGAAGTCACAAAGCCGAACTTGACTTCGCTTCCCTTCTCTTTGAGGGCTTGCAGCAGCTCAAAGCCGTTCATGACCGGCATGTTCCAGTCGCTCAGGATCAGATCAGGCTGATTGGCCGAGATCTTGTCCAAGGCGTCCTTACCATGCTCGGCTTCGGTGATCTCGTGGTTGCCAAAGCCAGCCTGACGCAGGGTGCGCTTCACGATCATACGCATTGCGCGACTGTCGTCGACCACCAAAATCTTAGACATATGTTCTCCTCAATTCTTTGAACTCAACGGATCAAGTTGGCGTTGCCTGAAGGCTCCGGACCGCTTTTCCGCGACTAACTTGAAGCTCAAGCTGCTCGTCGGGCGCAGCGCCGCATCTCCAACGCCAAGCGTCCGGGGGAGATTGCGCCCTGGCGCACCAGGAGGGTCTGCAGACTGACCTCCCGCTGTTGCTGCGCCTCGACCAAGCTCTCAATGTCGTGAAACGTGCAAAATCCCAGAGCCACTGCCAGCTCGCCAAAGCGCTTGTGTGGCTGGTCCAGCTGCGCGTCTAGCACTCGCACGACCTGGTCTATGTTGAGCAGTCCCCGGTACACGGCAAGTTGGCCCAAGGGTGGGGTGCTCTCTACGTGACGCAACAACACATCCATGGCCGCTCGAGGCGTCACCAAGCCTTGTTTGAGGAGATGAAGGAGCAACCTCATGGCAAACCTGCTTGCCCTCTGGCTCGGATCGATGGGTCCGCAGCACAAGGGGGAGCTTGGCGCTGTCCATCAGGACAGCATGGCTCAAGATGCCCTCCAGGCCTCCGATACGCGGTAGGACTGGCGAGGTCTATATGGATCCGGATACTCAAGAAATCATAGAGTGTTTTGTACTCGAGAGCCGAGAAGCACTGGAAGAAGCTGAGCTTCTAATGCTTGGACTGGAAGATGGAGATGCCTGTGAGGGGACCTTGGCATCGGTCTTCCGTCTCTTCCACTCCGTAAAGGGTTCGGCTGGCTACTTGGATTTTGGAAGTGTGGGCCATGTGATGCACGTGGCTGAGACCCTTTTGGGGGGCATCCAGGCGGGGAGCTACCCATTGAGCAGAGGAGCGGTCAGCACCTTCTTCTTGACCCTAGATTTCCTTGGCGAACGCTTGGACGCCATCGCAGTCACGTTCGTCGACCAGGGCGCTGAGGCTCAGGCCCTGGCGCTGGTGGCGCGTCTCGAGGGATTGATGGGTGAGTCACACCAGGGAGCAGACTCTGTTGAGGGCGCACCTGAGATGGCCTCCGACGCGCCGGAAACAGCTGGTTTCCAGGACTTTCTCAACCAAATAGAGAAGCCTTTTGGCAACCTGAGCCGGGTCGTCGATCACTGGGTGGACGGCCAAGAAGCCCCCCTCGTCGATGCGCTTGCCGCACGCCTGTCGGAGCTTCAGGCGGCCCTGGTGGGTGGGGGCTGCTCCGATGTCGAGGTCTATGTCGGCAAGCTGTCCGGCTTAGCCGGACGTATTCGAAGCGGGGAGATCCAAGCGAGCACCCTCTTGGCCGGGACCTTCGAGCGGGCCTGCGGGGTGCTTGGCGAGTCCTTCGCCCTACTCCCTCATGAGAGGCCGGTCATCGAGAACCTCTCTGGCCAGCTCGGCGAGCTCAGCGATGTGGCCTTGGATGCGCGAGAGATCAATGAGCGGACGCGCTTGGGGGCGATGTTTGTGGAGCGCGGGCTGCTTAACAGCAGGCAGCTCGAGGAGGTCCTGTCCGCTCCAGCCCCGATTGGAGCTGCCGTTGTCGCACGAGGCTGGATTGCCCAACCAGAACTTGACGCGCTGCTGGATGTCCAGACCAAGGTTCGTCAGGGAAAACCAGCTCAGTCGGGCAATCGATCTGGCTCCAAGCGTGCGCAGCGCAGCTCTCTCCGAGTGGACGTGCGCAAGCTGGATCTGCTGATGGACTTGGTGGGTGAGCTCATCATCGCCGAGACTGCCGTTACACACGACACCGTGGAGGGACCCCGGGAGCTAGAGAAGGCCATGGCGCAGCTCTCTCGGGTCACGCGCAGCCTCCAGGACGTGGCTATGTCGCTGCGCATGGTGGCCATCGCCGACACCTTCAACAAGATGAAACGCTTGGTGCGAGATGTGTCTACAAAGCAAGGCAAGAAAGTTTCGCTGAACATCACTGGCGAGGAGACCGAGGTCGACAAGACCGTCGCCGAGATAATCGCCGACCCCCTGGTGCATCTGATGCGCAACGCGGTGGACCACGGAATGGAGACCCCTGAGGAGCGCCGCGCCGCGGGCAAGCCCTCGAAGGGCGTGCTGAACCTCGAGGCCCGTCACCAAGCGGGTGAGATCTGGATTACCGTCAGCGACGATGGCAAGGGCATGGATCGTTCTGGGATCCTGGACAAGGCTGTTGAGAGAGGCCTGGTTCACCGGGAGAGGGGTGACACTCTGAGCGACTCTGAGGTCTTTGCCTTTGTCTTTGAACCCGGCTTTTCGACGTCCGAGGTCGTTACGGCGATCTCGGGTCGCGGCGTGGGCATGGACGTGGTCAAGAAGAACATCGAGAGGGTCAAGGGCCGCATCGAGGTGACCTCGATCTTGGGACAGGGCACCCGCTTTACGCTCCGTATACCTCTCACCATGGCGATCATCGAGGGCATGTTGGTTCGGGTCGGATCGGCCTCTTTCACCATCCCTCTTCTCTCGATTCGCGAATCCTTCGTGACCCGAACTGGGGCGATTACTCGGCTGACCAGTGGGCAGGAGTTGGTCCGCATCCGAGATGAATTGCTTCCTGTCATTCGCCTCAAGGAGCTCTACAAGCTTCCGGAGGGGGAGGAGGACATCGAAAATGGCGTGCTGGTGGTCCTGGAGAGCGACCGGGAGCTGGTTTGCCTCTTTGTCGACGAGCTTGTCGGGCAGCGGCAGACCGTTGTGAAGGGTTTATCCAGCTATCTGGGCGAAGTTCGTGGGCTCTCCGGGTGCACGGTGATGGGAGATGGCCGAATCAGCCTGATTCTTGATGTCGCAGGGATCCTCGGCTCTCTTGCGGCTTGAGAGCGGATCACTTTGTACCGATGAGATGGCAGTTGGAGGACGGATGTTCCAGGCACAAGCCACGCAAGCTGGGCCGCGAGAGGCCCACAGTTTCCTGACCTTCTTCATTGGGCAGGAGACCTACGGCGTCCAGATCGAAGCTGTCCGCGAGATTATTGGCGTTCAGCCAATCACACCTCTGCCAGACGTGCCCAGCCACATCGTAGGCGTCATCAACCTGCGCGGTCGGGTGATTCCAGTGATGTGTGTACGCACCCGCATTGGCCTGGAAAAGGTCCCAACCACGTCACGGACGTGCATCGTGGTGGTCAAGTCGGGCGACGACACCGTTGGGTTGATGGTGGATACAGTCTCCGAGGTCCTTGAGATCCCCGACTGCAAGGTGGACACGCCACCCCGGGTAGGACTTGGGTCCAAGCACTTCCTAAAGGGACTGGGTCACGACCAGGACAACGTGCGTCTGATCATCGATCTGCCGGTCCTGTTGGGACAGCCCACCGCGCAGGCAGCTTGAGTCAGTGACCGCAAGCCCTACCAGACGCTCCGGGGACGAACTCAGCGACCTTCAGTTTTCTCGCGTGGCCTGTTTGCTGCATGAGCACTTTGGAATCGATCTGCCCGAACACAAAAGGGCGTCGATCTCTCGTCGCTTGAACACGGTCTTTCGGGGCTCAAGCAGCCCCAGCTTCGATCTGTTCTTCGCCGAGAGCCTTGGGGCTCCACCGGACTTTGGCGTTCTCTCGGAGCTGATCGACAAAGCCAGCACCAACCACACCTACTTCTGGCGGGAGCCCGAGCACTTCAAGCTCTTCTCGGAGGTCGTGCTCCCGGAGTTGGCGCGACGGCTAAGCCATGAGCAGGACCTGCGTATATGGTGCGCGGCTGCGGCGACAGGTGAAGAGCCGGTCACTCTCGCATTGCTGGCGATGGATTACTTCCGTTTTAAGGGGGCAGGCTGGCGGTGCGGGGTTCTAGCCACCGACATCAGCGCGAGCGCGCTGGAGCACGCAAGGGCCGGCCTTTGGAGCTCAGAGAATGTGCTTAGGCTGCCGGTTCGTCTGCGCCGCCACTTTCGGCAAGCCGGTCCTGCTCACATGAGGCTGGTGGAACATGCGGCCAATGAGCTGACTTGGCGACGCTTGAATTTGGTGGCTCAGGCCTACCCGTTCCAGCGGAAGATGCATGTTGTCTTCTGCCGTAACGTGCTGATATATTTTGATAAAGAGACGAAGGCTGCGGTCATAGAACGCATCCATGACGTGGTTGCCCCTGGGGGCTGGCTCTTTCTGAGTCACAGCGAGACCATCGGACGGGACTCTGTGTTTGAGTATGTGCAACCCGGCGTGTATCGGCGGAGGACGTCATGAGCGTTCGTGTATTGATTGTGGATGATTCTATTGTGGCTCGGGAGGTTCTAAAGCGCGCTCTGGCGCGGGCACCCGGCATCGAGGTCATTGGCACTGCCCGGGACGTCTACGAGGCCCGGGACCAGATTGTCGCCTTACAACCCGATGTGATGACCTTGGACATCGAGATGCCCAAGATGAATGGTGTGGAGTTCCTCAGGCGGCTGATCCCTCAACACGATCTGCCCACGGTGGTGGTCACCTCTCATCAATCCCGTCGTAGTGAAGCGCTGGAGGCTGGTGCTCGCCGCGTTGTGGTCAAGCCCTCGGCTCATCTTGTGGGCAACACGACCGAGGCAATGCTGGCCGAGCTGGTCTCTTGCATCATGGCCATTGGGCCAGGGAGCGCTGCGCTGTCAGGCTATTCGCCGATGAGCGAGGGACTTCCGGGGCGCAGTGTGGTGGCCATCGGGGCCTCGACTGGCGGAACCGAGGCCATCAAGTCTCTGCTGATGTCCCTGCCCAAGGACCTGCCGCCGGTGTTGGTTGTTCAGCACATGCCTGCAGGCTTTACGACCAGCTTCGCAGCCCGCCTCAACAACGAGTGTCAGCTGCAGGTTGAAGAGGCTCGAGATGGGGACCGGCTGCGTCGTGGCCGGGTTTACCTCGCACCAGGCGGGCAACACATGCGGATACGGGGCGGCCCAGGGAGCTTTGAACTCTCGGTTCGCGATGGCGACAAGGTGAGTGGTCATCGGCCCAGCGTTGACGTTCTGTTTCGCTCCGTCGCCTTGGCAGCGAAGGGAAAGGCCATGGGCATCCTGCTCACGGGGATGGGCCGAGACGGCGCTCAGGGGTTGCTCTCCATGTCTCAGGCCGGCTGCGCCACCGTGGCTCAAGACGAGGCGAGCTCCGTGGTTTGGGGCATGCCGCGGGTGGCTTGGGAGCTGGGCGCGGCAAAGGAACTACTGCCCATCGGCCATATGGGACGTAAGGTGATCAGCTGGCAGCGTGGGGCCGCCGGAAGGACCATTTATGGTGAGCTGCCCGTCTAAGCCCAGGCGGGCTTGCTGGTGCCGGCCTACCCGCGAGGCCTACCCGCGTGGTCTACCAGTGTACTTCGCCTTTGCCCAAGGCCAGCTCCAGGCCTCGCACTGCGTGGCAGCTGTCGCCGACGATGTCCAGGTAGAGCTGGCTGTTGTTCTCCCGAATCTTGGCCGCGTTGTCCAGAGCACCTAGCTGCTTGAGCGCTGCGGTAGTTGTGATCAAGTCACCAACCGCTTGAGCCATGATCTGTTGGTCCAAGGCGCTTGGGGTGAAGATGCCCGTGGCGGTCAGCTTGTGCATGCTCTCCAGCCAGTGGCCAATGAACTTGAGTTGCTGCACGTAGAGCACCATGGCTTGGCTTGGGGCCTGCTTGCGGGCCTGCTCGTAGATGGCCATCTCGACGGGGTAGCGGTACGCCAAGAGCGTGCCTTGGGCGGCCATCTTCTCCCGGTCTTGCGTGTTCCCGAACCCGGCCGCGATGGGCAGGATGCTGCCTTGGATCATGTGGGCGCCGCCGCAGGTGTAGTTGAACACCCCTTGGCGCTTCTTCTCAAAGTCCGTGCCTGCCAGCATGGCCTGGTACATGAAAGTACTCTCTTGGGTGAGCACGTGGGCCTGGAACTTGACCAGGTCGTCCAGGTCCATCTGGGTACCGTCGAAGGCCTTCCACTGCGTCTGCTGTGGGGTGCCCCAAGCGGCCAGGGCCTGAACGCCCCAAGGCATGTCGTTTGGGGTGGTGTAGCTGCTCTCGCCGCTGGTCTTGTTCAGGAAGCTGGTGCGCAGGCTGTGCTCCCAGTGGTCTGCCAGTGTGAAGGTCTCGCCAGCCACCAGAACCTCTCGGTCTGGAGACAGGCCGCTCTCGGTGATGGCTTTGAGCACCAAGTCGGTGTGGGGCTCGATCTCAATCCCATCGCGCTCCTTGGGAAAGGCGATCAGGCGTCGGCCCTGGATCTCCGAGACTTCGGCGTAGCGGGTGTAGAGGTAGTCCACTGCGGGCTCGCCGTTGGACAGCGTCATCTCTGAGCCGAATGCCAGCAGTCCGTGGGCGATGGCCCAAGGGTTTTCCGGGTCGCCGCCGTGTGTTTGGCAGACCTTCTGGAGCTCGACCAGGGCCCGCTCAGCGTCGGGAGAAGCGGGGACGGCTGAAGGGCTCTTGGTGCTATGGGTCATTGCCTTGGGGACCGGAAACTCTGCCGCTGCAGGCGGGGCTTCTACCCCTTCCGGCGGCGAGGTCACCACAGGTTCAATCGGATCCGGCTGCGGATCAGTCTGGGGGTCCTGTGTGCAGGCCACAACAAGAAGAGCGCCCCCCATCAAGGAGGCGCCGACTGCGGAGAGAATCAAGGCACGGCTTTTCATGCCTTGGATGCTAACCGGCTGCCCAAGGGGGCTACTCCTCGGCTGCGCTCGAAGCGGCCTCTTCGGCTGCATCCAGGGCGGCTTCTTCGGCGTCTAGCTTGGCCTGGAGGGCGTCCAAGCGGATGATCCGGTCGCGATCCACGCAGTACAGGATGTCCTCTTGCACGGCGATGCGCGGACGGATCAGGCTCACGTCAGAGAAGCGCACGGAGTACTCCTTCTTGCGCTCGTTCTTGAACTTGTGGACGTAGCCCTGGTCTGTGACCACCCACATGCGCTTGTTCTCGTCTAGGGTCAAGTCCATGTCCTCGAAGCCCTCACCGAGTTGCTCCTCGTCCCAGATCACGCCGTGGCGGAAGCCGTCCAGATCGTATTTTATGACCTCGCGTCCGTAGGCCATGTAGAGCTTGTTGTTCTTGCCAACCTCTACCGCGTTTGGGGTACCGTCTTCCAGCTCCCAGCGTCCCAGCTCTTCGGCTTGCAAGTTGTAGGCGATCAGCTCGTCGCCCAGGATGACGTAGAGGCGCTTCTTGCGGGGGACCCAGGCTAGGTAGCCCTCACCGCCGACGTTGGGGTCAAGCTGGGCACCGCTGTTCTGGACTTTCCAGCCGATCACAGCGCGACCTTCAGCATCGTAGACCTGTACCCGCTTGGAGGCGTCCAGGACTGCAAAACCCATGCCTTCGTCCATGGGCACCATCTCGATGTCCAAGGGGTTCATGAACTCGCCGTTGCGGTCGCCGGAGGCTTGGCCGGTGACGTACCAGGGACGTCCTTCATCGAACCAAGTGTTGGACAGGTCAGCCTTTCCGCCTCCCCATTCCTTGTCGGCCCGGCCCTCGTAGCTGAATCGCTGCACGCGGTTGTTGCCAATGTCGGCCAGGAGGAGGTCGCCCTCGGGGGTGACCTCGATTGGAACGGGCTCGGTGAAGGACTGGATCTGACCGGGGGACCAGCCGCTCTCACCCCAGTAGGGCACGTTCAGGGAGGGGCCGCCGATCAGCTGCTGGTAGGCGTAGAAGATCTCCACCAGGTCTGCGAGCTCGGCGCGCGGCTTGCCGTAGGAGCGAAGCTGGGCCATCTCTATGGCAGGGATGGCGTTGGCATCCTTGATCTTGGAGAGGGCGTCGATGCTGAGCTCGTCGGGCTTGACGGCTGCAGCTCGGTAGCCAACGTCCACAAGCTTGGGGGCTTTGAGGCGAATGAACTCGGCCCCGTCGCCTGCCTGGGACATGAGGAACTCCAGGCTGTCCTGGTCTCCAAAGTCGGCGTCCATGTAGGTGCCAAAGGCAGCCTCGACCTTGGCATCGTGGGCATCCCACGCTTTCTGGGCGTTGTCCGTGTCCAACCAGTCGATCAGGGGTTGGATCTGCTCGCGCGAGCCGGTGAAGTTCACCGCTACCTCGGCGATGTACATGTCCGAGAAGACAAAGCCCTCGTAGACCTCGATGACCTCGATGCGCACCTTTCGGCCCATGACCGGTTCGTCCAGCTCAATGTCGTAGCGCTGGATGCGGTCCAGGATGACCGCCTCGATCTCATGCACGCCGTCCCCGCCGCTGATGGTCACCTTGACCTTCTTGGGGCGGCTATACTCGCGGAAGGACTTCTGGCCCTGGGAGAGGTTGCCCGGCCAGATGTTGATCTCGCTGAGCTCTTGGGTGCGGCCCAGGTCCAGCTCCAGCCAGCTGCCTTCGCCGTAGCCTTCCTCGTCTTCGCCCCAGCCTAAGGCAAAGCTTCCGTCGACCGCCTTCGTGGCGTCGTACTTGATGGTCTTGTCATCCGAGTCCACCATGGCGGAGGAGGACTTTGCGGAGCCGGACACAGCGGCTTGTGCGGTCAGAGTCAGGGCCAATAGGCCAAGGGGCAAGGACATCAAGGTCTCCCAGGGGTGGTCTCTGCTACTCCAACCCCCCACGTGCCGTCAAGCTGCCCGAGCCTCAACGGCGCAAGGCATTTGTCAGGCCCCAGCCGCAGGCGCGTCGGTGTGGTCCTCTGGAGAGGGAGCGAGGTTGCGTCCCAAGGGGAGCTCTTGTTGTCTGGACTGCAGGGGCTCGGGGCTCCAGTGCATCCGGCAGCGGGCCTCGTAGGATCCGGTTGCCCCGACCATGACTCGGTCGTCGCCAGCGACCATGCGCTGGCTTCGGTCCGCCGGATTGCCGCACACCGTGCAGATCGCAAGCATCTTGGAGATGTACTCTCCGACCGCCAAAAGCTGTGGGATGGGCTCGAAGGGTTTGCCCTGGAAGTCTTGATCCAACCCAGCGACAAGGACCCGCCGTCCTTCGTTGGCCAAGGTCTCGCAGATTGCCACAAGCTCGATTCCCAGAAACTGCGCTTCGTCGATGCCGACGACTTGGGCGCTTCCGACGAACTCCAGGATCTGGTGTGCATTGTCGATCTGGATGGAGCGCAGAAGCTGCCCGCTGTGAGATCCAACGTTGCCG
>JBLHMA010000178.1:0-10305 GCA_047621545.1 Cognaticolwellia sp. | reverse complement strand
GCTCGGCCAGCCAGGGCTCCAGAGGAATGCCATAGCCAAAGGCCGCCTCCTCCAAACGCTCATCGGCGCCCACGGGGCAGGATGGGCAATCTGGCAGGTGGTGCCGAACAAAGATCGCACGCACGCCCGGATGGCGCATCCAAGCTTGGTGCACGGTCATAGTCGGCGAGAAAGGAGCCGTGAACGCGGCGAGATCAGATTCCGTGGCCTGTAGCTTTGAGTCCAGCTGATCCAGTTCGCGGGACTGATTTTCGACAGCGGGCCAGAGGGCCTGACGCTCCGCTTTCAAGGGCTTCAATGCCCGATCTGCCGCCTCGACGATCCGGGCGCGCAGCCAAGGCTGCAAGTGTTGACGCAGGGGCATGTGCATCCTTGTTGACATCCGGGTAGCCAGATCTTACTTGCCGTGGGCTCAAAGGGCCTTGGCCCAACGAGAGATGATCTTTGACGTGACAGAAATGAACGGTCCCGACACGCACCGCTACTTTATGGCTCAGGCCATAGCGCTTGCGGAGCATGCGGCCACACTGGGAGAAGTTCCAGTGGGCGCAGTCGTGGTGGACGCAGAAGGAGAGGTGCTCGCGAGCGCCTACAATACGAGAGAGACGCAGGATGACCCCTGCGGTCACGCCGAGCTGAGCGCCATGCGCGCAGCAGCAAAGGCACAAGGCCATTGGCGCCTTGAAGACTGCACGGTCTACGTCACCCTGGAGCCCTGCGCTATGTGCGCTGGTGCGATGGTGCTCTCTCGGATCCAGACCTGCGTCTATGGAGCGGACGACCCCAAGGCAGGATTTTGCGGAAGCGTAGGCGACTTGAGCGCCCACCCCAAGCTAAATCACAGCTTCAAGCTGGTCCCTGGTGTCATGGCGGAAGAATGCAGCAACTTGCTGCGTGAATTCTTCGGTCAGCTTCGCGCTCGGAAACGAGCGGCCAAGGCGGCCAAAACTTAGGTTTTGGCGTGAGCGGACCCACACCTTTTGGAGAGGTGGCCGAGTGGACGAAGGCGTTTGATTCGAAATCAAATGTAGTGAGAGCTACCGTGGGTTCGAATCCCACCCTCTCCACCATTTAGACCGTTCAAACCACCCTTCCAGGTGGATTCTGTCTTTAAAGATTCGCGCGCTGCGGATGAATAGGAGAGGTGACCGAGTGGACGAAGGTGTACGATTGGAAATCGTATGTGCGGCAACGTACCAAGGGTTCGAATCCCTTTCTCTCCGCCATCCGCAGTGCGCGCGCCCCATCCGCGGGGCAAGGTGATGATCGGGCCCCAAGGACTGAAAGCTGTGAACCCCGCCAGGCCCGGAAGGGAGCAACGGTAGACGGTACTTTTGGGGCCTCGGATCAGCCCGGTCATCTCCTTGCTCCGCGGATTTGTGGTTTTGGGGTCCCCCCGAGAACAAGCGCTGCATCCGAGAGCTTCCCGGGTCCTCCCTGGCATGGCGGAGCAACGCAGGAAGGCCGTGGTCTTTCAAGACGCGACAACGCTGCCAGGGAGGATTCAGAAGAACTCGAAATGCGTCGATTGTCGATGGGCGGGCCCTTAGGGGACGACCCAACCAAATTCTGGTCGCTCAAGCAGTTAGGCTCTCCTCCTGAGTGAGAGCCCCATGAGCTACCAAGCCATCGCGCGCAAGTGGCGCCCGACCACCTTCGATGAGATCGCCGGTCAGAGCCACGTCACACGCACGCTGACGAACGCCCTGACCCTGGGTCGCATCCACCATGCCTTCCTGTTCACAGGTGCCCGCGGCGTGGGAAAGACCACCGCAGCGCGAACCCTCTCACGCTGCCTGAACTGCCACAAGGGCCCTACTCCGACCCCCTGTGACGAGTGCCCAAGCTGCATCGACATCGGCCATGGCAACAGCTCGGATGTGACCGAGATCGACGGTGCGTCCAACAACTCAGTGGAAGATGTGCGCAGCCTGCGGGACTCCGTTCGCTACCTGCCCAGCAGAGACAAGTACCGCGTCTACATCATCGACGAGGTACACATGCTCTCGATCGGGGCCTTCAACGCCCTTCTCAAGACCCTGGAGGAACCCCCCGATCACGTCGTGTTCATCTTCGCGACCACCGAGCCCCAGAAGATCCCGGACACCATTCTGTCTCGGGTGCAGCGCTTCGACTTTAAGCGCATCCCTACCAAAACGGTGGTCAAGTGCCTGCGCAAGATCATCGATGCGGAGGGCATCCAGATCCCCGACGAAGGACTCCGCTTGATCGCGCGCGCCGGAGAAGGAAGCATGCGCGATGCACAGTCCCTGCTGGACCAAGTCATCGCCTTTGGTGGCGAGAACGTGGAAGTGGCACAGGTCGCCAAGATCCTCGGCTTGGTCGACCGCGGCCTGCTCTTCGGATTCTTGGAGGGCCTGACCCAAGCCCAGCCCGAGAAGTGCTTGGACAGCATCGCTGCGGTCTACGACTACGGCTACGAGCTCTCCCAGTTCACAACGGAGCTCCTTGAGCTTTTGCGAAACGCAGCCTTGACCGTACTCTCTCCCGCTGCTCGCAAGCACGTAGATGCTCCGGCAGAGGAGCTGGAGCGCTTGGCAGCCTTGTGCAAGGGCCTAGACTCTGAAACCTTCTCGCGCTGGTTCCAGGTCATGCTCGCAGTCCACGATGAGGTTGCACGCTCCAGTCGGCCACGTCTGGTACTGGAGATGGCCGTGGCCCGCTTGGTCACCGTGCGGCCCGTTCAGCCTATGGCCCACTTGGTCTCGCGCCTGGAAGGCCTGGAGCGCACCATGCGTCAAGGCGGCGTTCGACCCTCACCACGTGGGCCTCGTGGACGAGATGCTCGCTCCAATGGTGGGAGCGCACAAGGTGAAGGGGACGACACACCGGGCGCCAGACCCGGGCCCGGCGCCAGCCGGGCCGCTGAGACCGCTCCTTCCCCCCGCGCCCAACGCGCACCGGAGCGGCCAGCCGCTCAAAAGACTGCTCCAAAAGCCGCCAACAAGGCAGCCACAGCCCCCGCCGCCAAGCCTCGTTCTCGGCCGGCCCCGGCGCCCGTCAGACAGGCTCAGCGGGAGGCTCCCCCTCTGCGGGATCCAAACGCTGGGTCCACCAACGGAAACAGTGGGAACGCCGCGTCTCGCTTCGACGACGCCCCGCCCCCACCCCAACCCCCAGGCATGCTGGACAACGACGACACCGAGATTCCGGTCGCGCTACCCATGCCTCTTCCGGCCGGGGCAAGCGAAGAGAGCCGCTACTCTGCTCTGCAAACTTGGCTGGCACCCCAGCGCGCGAAGTACTGGGGTGCAGCCGAGAACACCGCGCTCATTGGTGTAGACGCCCACATCCTGCGCATCGTGGCCCCGGGCGAGGCTGCGGTTCTTCGCTTCAAGAAGCTGTCCCAAGACCCCTTCTTGCTACAGGCCATCGGCATCCTGTTTCCAGGTGTTACCGCCCTCTCTGCGCGTCTGCGCACAGAGGGCGACCAAGCGGGCCTGACACGACGGGAGACCCGCGCCAAGATGCTGGCCGCCCACAAGGTGGTCCTGCTTGAGCAAGCGGCCCAAGACCCCATCGTTCAGCGCGCCATCAAGGCCCTGGATGCCAAACTTGTCGATTTGATTCCACTCTCCGAACCTGAGGGACTCCCATGAGCTTCGATATGAACAACCTGCAGGGCATGATGGCCGAACTGCAGCAGCGCATGCTTCAAGCCAAGACCGACGCCGAGGCGACCCAGGTGACCGGTCAGGCCGGCGGCGGCATGATCAAGGTGATCGCCACTGGCGGCCAGCAGATCGTCAGCATCTCCATCGACCCGTCCGTCATGGACGACCGCGAGATGCTCGAGGACCTGATTCACGCTGCGACCAACGACGCTCTGCGCCAAGCCAAGGAAGTAGTCGCTGCCAAGATGCAGGACGCGACAGGCGGCATGCCGCTCCCTCCCGGACTGATGTAGGTCACATCGACGGTGCTTAGGCATCACAGGAGCGCCAAATGGATCCCATCCGCCGCTGTGTTCAGGCCCTCTCTCGCCTTCCAGGCATTGGAGAGAAGACCGCTTGGCGCCTGACTTGGTGGCTGCTGCGCGCCGACGACTCGGTGGTCACCGAGATCGCTGCGGCGGTGGGTGGCCTGCAAGGCAGCGTGGTCGAGTGCGAGCGCTGCTGCACCATCGCCACCACCAGTCCCTGCAAGACCTGCTCGGACACCCGACGCGATCCAAGCATCGTGTGCGTAGTGGAGCGACCACAGGACATCCAGGCCATCGAGGGCAGCGGCGAGTTCCGCGGGCACTTCCACGTCCTGCACGGATCCATCTCCCCCTTGGATGGCATTGGCCCGGACCAGCTGCGCATCCGCCCCTTGCTGGCCAACCTCACGGGCGTGAAGGAGGTCATTGTGGCCACCGACCCCGACGTGGAAGGCGACGCCACCGCGCTCTACCTGCACCGAGTGCTCAAGCCCTTGGGCGTCCAGGTCAGCCGCTTGGCCTATGGCGTGAGCGTTGGAACGGAGATCGAGTACGCCGACAAGGTAAGTTTGATGCGCGCATTAGAGAACCGTAGACTTCTCTAATTCACTCCCATTGCGCCCAAACCGGCCTGGGCAGCCAGACCTGGGCGACAGGATCGCTGTGCACGATACGCCAACGGGATTCGTCCAAGGGAGGAGGGTTCCCCGCAGGCCACACCAAGGCTTGGGTCCCATAGATCCCCACGGCTTGATCAAAGGTGCCCAGATCCCCCGCCTCGCGGGCCAAGAGCAGCTCGGTGATCTGGGGCCCAAACACCAGCCGGCCATCGGACAGCACCCGGGCCTTGGGGTACAGGCAGTAGAGCAGGTAGCCACTCCAGGCCGGTGTGGTGTCCAGGGGAACGCGAAAGTCCTGGTCTTGCATGACCTGGCAGGCCTGGACCGGGAAGCTGCCTTCTTCAAGTGTTTGAAGGCGATCGTCCAGGGTCCAACGGGGGCCCACATGCCCGAGCACCACAGCCGCCGAGACCGCGCCAACACCCCAGCCCCATGCGGGTCTCTGCCAGAGCATCCATAAGCCCATCGGTACCACAGCCAGCCAGGCCCACCGGGCCATCAACACCGCCGCAAGTGCGCATCCAAGCGCCGCAATCTTGGCACCTCGTTCCTGGTCTTTGGCGCTGGTAAAGTGAAGCGCAGCGGCCAGCCCCAAGACCACCCCGGCCAGCATCGCCCAACCAAAGAAGCCAAGCTCCCAGTAGGCCCAGGTGGGTTGGAGCTCCGGCACCAGCTCTGCGGGCCAGTCCGAGTGAGAGAGCAGAGCGCCCATCAAGCCCTTTCGAACCGGCGGGCTGGCCAGAGCTACCACTATTCCCGCGGCCAGTGTGCCAAAGCGCTTGGCCGAGGGTTTGCTCTTGAACGAGAGCGTCCAGGCGCCCACTAGAGCGACCCACCACAGGCTGGAGACGGCGTGCAGGTTGGCCCAAAGGCCCATCACGAGCACCAACACGATGGGCGTGGCCTGACGCTCGCGGCCATAGAGCAGCGGGGCCAGGCCCACCACAAAGAGCAGCTCGAAGAGGTGGGGTCGGGCCCGAATGCGGTCTTCCACCATCAGCAGGGCGAAGCCCAGGATGCCCAGACAGAGAGCCCGTGAAGCGCCCGTCTTGCGTAGCAGACCTGCCAGCAGGCCAAAGGTACCGGCCACCAAGACCGCATGCATGGCTTTTAGACCGGGCAGGCCTAGTGTGGCCTCGACGGCGGCAACGAGCACCTCATAGCCCCACTGGAACGTGGTCCACGGGGCTGTGGGATCCGCTGCAGAGAGCACATCCGTGCTGGGGACCCCACCCTCCAGGATCAAGCGGCCGACGACCACATGCCAGAAGAGATCAATGTCCCAGATCGGGCGCCATGCCCAGGCGAGCACCACCAGGAAGCTGCCAGCAATGAGCAGCACATCCCAGGGCCGGGTTTCAGCCTCCGCCGACAGCGCGCACCACCTCGACCCGGTCACCGTCCGCCAGAACACGCTCGGCCAGCTGGCTACGGGGCACAACGTTCAGATTCAGGGCGACCGCGACCGCTTCCACTTTTAAGCCCAACTCAGCCAGCAGCGCACCCAGGCTCAAGCCGTTGGATACCTGCTTGGGTTCTCCATTTACGTGGATCTGCATCAGCGTCTCCTAGGGGCAGGTGGACGCCGACCTGGGCCGCCGTCTTCGGCGTCAAACAAGTGCTGGTTGCCGGTGTACTCCACCGCGTCCCTACGATTGATCATGCGGCGCAGGGCCAAGTCCTTGAGGCAGTCCTCCATGGTCTGCATCCCTTCGGACTTGCCCGTCTGGAGGATGGACTGGATTTGGTAGAGCTTGTTCTCGCGGATCAGGTTTCGAATGGCGGGGGTGGCGATCATGATCTCGTGGGCGGCCACACGGCTCTTACCGTCCTGGTGGCGCATCAACGCCTGGTTAACGACCGCATTTAGGGAGCTGGAGAGCATGGTGCGCACCTGACTCTGCTGCTCGTGGGGGAAGACATCGATCAGGCGGTCGATGGTGTCGGGGGCCGAGTTGGTGTGCAGGGTGCCGAAGACCAGGTGGCCCGTCTCCGCAGCGGTCAGGGCCAAGGAGATGGTCTCTAAGTCGCGCAGCTCGCCGACCAAGATGACATCGGGATCCTCACGCAGGGCCGAGCGCAGCGCGTTGGCGAAGGAGTGGGTGTGGGCGCCAACCTCGCGCTGGTTGATGATGCACTTGACGGGTTGGTGCACAAACTCGACCGGGTCCTCGACCGTGAGCACGTGCTCGGACCGGTTCTTGTTGATGTGATCGATGATCGCAGCCATGGTGGTGGACTTGCCGGATCCTGTCGGACCGCAGATCAAAACCAAACCCTTCTTATATCCCGCGATTCGCCGGAAGATGGGCGGCAGCTTTAGCTCCTCCAAGGTCAGCACCTTGGAAGGAATCTGGCGCATGACCACGCCCATCCCGCGCGCATGGGTGAACACGTTGACGCGAAAGCGGGCCAGCTGCTTGAGCCCAATGGAGAAGTCCACCTCCATCCGGTTCTCAAAGGCGGTGCGCTGCTTCTCGTTCATGATCGAGTAAGCCAGCCGCTTGGTCGCCTCCGCATCCAGGCGTGGGGCCTGAGCCAAGCGCTCGATCTCCCCGTTGATTCGCAGAGCGGGCACCTCTCCAGCCGAGAGGTGAATGTCCGAGGCCCCGACCTTGACGGCGTGGACCAGTAGCTCGTGCATCTTCATGGAGGGCTCCGGGGTGCGCCAGTTTAACAGGGGGCGGACGCCAGACTCCCGGGCCACCGACCGCATCACAGGCTAACGAGCCCCATGCACGCGCCCACAATTTCCTACCAAGACCGCTACTTCCTGGTGGTCGACAAGCCCGCTGGTTTGCCCACCCAGTCCCCAAAGGGTGGCGGGGACAACCTCTACGATGCGCTGCGCGAGGAGCACAAATACGTGGGCCTGCACCACCGCCTGGACACGCCGGTCTCCGGGCTGGTGCTCTTCACTCTGCACAAGTCGGTCAACGCCAGCATCGCGGCGGGCTTTCGGGAGCACACCATCAAACGCGCGTACCGGGCGCTGGTGTTGGGCAATCTCTCTGCTGCAGGCACGTGGGACCAAGACCTGGAAGGCAAGATTGCGATCACCCACTTCGCTCCATCCGCGCCCCAGGCCAAGGTGCCCGAGCACTACACCACCGCCCGCGTGCCTGGCCGTACGACCATCCTGGACATCCACTTGGAGACCGGGCGCACCCATCAGATCCGGCGGCACGCCGCTGATGCCGGACACCCGATCCTGGGCGACCGACGCTATGGGGGCGTGGCTGGACGCTTGGCCGGGGACATCTGCCTGCGTGCGGTGGCTCTGAAGTTTTGGCACCCCAGACAGGAAGAGTGGGTGCAGGTAGAGGCCCCCACGGCCTAGAACGGCGACCGGGGGAGGCTACGGGCGGCGAATGCAGGTCTGCGGGAGGCTACGGGCGGCGAATGCAGCTCTGGAGCCTCCACCGCGCTCAAATCGCTGCACTCAGGGGGCGTAGCCTCGGAGAAAGCTGCACTCAGGGGGCGTAGCCTCGGAGAAAGCTGCACTCAGGGGGCGTAGCCTCGGAGAAAGCTGCACTCAGGGGGCGTAGCCTCGGAGAAAGCTGCACTCAGGGGGCGTAGCCTCAGCCCTTCTCGACCTCGGCCTTCAAGTCCGCCACAAACTGCTCAAAGCTGGGTCCAAAGTCCGGCAGGCTGGGCGCGATCATCTTCATCATCGTGCCGTTGAGGGCCTCGCGCATCCCCAGATCGGTGCCCCCGTCTCTGGGGGTCAAGGTGAAGGTGCGCACGCCCTTGAAGGTGTTGCCGCCGTCTTGCCAGACCAGGGTCGTGGGGGCCTCGAAAGTGGAGATCTGCAGCTCGAAGGTGCGCTCGGGGTCCAGCGTAGAGACCAGAGCAATCTCCCCACCGGAGACGATCTCTCCCTCCACCGAGACCACCGTGCTGTTCCACTCGGTATAAGCTCTGGCGTTGGTGAGGACAGCCCAGACCGCTTGGGGGGGCGCGTCGATGTGGGTGGCGACGCTGTACTGCAGGAAATTGGCGTCCTGGATGGCGTCCAGCTTCTGCACCTCTCCGTTGACGGGGGCGGGGTCGGCGGCCGCAGGAGGAGGCACGGGGGGCCTGCAGGCGCTCAAGAACAAGAGGGCGCCCAAGGCGAGAAGACGGGTCATAAAGACTCCAGGAAGCTGGAAAAACCAGCGAGAACCCGCTCCCAGGAGCGGAGAAAGACCGGCACGGTCTTGGAGAAGCGCTCGCCGGCGGCGTGGGCGCGGTGAGTCACCTGCACTTGAGTGCCGGTTTCTACAGGGACAAATTTGACTTCTACCAAGGTAGGGGTCGCAACCCCAGTGCCCATGAAGAAGGTGTAGGCCAAGAGACTGGGCGGCTCGAAGCGCTCGATGCGGCCCAGCTCGATCTCTCTGCCGTCGGGTGCCGCTTCAAAGAAGCGCCCGCCTTCATGGGGCTCCAAGACCATTCGGCCAGCGGGGTCTCCCGAGGGATGGTTCGGGAGCCCAGTTCGGCGTCCACACCCGAACGCCAAGCTCCATCTAGCGCAAGCCGCGCCCTACAAAATCCCCGAGCGCTTGATCTCCAGATACTTGTTCACCAGAGCGACAGGCAGCTCCCCTGGCTCACAGTCTAGGGTCAGAATCCCGCGCCCGCGCAGCGAGTCATAGACCCTCTGACGCTCCTGCAGATACCCAGCGACCGCGCCCACTCGGGTCGCGTCTTGCAAGTGCTTGATCGGCTCAGCCAAGGCCCGGTTTAGAGCCGGCTCCCGCAGGCTGGCCAGGAGCACCAAGTGCTTACTGCGCAGCGGCCCAAGCGCTCTAGGCAGGTCCTGGGCATCGTCGTCGCGCAGGTTCGTGAGCAGAACAACCAGACACCGGCGGCGCTGGCGCACGAGCAGCTTCTTGGCGGCCTCGGCAAAGTCCGAGGGCTGAGCGCTGGTCTGCAGGTCATAGACCCGGTTGAGCAGCGTGGTCATGTTGCCGGCACCCTTCACAGGGGGGAGCCAGCGGTCCTGGTTCCCGGAGAAGGTCATCATGCCCACCGCATCGCCCTGGCGCAGCCCCACGTAGCTGAGCAGGAGCATGGCGTTCAGGGCGTGGTCAAAGTGGCTGATGTCCCCGTCCAGCGTGTGCATGCGGCGGCCACAGTCCAGCAGGAAAACCACGCGCTGGTCCTGCTCGTCTCGGTACTCACGGGAGACGAGCTGACGGCGCCGGGAGACGGCCTTCCAGTCCACCTGACGCAGGCTGTCGCCCTGGCGATACTCGCGGAGTTGGAAGAACTCGGTGCCCTCGCCGCGCCGACGACGCAGGTGAACCCCCAGCTGAGAGAGCCGGTTGTCCAGAGCCAACAGGGCGAACTTAGAGACGGCCTTAAAGTCTGGATACACCTTAATATCTTGGATCTGCCCCACCCGGACACGGCGCCGCACCAGCCCCAGCGGGCCATCGATGAGCAGGTCGGCCAGACCAAACTCTGCGGGGCCGCGCACAGTAGGCCGTACGCGGTAGTCGACCTCCAGCCAACCCTTTGCCGGAAGGTCCAGGGAGCGGGGCAGACCTTCCGTCTCGAGCACTCTGGGCGCGTGGTCGTGCACCATCAAGTGCATGCGCCGGCCAGCACGGCTGCTCACGCGCAAGGTGAGCGTGTGCCACTCCCCCAGCGACAAGGCCTTTGGAACACGGCGGGTGCAGGTGGGCACCGGGGTGCGCAAGAGCAGCAACATATCCCCCAGAATCAGCACCAGACTCAGGGCGCCCAGGCCAATCC
>JBLHMA010000177.1:0-10385 GCA_047621545.1 Cognaticolwellia sp. | reverse complement strand
CCCGTTGTCGTCGTCGCAGTCGTCGTCGGTCTCGGAGCTCTCCGCCGGTGCGGTACAGGCTTGCTCCGGCTCCCCGGCCCCGTAGCTGTCCTGGTCGTTGTCCCAGTAGTAGGTGACGAAATCGACGGCATCCTCGTCAATGACCGCATCGCAGTCGTTGTCGAGACCATCGCAGCGCTCCTCGGTGGGCACGCAGTCAGAAGCGGTGTCTCCGGTCTCCTCCACGACCTTGTCGGAGTTTCGGCAGGCCAAGGCAAGCAGTAGGGTCAGCATGGGCGCTCCAGTGGCGTCCAGTTTAATACGGGGAGCTCAGGTCGTGGGAAGCTTCCACTCCTCGAAGGCCTGGGCCTAGTACCTGGGAAGCTCCCACTCTTCGAAGTCCTGGTCCTCGGGCTCTAGAGCCACCAGCCATCCATCTGGGCTGATGGCGATTCGAGCGGGACTGGCGACGCTCTGCCAGACACTGGAGGCAGAACCGTCGGCGGGGACTTTCTCGATCTCCTTGGCGTTGGTGCTCACGTACAAGTCGCCGAGCCAAGGGTCAAAGGCCAAGCTCAAGACGTCGTCGCTGGCGGTGTAGAACAAGGTGGTTGTGCCGGCTGTGGTGTCTACGAGCAGCACTTGGGCCTCTACGCCGATGTAGAGCTGCTCGCTGTTGTCCAAGGCCACCGCTTCGATGTGGTCTCGGCCAACCAGCAGGTTGGAGACGCTGCCGGTGGTGTCGCTCACGCAGCTCAGGGTGCCGTCGTTCTGGATCCCGGGTGCCCAGATGCAGCCGCTGCTGTCCCATGCCACCTGGGTGGGGTTGCGGTTGAAGGACTCGCTTCGCCAGAGGCTGCCGTTAGAGAGTTTGCCGCCTACGAAGGCGGTGACGCTGACCTGGCCGGCGGTCAAATAGCCCAGCCCGCTGGCCTCGCTGTTGTTGTGAGCGAACACGGCGTCGCCGCTGAGAGGCGAGAGAGCCACCGCCTGCATGTCGTACTCGCTGTAGCCAGTGACCGTGGTGCTGGTGCCGGTGCCGTCCATCCAAAAGGCGTAGTCCACGCCGCCGCGGGCGCCGCTCACCAGGGCGCTGCAGTTGGCATCGATGGCCAAGTCTGAGCTGACGTTGAGGTGGCCCAGGTCCAACATCGCTGCGGTCGGATGGGTACATCCGGCATCCGGACGGCACTCGGTGATGCTGGGGTCGGCCTCCATGCAGTCGGTGCCGCCGTAGTCCATGCTGTCTGCCCCGTCGGCGTCGGCGTCGTAGTCGTTGTCCCGCAAGCAGTCCCCATCCACGCCGTCGTACCAGGTCTCCACGTTGTTGGGGTACACATCGGCTCGGGTGTCGTCGCAGTCGCCGTCTTGCCCGGCGGTTCCGGGAGGTAGGTCGCAGGCGATGTCCACGGCGCCCACCCCGTAGCCATCCCCGTCAGCATCGGTGTAGTAGGCCGATGCTCCTTGAGCGCTGGGAGGGTCGATCTCGCCGTCGCAGTCGTCGTCCAGACCATTGCAGAGCTCCGGGCGCTTTCCGGGGTAGACCTCTGCGTTGGTGTCATCGCAGTCGTCGTTGCTCTGCGCGCTGTCGTCTGGGGGGAAGCAGGCGCTCTGGAGCTCGCCGGCCCCAAAGCTGTCCATGTCCTTGTCCCAGTAGAAGTCCTGGATTTCGGGCGCCTCCTCGTCTACGACCCCATCGCAGTCGTTGTCTTTCTCATCGCAGATCTCGTCACGCGGGCTGCAGTCAACCAGGTCGCTGTCCGTGGTCCCGTCGTCGGACTTCTGGCAGGCCAGTGCGAGCAGTACGAGTGTCAGCATGGGGGCTCCAGTGTGGTCAGCAGTGTACGCCTGTAGGATGCAGGCATGAAGCCCTCCCGCTGGCTCCCGCTGCTCTGCCTGCTGCTGCTGGCGGTCTTTGCGGTGGGCGCACTGCCTATGCTGGACGAGGAATCGTACCTGGACATGGCCGCCCAGGTGGCCGATCACCGGGGTCAACCCTACGGTTGGTGGCGCGCATGGCAGCCCTGGGGCAACGACCCTACGGGAGACACCAGCCTGTTCGCCCATCCGCCCCTGCACTGGCTCTGGCTCTCGATCTGGCAGCCGCTGCTCGGCTATGGTTTTGCTCTGCGATTGGTCAGCGGGGCCCCTTGGGCGCTGATCTTGGGTTGGGCGGTGGGCCGCCTCTGCGAGCTTCACTTGGAGCGCCCGGCGGTGGGTGCGGTGCTCTGGTTGGCCTCGCCGGTGGTGCTCTTGGGCTTCCAGCTCAGCCTGATGGTGGACCTGCCGGTTCTCGCCCTGGGGACTGCAGCGATGGCACTCTGGAGCGCGCGAAAGCCAGAGCTCGCTGGCGCACTTCTGGCGGCAGCCTGCTTCGCCAAGTACCCCGCCCTGGTGATCTGGGGCGTGTGGATCCCCCTGGCCTTTCGCCAGCCCCGCCTGTTGTTGCGCGCGGCCTGGCCCTTCGCCTTGCTCTTTTTTGGGGGGCAGGCTTTCCTCTATGCCTCCACCGGGCACATCCACCTGCTCCACGTGCTCCAGAGCGCCGGAGAAATCGGCCGGGGTCCTCTACTGGAGCGGGCCATCGGCACCTTGGTGCGCCTCGGGTTGACCCTCTCGCCTGGAGCGGGGAGTCCAGCCGCGGCGGGGGTGGCGGCCCTCCCGGCTGGGCTCGCTGTCCTGAGTCTGGATCTGGACGGCGGGGTGCTGCTCACCGCGCTCTTGGCGGGCTGGGGTGGCGCGCTGCTGGCGATGGCGGCGTTGGGCTTGAGAGAGCATCAGAGCCGTCTCTTGGGGCTGTGGGCTCTGCTCTCGGTGGGTGCGGTGATCTTCGGCCACAACTACGTAGGCGGTCGCTATCTGTTGCCGGCGACGGTGCCGCTGGCCTTGCTGGGGGCCCAGCACCTGGAGCGCTGGCTGCCGGAGCGGCTGCGGGCCTATGGCGCGGTGCTGGCCCTGCCTTGGGGACTGCTTGGGCTGGCTCTGGTGCACGCGGAGCGGCAGCATGCTCAGGCCTGGGCGGAGCTTGCGGAGCGCATCGTGGTGGCCTCGCCGGAGAAAGGGGTGTTCACGGGCGAGTGGACCTTTCGCTACGTGATGCGGGAGAGAGGCTGGACGTACCACAGCCCTGCTCCGCTTCCCGCTGGGACCCTGCTCGCCGTGCCCACCCATGCCAGCCCGGCCATTCAGGGACATGGGGAGCTGCTCTTCTCTGCTCAAGTGGGGGGACCGGGCCTGCGTTTGGTGGACCTGGAGCAAGGGGTCGGCTACCACGCGGAGACCCTCGGACCGCGTCCCTTTGCGTGGTCACAGGGCCCTCTGGCCTCCGGTCAGCTGTTCCGGGTGGAGCCTTAAGTGTCCCAAGTCATGCCTAGCTTTGACGCCCTGGTGCTCAAGGACGAGCTGATTCAAGCCCGGGTTGGCGCGAGCTTCGAGCAGCACCTCCGCAAGCTGCCTCCGGCGACCACCGCTCTGGTTGCGGTCTGCGTGCTCATGCACCTGGCCACCGGCGTCAGCGACCTGCTGTTGGGGCAGACCAATCTGCTCGGGGTCATCGTGGATGCGCGCTCCACCCCCAGCCTGCTGCTCTTTGGGGCACGGGAGCATGGCATGGTGGCCGGCGGTGAGCTCTGGCGCCTGATGTCCTGCGTTTTCCTGCACGCTGACGGTCTGCACATCCTGCTCAATGGCGTGGCCCTGTTTGGCCTGGGGCGCCTGTGCGAGGCGGTCTGGGGGGGCCTGCGCATGAGCGTGATCTTTGTGGTCGCAGGACTGGCCGGCTCCGTGCTCTCCCAAGCGGGTGGCGTGGAGCTGAGCGTTGGGGCCAGCGGTGGGGTCTTTGGGCTGCTGGGGGCCGGCGCGGTCTTCGGCTTCAAAGCCAAGAACCAGCTCCCCGCAGGCCTGCGCCGGGTCTTTGGGCGGGGTCTGGTTCCCTGGATTGTGCTGAACTTGGCCATTGGTCTCTTCGTGCCACGCATCGACAACCTGGGACACCTGGGCGGCTTGATCGGCGGGGTCATCCTGGCGCCCCTCTTGGCTGACCGAGTGTTGCCATCCAGCCAGGCTTCTTCTTGGGTGGATGGCTTTCTGGGCGTGGGGCTGGGGGCCATCTTGGCGGTCACCCTGGGCCAAGTGATTCGAGAGCTGATCTGGGTCGGCCTGGGGGTGGGCTGAGATGCCCCTGGGACTGCTGGTTTTGGCCATGGGGGCTGCCTGGGTGCTCGCCCGCGGCTGGTGGCAGCTCTCTTCACCTGCGCTGCTGCCGCCTCCCTCGGCCAGAGAGTCCGTGGTGGTCCTGGGGGACGGGATCGCCCGTGGTGCGGTAGGAACCGATTGGATTGAGAGCTTCAACGCCGAACAGTCTCGAGTGGTCCTGCTCAACTACGGCCGCAGCTTCGCGGAGTGCGCGGAGCTGGTCGAGAGCCTGCAAGAGCGGCTGGAGCATTCCCCCAAGCGCCTGATCATTGTGGCGGGTAGCCGAGAGGTCCTGGCCATGGCCGCCGGAGATGCCCAAGCCCGTGAGCGTCTGGAGCAGGGCTGTTCGGCGCTGTGTTCGGCGCTCTCTTCGGGGGCGGGTAAGAGCGAGATCAAGGCTGCATGGATGACACCCCCGCTCATGGGAGAGCGTGCCACTGGTCCCCTGTACGACGCGCTTCTCTCCGCAGCCGAGGTCATCGAGTCCCACGCTTCAGCACACGGCATCACGGTCATCCCGCTGCATGTGCGCATGCTGGACCACCTGGGTCCGGCAGTGGTGGGCTCGGAGACCCGGGTGGATCCCGGACGTGTGGCCGCCCTGCGCCTGGCCCTGGCCCAGACCATGCTGGGCCGCAGTTCCGAGGAGCTCTCCCGCGACCGGGGATGGCGTCTGACGGTCGACGGCATCCACCTCAACGCCCGCGGCGCGGATCTGCTGCAGGAGATGGTGCAGACTTGGCTGGGACGGTCCTAGTCTTTCGCAGTATGCTGTCGGCGTACCGATAGGAATCGCCATGCCTTTGAAGAACCGCAAGCCCACTGGCCCCATGGGGCGCACCTTCAACCGCATCCTCAAGGTGCGGGAAGCGCGCACGGACACCCAGGACATGGCCTTTAGTCGGGCACAGCTCAAAGAGTTCCTGGACAATGGCTTGCAGCTGGCCGAGGGAGAGTGGTTCCGTGGCGCCAAGCTGGATGGGGTCACCGACGCGCTGATGGATCGCCTGGATGTCGCTCAGGACGGCATGGTGGACTGGGAGGAGTTCCAGGAGTTTGAGCGCTCGGTGGTCGACGTCATCGCGCCCGCTCTTGGCGAGAACCCCACAGCCGAGCAGGTGGAGATGGCCGCCAGTGGCACCTTTGCCCGGGCCGACACCTCTGGAGATGGCCAGGTCACCCTGGACGAGCTGCAGAGCACCACCAAGCAGACTCTGCCTGGCGAGACCGAGCACATCGATCTGGTCGCTCAGTTGGGTGCGCGCATGGCCATTGATGGGGTGGATGAAGATCAGCGCCACGACAAAGTAGCGCGCCGCAGCTTGAGCCGGAACGAATGGGTTCAGGCCGCAAAGCAGCTGACCGGTATCGATTAGGCGCTCTCCTGGTGGGGTTTCCCAGTCGGATTGCAATCCGGCCCAGCGAAATGTCAAGCACAGGTGTAGTGTGGTCCGTCCGGGAAATTCAGCCCTGGCAAGAGGTTCCCCATGTCCGTCTCTTTTCTTGTCTTTGCCTTGGCCTGCCAAGATTACGATCTCTCTGGCCTAGATGACGCGGCGGGCGGTGAGGCGAATCTGGTTGCGAACCCCAACCCTGTGCGCGCGACGGGTGTGGCGGGACAGGAGACCCTGGTCCAGGTGACGCTGACCAACTCGGGTGGCGGCATGCTGTTCATCGATGAGCTCAGCATCGACGGCAGCGACTGGGCTGTGGCGGATCCGAACGCTGACAACGAGCTTGCCAGCGGCGAATCTACCGAGCTGACCTTGAGCTACACCCCCAGCGGTGAGCTCGGAGACGGGATCCTGTGGGTCTACAGCAACGACGGCGACAGCCCCGAGACGCCGGTTCCCCTGATTGGTCAGGCCAAGGTTCCCGACCTGTTGGTGAGCGACCTGAACTTCGGGAAGGGCTTTGTGGACTGCCCCATGTCCGGCCTCGCGACGGTCACCAACCTCGGCACAGCCGATGCGTTGGTAGTGGACCTTGGGGCGAACGTTGAGACCTATGTGCCCGCCGAAGGCGCGCTGCCTTTCACCCTGGCGCCAGGGGAGTGGAAGGAAGTCGAGGTGTGGTGGACCCCTGTCGCCGAGGGCGCAGATCCAGCAATTCTTCAGGTCGAGGAGGACACTTTAGGCGCCTTTGATGGGGCCCTGAGTGGAGATGCGGGCATAGACAGTGTGTCCTTTGAGGTGAGCCAGGTCGACTTTGGCACGCTCTATGTCGAGTGCAGCGATTTGGCCCAGCCACGCCTGTACAACAACTCCACCTGCCCAGTCACGCTCACCGACCTGAGCTTGGACTACGGGGACTTTGATCTGGACATCTTCGTGCTGCCGCGGACCATCGAGCCTGGAGGTTTTACCTGGGTCGACCTGAGCTTTACCCCAGATGACGAGCGCCTCTTTAGCGATGTGCTCACCGCAGGCTTTGACCATGGCCAAGTCTTGGAGCTGCCGCTGTTGGGAGACGGGCTCTTCGTCTACGACTCGGAGAGCTTCGACGTTGTGGAGCCGGCCGCCGAGGCCATCTACCTGCACTCCTCCTCCGCGCTCTCCACATACGACCAAGGCACGGGGACGCTCACAAGCATCGGCTCCACGGGTTCCAGCCTCTACGACATCGCCATTGACGAGTGGGGGCAGCTCTGGGGGATCGGGGGCTCGACCCTGTACCAGGTGGACAGCTCCACGGGCATGGCCACCTCTTACATGGCATTGAGCGGCGGCGGAAACGGCCTGGCGGTGCTCGCGGACGGAACGCTCATCATCACGGACGGCACCACCCTCTCCGAGGTGGACTGGAGCACGGGAACACTCACAACCCTGGCCACCCTCTCCAGCGGCTACTCCTCTGGGGACGTCGTTGAGTGGGACGGCTCGCTGTACTGGACTGTGGCCGGCGTGGGATCTGGGGACTCGCTCTTTGAGTACGACACGGGCACCGGCGCCCTGACGGAGCTGGGTTCAACCGGTGTGAGCGGACTCTGGGGTATCGCGGCCCCCGACGGCGATCTGTTGGCCTTCTCCAGCAGTGGCACGATGTACGAACTCGACATCAGCTCTGGCGCCGTCCTGTCGTCCAGCAGCGTCTCCGGCAGCTGGTACGGCGCGGCACACAACCCCAACTATGGCTTGGACCCCAGCTACATCTTCCACCTGGTCGATGTGCCCTTGGACGAGTTTCACATCGAGGTTCAGGTGAACAGCGTGGTCAGCTCAGACTGGACCTACGACGCCACGGAGAACGCGATCGTCTTCGAAGACGGCACCGTACTCAGCGGCGGAGACGTTGTGGACGTGGTCTACGCCCTGCTCAGCGAGTGCTAGGAGCGACTTAAAGCTCAAGTTCGAACAGCGCTTGTCCGACGCGGGGTCTCCATTCAAGGACGCCCCCAATGCTCGCCGCCCCCAGTCAGTGGATCCTGCCCCAAGGACCTGTCGCCGTTCTCTTGGACCAGGCCAAGATCCATCGGGTGATGGGTCACCCCTACTTGAGCGCGCTCGTCACCCGCCAGCTGCCTAACCCTGGGCATGCTTTGCGCGACGGACTGCTACAGCTGCTGCCTTGGATTGCAGCCCAAAAGACCGCGTGGCAGGACCTCGCCGGGCGAGTGGATCATCCTGCCATTGTCCGCGGATGTGCGCACGCCGAAGGACGCTGGGATGGCGCCACCAAAGCGCTCCTGTTCGAGAACGAACTGGGCTACCTCAAGCCACGCTCTTCCCTGAGTCTCTATGTGGGCACGCTCAAGGCCCTGGGCTTTCAGGCTGAATGGAAGGATCGCTCCAAGTTCTGCAAGCAGAGCTGGCGGCACTTGCGCCGCTTTCAACGCACGGTGGAGAGTGGGGATCCACTGCATGCGGCCGGTGGCCTGATCCTCGGCACTGAGCTGGTCTTTGGAGAGATCGCGGTCCAGCTCTTAGCGGCTCTGGCGGTGGAAGGGAGCCCTCCCTCTGCCCTCGCACCCCTGCGTGCGCGCATCCTCCTGGCGCAGAGCCATGAGCCGGAGCTGTTGTCCGTCCTCCAGGTCATGGCAGCCCAACCCCGGGGCTTGAGCCGCATCGCCGGCGGACGGACCCTGGCCCTGGACAACTTCGCCACCTTGCTCGACGGCTTGATGGAGCGGGCCTGGCGCGGAGACCAGACCTGAGCTGCGTCGCTCAGCGACCGGTCTTTCGTCCGTCCTGATTCCACTGGACCATGCCGCCGCGCATGCTGGCCACCTTGGTAAAGCCCATCGACTCCAGCAAGCGCGCTGCGCGACCTGAGCGCACGCCGCTGCGGCAGACCACCACGATGGGTTCGTTTCGATCCCAGGCCTCGGCGGGTGCATTGAGGGTGTCGAGCAGGTGCAGCTCGGAGCCGGGCACATGGCCCAGCTCGCCGACGAACTCCTCTTGGCGGCGCACATCGATGAGCCGGATTTCGTCGGGCAAATCGGCCACGTAGGCCGTCGTGACCTCGGGGATTCCTTCCGGGGTGCAGACCACTGGCGCCCAGCCCATTTCACGCTCCTTGGGCGGGGTCCACTCGCCGTCTTGGGCCAGCCAGCCGCACTTGAGGTTGGCTGGGACAGCCACGTCGATCTGGGCGGGATGGGCCAGCTTCAGCTGGTCCATGATTCGCTCAAATTCGGCGAGGGAGTTGGTCTCCTTTAGGCGCGGGTTGTGCCGGCGCTCCTCGACTACGGTGCTGGATGTGCGGCCCTTGTAGTCGTGTCCCGGATAGATTTGACAGGCGTCCGGCAGGCTAAAGATCTGTTCCCGCACCGAGTAGTAGAGCGTCTCGGGGCTGCCCTGCTGAAAGTCGGTGCGGCCACAGCCGCGGATGAGCAGGGTGTCCCCGGTGAACACCATCTTCTCGTCGTTGAGCACGTAGCTCACGCAGCCGTTGGTGTGCCCTGGGGTGGACCGCACCTGCAGTGAACGCTGGCCGAAGTGGATGCGGTCGCCGTTGACCACGGGCCGATCTGCGCAAGGGGCGCCGCCGGCGGCAGAGACCACGGACTGAGAGCCCAGCCGGCCGCGCAGCAGTCCGGAAGACGTCACGTGGTCGGCGTGCACGTGGGTCTCCAGGGTGTATTTGAGCTGAAGGCCCAGCTCTTCGAGCAGCAGCACGTCCCGCTCGATCTGGTCGCGCACGGGGTCGATCAGCACGGCCTCGCGTGTGGTCGGGTCGGCTAACAGGTAAGTGTAGGTACAGGTTGGGCGGTCGATGAGCTGTCGGAAGATCATGGTCCACCTTAGTCGGAGAAAGGTGTTGACGTGAGTCAAGCCTAGTGTGACTGTCCGCGGGAACCGCTTGGCCGAGAGGCCTCAACAAGGGATGGGTATGATGTTGGCATTGTTCTTGATGGGGGGGCAATAGGTTGTCTTGGCCTCGGGAGAGGATTTTCGGCGGTCCAGTGTTGACTGCCGCTGAGCTGATTTGTGAACCAGGGTTGGTTTCAGATGCTGGCTACAGTCCGACTGTCGGATACCCCTACACTTCCGCGTCGCATTTGGGGGCGTCCATCGCCTTTGTTACTGCAGGTAGCTCAAAGGCTCTACCTCATAGCGAGAGGCTGCTTGCCGTTGGTGCAACGGTACCGGGTGAGTTCGGGGGGGCTGTGCACCTTTTCGAAGTCGACATTGAAGGGCATCAGCTGCTGGACGCCGATGGAGACGGAATCGCCGATGATCCACTTGACACGCTGATTTCTCCAGGTTTGGACGACTCGTTTCGATTTGGTGCGAGCATCCTTGCTGCCAACATCAACAACTGTCGGCTTGGTTCTGTAGGAGATTATGCTTGCGGGCAGGAGTTGCTGGTCGGCTCTCCCGTTTGGGACGGAGATCTCCCGGGAGGTGGGGTCTACCTCTATGAGCCAAACAACGATCCGAACATTGAGCCTTTCTATGTTGAAGTGGAATATATCTCCGACCCAGGGGTAGAGTTGGGCAGCGCCTTCGGGGAGGCCATGGCGGTAGGTTATCGGGATCAGCACGTCACGACTTGGGAGCAGAACGACGCCGACAACGTGCTGGACTGGGAGCTTGAAGTGCTTCGCCCTTGGCGCACGGGGGAGTTGGTTCCAGCTTGGGTAGCGATAGGCGCGCCGGGGGCGAATCGAGTCGAGCTGTTCTCGGTCGAGCTGAGCAATGCGGCCGCGGGACTCTCCCCGTTTACTCATTTACAGACTCTAAACTCTCCGAATGTTGGTGCGGGTG
>JBLHMA010000176.1:0-10433 GCA_047621545.1 Cognaticolwellia sp. | reverse complement strand
CTGCGCGTCGATCCCCTTGTCTTGCAGCCTCTCTGGTCGGCGTTTGCCCACGCGGCCCGCAACGCGGTGGACCACGGCATCGAGACGCCAATTGAGCGCCTTGCGGCCAACAAGTCCGCGTTTGGAACGCTTCGCCTGTTCTGCGAGGTGCAGGGGGGGAACTTGTGCATTGAGCTGACTGACGATGGTGCAGGAGTCGATTGGCGGGCGGTGCGTGCCAAGGCACAAAAACTGGGCCTGCCCTGCGAGACCCAAGCGGAGCTGACCGACGCCCTCTTCCACCAGGGCCTCTCCTGCAAGGAGCAGGTCAGTGAGCTCTCCGGTCGAGGCGTAGGCCTGAGCGCGTTGCGGCACGCGGCTGAGAGCTTGGGGGGTTCGGTTGAACTGGAGACACAGGCGAGTCTGGGAACCACGCTGCGAGTGCGCTTGCCAAGCTCCGTGATTTGGCAGCCGGTACTCGAAGAAGCCCGGGCAGCATAGTAGAATTAGTATATGAAGAGTAGAAAGCGTGAACGGGTGCGGAGGAGCCAAGGAAGCACGGGAAGCCGCCTGTAGCGCAGCTCTCGTACGGAACCGGGGGCTTGGCACCCATCTTGCGAATTCCATGGTGAACGAACGCACCTTGGAGCACGGCATGACCCTTCTCATCGGACTCTTCTCTCTCACCAGCTTGGCCTCGGCGGCGGAGCCCACTGCTCTGCCTCTCAAGGACCAACAGGTCTCGGTGCTCATCACCGGCCCCTATGCAGAACTCACCGTCACCCAGACCTTCCAAAACCTCAACGAGGAGTTCATTGAGGCGGTCTACAGCTTTCCTCTTCACGAGGAGGCTGCGGTGGATGAGATGCGCTTCCAGGTCGGGGACCGCATCATCGAGGGGGAGATCATGGAGAAGGGTGAGGCTCGGGAGGTCTACGAGCAGGCCAAGGCCCAGGGCCAGAGCGCTGCACTCACGGAGCAGGAGCGGCCCAACGTCTTTACCCAGTCCATCGCGAACCTGGCGCCAGGACAAGAGGTCGTGGTCACCCTGCACATGGTCCAGCCGCTCACCTACAAGGATGGCGCTTGGACCTTTGAGCACCCACTGACCGTCGGCCCGCGCTTCACGCCAGCCGGCAGCATCTCCAGCAGTGACGCCGCTGCCATCTCCCCCCCCATTGGCAAGACTGGCGCCACGGTCGACTTTGATGTGGTCATTGAGATGGGCGTTGAGATTGGCCGCCTGGACCTCCTCTCCCATCCCGAGCAGTCTGTGCGACCCAGCGGGGGAGGGGCCCACTTCCAAATCGAGGACATGCGACCCAGCCGCGACTTTGTGTTGAGCATACAACCTGAAGGCTTGGACCCGGTCTCGAGTCTGCTGGTCCAGGACGACCACTTCGCGCTGACCTTGGAGCCGCAGGTGGCCCCCAGTGATGAGCAGATCGTGCCAAGGGAGCTGATCTTCGTCGTAGACAACTCCTGTTCCATGTCGGGTCAGCCTATGGACATGGCCAAGGATGCGATGCGCACCGCGCTGCAGGGCATGCTGCCCGGCGACTCCTTCCAGGTCATCCGCTTCTCGGAGGACGCCTCGGCGCTCTCCTCTCGCCCGCTGGCCGCGACACCGGAGAACATCAAGAAAGGCATGGCCTATGTGGACGGCATGCATGGCATGGGTGGCACCCACATGCTCGCCGGAATCGAGGCCAGCCTGGATTATCCCCAGGACCCTGAGCGCCAGCGCATTGTCTGCTTTATGACCGATGGCTACATCGGTAATGAACAACAGATTATCGCCGCCATCACCGACAAGTTGGGGCCCACTCGGCTCTTCTCCATGGGCATTGGCTCCAGCGTGAACCGTTACCTTCTGGACGCGATGTCCGATGTGGGCGGCGGAACCGTCAGCTACATCCTGCCAACCCAGGAGCCTGCAGACTACGTCAAGGACTTCTACTCCACCATCGCCCGACCAGTTCTGACCGAAGTGACGGTGGACTTTGGAGACGATGCTCGGGTCTACGGACGCTACCCCCAGCGCTTGCCGGATCTGTATGTGGGTCACCCCTTGCAGGTCGTTGGCCGCTTCGAGGGCAACATGGGCCCCATCACCGTGCGCGGCAAGATGGGCAACAAGGACTATGAGCAGGTCCTGGACATTGTCGCCGTGGACGACGGCAGCGCGATTGCAAGTGCCTGGGCCCGGCAAAAGGTCAAGTCCCTGGAGCGCGAGCAGCTGCACGGTCAGGTCGACGCTGTTCAAGCGGAGATCCTCGACGTCGCGCTCAACTACAGACTGCTCACCCAGTACACCAGCTTTGTCGCCGTGGAGTACCGCGTACGCAATGAGGGTGGCCAGCAGACCCGAGTGCACCAGCCCAGCGAGTCCCCCGATGGCGTGGACCTTGATGCCGCGATGGGCGGAGATCTCTCCCGTCGCTACATGCCTCCGGGCGACCCGCTGTTGACTGTGTTTGCACCCGAGAACGCCGATGAAGTGGTCGTGGTCTTTCCGTGGGGCGGCATTGAGTCCCTGGCTTGGGACGGGGACCGTGACCGGTGGTTCGTTCGCTTCCTGGTGCCGCGCGATGTCGAAGACGGACTGTACGAGGTCCGCGTCTTTGTGATGCTGCCCGATGGCAGCACCGAGATTCGCACCGAGGAGCTGGTCATTGACGCGGCGGCGCCCGAGCTGGACTTGCACGCCGAGCAGCGAGATGGGGTGACCGTCCTCACATTTATGCCAGAGGAGCCCTTGCGCAGTCTGTTGGTGGAGCCCGTGGGCATGCCCAGTGCAGCCCGCCGGGTAGACCTTCGCCAGCACCCAGGTGGCGAGGTCACCGTGATTCTGCCTGGCGAGTACATCGAGCTTCGCATCGTTGCCAAGGACCGGGCCATGAACCGCGTTGAGCAGACCATCACGGTGTCCCAGTGAGCCCCGCCCTGCACCTGCTTCTGGCGCTCTCACCCAGTGTCGCAGCGCAGACGACATCGGGTCAGAGCGTTGCGGGCTTGGAGCTGGCCGAGCTGCACACCCGAACGGCGGATGTGCGTGCCTTGCAGGTGCAGGGCGAGGTGGTCTTGGCGGCGACAGAAGGTGGCCTGGAGTTCTACGGACTAGACGGGGAGCGCTTGGGCCATGTGGTCCAGGAGCTGCCTGGCAGCAGCTTGCTCAGCGTGGGCATGTATCAAGGAGAGCTGGCCGTAGGCTCGGCGTTTGGAGGCGCAGCTACCTGGAACGGCCGTGGTTTTGAGACCCTGGTGGCTGGCGGTGAAAATGCGACAGGGTCTGTCGTCGCTATCACCCAGGACCACTGGGTCACACGTGGTGGCTCGGTGGATGGCGCGCCCGAGCTGGAGGGCTTGGTGGTAGATGCAGTGCAGTGGCGGGGTGGGCTGGTGGTCGGCACCCAAGAAGGGTTCTTGCATCAAGTGGTCGATGGAGAAGTTGTGACCTCGGTGTTGCCGTGTCCCATCGTGGACTTGTATGCGGAAGCGGACTCCGTGCGTGTGGCGTGCATGGTGAGTGCCTATACCCTGACCTCTACCGGGGACTTGGTGGCGGAGCGGGTGCGTGCTTCTGCTGCAGGTCCAGGTGCTTGGGGCAGCGCTCAAGGTGAACTCTGGGTTGACGGTGCCGTTCTGGCCCGTGTTCCGCATCGAATCACCGCCATTGAGCGCGTCGACGAGGTCTGGTTCGTCGGCACCGAGCAGGGTCTGTACAGAATTGAGCAGGATCTGGAACTCCTGACCCCCCAGGGACAGATCTGTGGGAACTTCGTGACGGGCGCTGCCCGCTTTCAGGGGGAGCTCATCGTGAGCACTTTTCAGGATGGCGCGTGCCGCTTTGACGGGGACATCTGGCACCGCATTGAAGGACTGCCCAGCGAGCTGATGAATGATGTGGTGGTGTACGAAGACGCCGCTTGGTTTGCAACGGGTCATGGTTTGGCCCGTTGGGATGGCGGCGCTGTGGTTGTCTATCCGGGTATCCCTTGGGGGATTCCAAGAGGGGAACCGGGCACCAGCAACGCGGCGATCACGGCCCTGGCCGTGGGTAGTGACCGCCTGTGGATCGCCGATGTGGTCGGACCTGATTCTGTGGACTCGGACGGGTATTGGCGCAGGCACCGCCTGTCCGTGTTCGGTACGAGCTACCAAGCTGCGGCCGCATGCGGTGAGCGTGCCTGGGTCGCCAGCGAGGACGCCGGCGTGAGTCAGTGGACCGGGTGGTCGTGGCAGCACTACGACGCGCGCGGAGACCTGCCTGACGACTGGGTCATGGCCGTGGCATGCGAAGGCAAGACCGCATGGGCTGGCACCTACAGAGATGGCCTGTGGAAGTACACGGGTGGCCGGTGGACCCAGGTGGACACACCGGATGGGTGGTCGCTCTCCTTGGCGCGCGGAGAGGGTGGGGTCTGGTACGGGACTCTGGGTGGCGTGTGGTTTGTCGGGGATGATGGCGTGAACCAGGCCGTGTGGGTGATGGATCAGCGGGTGCATCAGGTGAGTGTGCTGGATGGTGAGGTGGTGATCGGGACGGAGGGAGGAGTGGTTGTGTACCGGTGACTGCTTGCCTACCCACTACGTCCAGACGGGCTACCTTGACGCGAGAACCCCCCTCACGAGACAACGACATGGCCCGCAAGAAGAACCACCAATGGGCCCGCGAGGACCAGCCAGTAGAAGGAGTGTCGGTCAATGAGCGCGTCTACGACCATGAACACCAAGCTGCCCGCAAGCGCTTCCAGGACCTGGCCGACCTCTTGATCGCTCTGAGCCCAGGTGCCCGCGCGCTGCTCCCGCTGGACGAGACCATCCAGGAAGAAATCAACATCTACCTGCGTCAGGGACCCAAGTCTTCGCGTCGCCGGCAGCTGCTGCGTGTACAGACCCTGCTTCGTACCTGTGACCTGGAGAGCCTGGACATTGCTCTGGAGAGCGACCTTCAAGGTGGCCAGGAGGCCCAGAACGGCCCCAAGTCCTGGTTGGCTACTCTGCTTGAAGGTGACGATGCCGTGTTGATGGACTTTGTAGAGTTGCACCCTGATGCGGACCGTCAGCAGCTCCGCACCTTGGTACGTCGGGCCAAGCCAACAAACCCTGCTGGGTTGCGGGCCAAGGACAAGCTGCTGGCTGCGCTCATGGAGCTAAAGCACTGAGCTTGGGCGGGTCCGGGGGGCTTCGCCTGAAGACCACGCTCGAAACAGCCCGTCGACAATGTGACCCGCCCCCAGTCGGACTACGCTGTATAGAACGCCACCAACAAGGGGCCCTCGTGTTGTTGCTCATCCCCATCTCTTTGTCTTGCATGTCGCCGGAGTCTACAGGGCGTCCGCCGGGGAATCCGGTGGGGGACAGAGACACAGCAGTGGATACCGGGGGCGGCGATACCAGGGGAGGCGGCCTGCACATCCAGGCTGTCGACCGCGGGCGTGCTCTGCCGGAGTTTGACGGCGTCGGAGCTGCAGTGGGTGGCCGTCCGCCGGTTGGCAGCCCTTTCGGCCCCAGGGTCATGGCACTGGAAGACGGCCGCAGCGACTTTCACTTGGGCGTAGACATACCATTGGAGACCGGTACTCCAGTGGTCTCAGTGGCCAAAGGCACGGTCTTCAAGGTCAGTCCAGAAGACCTCGAGATGGGCAGCGGCAACCAGGTCTACGTGGAGCACCTCTTGGATGAGCCCTTCACCTGGGAAGGGGTGGAGGTGACCCGCTACTACACCTTCTACCAGCACCTAGAGTCCTACATTGTCTCCGATGGGGCCGTAGTGGAGAAGGGTACGGTCTTAGGGCGTAGCGGCACCTCAGGGGCAAACAGCCCGCATCTGCACCTGGAGGTGCGACTCCAGACCCACTGCTCCTTGCACTACCGGACGGAGAACCCGGACTCCACCTGTGGGATTGAGGGCTTCGACCCACATGTAAACCCCTTGGCGCTCAGCGATGGCAGCGCTCCAGGTGGCATTAAAGTCAGGGCCCGGTCCTTGGAGCCTTTCGTTTTGGAGGTCACCTTGGGAGTGGACGACCTGGACCTGAACCGCATCGAGAGCGACCTGGGGGTCGTGGACTTTAACAGCCGGGAAGGTCTGGACGCGAGCACACTGAACGCGCTGGACGACCTGGACTATGGGTGGATGCGCATCGAGCCGCTGGAGTTGGAGGACGACGTTGCGATATACCTGTTGTACTTCGCACAGGCTCCTTCCTGGGTAGAGGTCACCGATCTGCATGGCGTTGGAGTACGGGCCTCCGCGCTGTGAGAGAGTCCTACTCCTCTCCCTCCTCCCGCGCCTGCATCCCGTCCACAACCCAATCGTCCACGCCTTCAACGATTTTGTTGACCACACGTACGCCCTCGTAACTTGCACCTACAACACCAAAGTAGATCTGCTCTACCAGCTTGGCAGGCGCTGCGACCCCGTCGACCTGCTCCAAGATGCGGAAGGGCTTCTCGGCCGCCTGCCGGTGGTGGCGCTCTACAAAGGTAGCTGTGCGGTCCACGCTGTCGTGGATCAGCTTCTTGATTCCGCGTACCCGCTTCCAACGGGCATCCGCCGTGTCTGCATCTGCGGCCTTGGGTTTACCCTCAGGCCCCTGCGGTGCTTCCGCTTCCGGTGAGTCTGTGTTGGGCTCGCTTGATTCAGTGGTCTGTTCGTCTACGGGGCCCAAGCGATCTGAGACGACCCCGTAGACCCGCGGGTGCTGAGCGACCGCCAAGTGGTGCAGCCCCGGCATGCGCTGCACGTCCTTGGGGTCAGGGGCTCCAGGTTCTAGGCCGCGTGCGTCCCCCTGCGCGCTGGAGCTGGGAACGACCGCGTCTCCCAGAGGACCCACACCAGAGAGCAGTTCGCCAACAATACGGTGGTGGCGCACGCGCTCCAGCCACGGGATGGCGATCCGCTGATTCTCAAGCAGAGCGTCGGGGTCATAGTCCAGCCAATCCCGGTCGCTCAGGTTGCCGTAGCGCAGGTCCTTCACGCCCTTGCTGCGGGTGTTGATGACCTCGCCGATGACACGAGTTGCGGTAGTAGGCACCTTGGAGAGCAAGTGGGTGGCGACGTTGGCGGTACGCTCCAGGGGGGCACCCAGGTGGGGAGAGCCCAGGTAAAAGATATGCCTGATTCGGCTGGTCCAAGAGGGGTCTTGGGCTTGATGACAAGCACTACGAATGACCAGGCCCCCCATGCTGTGGCCGACCAGTAGCAGCTCTTCGACATTGAGATGTGCGCTCACATAGGCCGCAAGCAGGGCCGCGAGCTGAGCGCCGTTGTCTGAGATGCGCTGCCCGGTGTTGTAGCGAATGAACAGGGGTAGGTAGCCGTGGTCCCGCTGCAGGCAGGTTCCAAAGGGCAGCACGGTCTCGCTGGGCCCAAGCATCCACATGGACTCGTTGCAGCCCAGACCGTGTACCAACACACAGACCTTGGCGGCGCTCGGCAGCTTGGCTGGAGTCAGTGGCCTATTGCCCAGCATGAAAGCCATCGGCTGATGCAGGGAATTACCGCTTTCTGCAAGATCATCTCCAATCCAGGCATTAAGTGCGCTGACGGCGTGGTCTGCCATGCCAGGTTTGTCGGACGGAGGGGTGGGCGGGTCATGTTTGGACATAGGGCAAGGTACAGCGTGAGCACCGCGCTTGCACCTCAAATCGACGCGTCCGGTGGCCTATCCCTTGTTGTTCCGCTCCAGACGGGCGATCAGCAAATCCATGAACACCCGCACCCTAAAGGGCGGAGTCTTCTCGTTTGGGAAGTAGATGGTCAAGGGGCTCTCCAGAAGGGTCCATTCCGGAATGAGCTCAACCAAGCTTCCGTCTTCTAGGTATTTGCGACACGAGACGGAGGGCAATCCAGCGACCCCTAGTCCGTCCAGGGTCACCCGGCTACACATGCCCAAGCTTGTGGTGAAGAGGCGGATGGGCACTTTCAGACGCTCAGTTTCGTTGGAGACTGTGTGTGTTAGCTCGATGTTTGCCGACGCCGGAGTGTGGCCAACGACGACGCACCCGTGCTGTAGCAGGTCGCTGGGATGGGCTATCGTCGGGTGCTCGGCAACGTACGCCGGACTGGCCACCAGCTGCATGGGAATTGGGGCAAGCAAGCGTTGCATCAAAGCCGCGTCGTTTTGGTCCCCCCAGCCGGCGCGCAGCGCCAGGTGGAGCTCCTGTCCGTCTGGTACGACCCGCTCGTCGGTCGCGATGATCTCGAGCTGAACCTTCGGAAAGCGCCGCATGTATTCAACGGCAACATCGCCAATCGCGTAGTCACTCAGTCCGGTTGGGAGGGCCACACGCAGTCGTCCCTGTGGGTCCTGACGCTCTGACTGCAACAGGTCCTTGGCGCTCACCAGCGCATCCAAGTGTGGCTTACAGTTTTGGAGCAAAGTGTTGCCGGCACCGCTCAATCGCACCTGCCGCGTGGTGCGCTCCAGTAGCAGCACGCCCAGGTCTGCTTCAAGCGCGGAGACCCGTCGACTGACGGTGGAGACGGGCAGCCCCAGCTTCTCGGCAGCCTTGGAGAAGCTCTGATGTTCTGCCACAGTCGCGAAGATGCGGAGCGAGTTTAGGTCCATGGTCTGTCCTTCAGAGTGCGGGCTCTATGCTGATCTGTGAGTTGGGGCTTGGCGGGGTCCAAGGGCCCAGGGTGCCGTTGTCAGCCACCAGCCAGATCAACTCAGGGTCTGCCAGGGGCAGTTTGCTGTGCACCCGAACGCGCGCCACCCGGCCATCTGCGTTGTGTCCAAGCACCGTGTAGGTGAGGGGGCCTGCTCGGACTTCGGTGCCAACGGGCATGGCCCGGTCTGAGCGAAAGAGGCGGTCCGCCGGATTGCTCTGCAGGCCTTCGGGGATGTGAAGCTCCAAAGTGTGGGCATCCACGCCCATGACTTCTGTGGCGTAGTGCCCCGAAACCAGCATCAGGGTTCGGGCTGGGACGGGCAGACCCTGTTGTTGCGCCGCCGGAATCGCGTAGCCAGTGCAGAGCTCATTGACGTTCAGGTACAGCACTGTCTTGCCCTGCGCGTTGGCCGGCAGCGCCCCGGAACAAGGTGCAACCAGGGTCTCAGAGAGACACCGCGGGGCGTAAGCGGAGAGGGGCAGAGACAAGGGAGCGATGACAAGGTGGAGCGCGACCAGTGGCCGAGCCCAGCGGGTCTGTGTCTCTTCCCTCCAGGTCCACCGCTCAATGAGCAGGGCGATCCATGCTGCTCCTCCCAGGCCTACAAAGCCGAGAAGACGCGCCGCTGGAAAGGTGGCAGCGATTGGCAGAAGGGACAGCAAGGTTCCTGCAGCCCAGAAGCGGGCCCGTCGATCGGCTCGCAGGAGGGGGAGGGAGAGCAGGAGCCAACCGACGACCAAGACAGCGCCCAGCACCAGAAAGGCCCAGCGCTCGGGGCCTGTCAGGAATGAATACCCAAGCGAGGGCAGACCAAAGAATTGGTCCGCCAGCAGGACCAGAGCGCGCTCGGGAAGGGCCAGGACAAAGGCCACAGGGTCCGAGAGCGGATCCAGGTACAAACCAGAGCCGTGGGTTCCGAAGCCCAGCGCGGTGTAGGTCAGCCGCCATCCCAACACAACCAGTGCCGCAGGCAGCAGGCGCACCACGCGACGTGCCGCGCCACCACGGTCTAAGAATAGCGCGTGAGCGAGCAGCCAAGCACAGCTGGCCACTGCCGCCTCACCGGCCAAGAGGGCGGCCAGGAGCCAGAGTGGGCTCCAAAGCGAGACCTTGTCCTTGTCCGCCGCGCGCGCGTAGGCCAGGACGGCGCAGATGCCCAGGGCGGTGGCTATCAGCGCGTTTCGGTTTGCGATCCAGCCCACAGGGAGCCCGTGGGCCTCGTCGACGGCGTAGATCAGGGCGGCCAATGCGGCCACGGGGGTGCGGCCTTGGATGTGCCGGTAGAGCAGTACTGCCAAGCCAGCCAGGCCCACCAGCCAGAGAATGGAGTGCAGGTGGGCCCAAACTGGCGAGCCCGGTGCAACGCTCTGGTCCAGAAGATGCGTGAGCACGCTGACGGGGCGCCAGAGCTGCACCTTGAGGTCCATCGGTGCCCACCATGGAATGCGACCTTGGCTGCGGAGGGCTTCGTTTTCCTCGGGGTGGGCAAATCGAAACAGGGTGTTGAAGGCCTGGCCCGGGTCTTCGGACAGGACGGACTGGTGGTACCAGTCGTCCATCTGAAAACCGCCAGCGAGCGCAGGCAGACAGAGCAGACCCACCAGCAGGAGGAGCGCCGGAACAAAGGCCCGGTGACTGCAAAACAGCTTTAGTCTTTTCAGCACGGCGGTGGGCCGATAGGTCTTTGGCCTGGAGCGGTACCCCGGTGAACCCCATCAAGGCTTATAAGAACTTGCAACAGTTCCGGGCCCATGCCCTGGACTTTTTCTTGCAGCAGGGTTTGTACCCAAGTGGACGGGCGTCTCTGGACTTTGGTCTGCGAGAGAGTCTT
>JBLHMA010000175.1:0-10451 GCA_047621545.1 Cognaticolwellia sp. | reverse complement strand
CACACAGCGCCCGCAGGTCCTGGTCGAACAAACCCCAGGCCTGCTCACCCAAGATCCGCCGCCCCCGCGCTGGCAGACCCGCACGCAGGCGAAGCTCTACGTGACCGTCCACCAAGCGCAGAGCGCTGCGAGAGATGATCTCGGGTCCCGGAACCAAGACTTGCAGCTCCCCTGAGCGCCCCGATCCGCGACGTTGACGCACCGAATCCAAGGCGCCCAAGACCTGCCGGAGCAGCCAGTCCTCGCTGGCGCAGAGGATGTCGGGATCCTCCAGACCAGGCAGCTGGATGGGCCTACGCACACGAACCGCCGACGGCGCCGCGAAGGGATCCCCTTGGACCCGATCGACTTCCAGGGAGAACCCGCCCATCTCCCAGGCGCCAGAGAGCTGCTTGTAGGCCCCATAGCTGACCCCATCGATGCGCCGCAGCAGCGCTTTTAGGCCCTCAGCGTCCCCGACCATCGCCAAGCTCCTCCCGCAGGGCCTCCAGGTCCACACCTGCCCGTTGGAGGTGCCGGTAGAGCGTGTTTCGACCCACGCCCAGATCCTTGGCCGCTGCAGCCAGGTTGCCCAAGTGGGTGATGAGGACCTGTCTGAGCTCGGCATGGCTCATCGCACTCAGAGCCCGCTTCTGCTCCGAGACCTGCTCCGAGACCTCCACCGACGAGGCCACGACCGGCGAGCCCACGCCATCCTCAGCCCGCGCCTGACGGGCCATCACATCCGCCAGCCACTCCGGCTGCTCAAGCACCTCACCCTCCGCGCGCAGCAGCAGCTGCTCGACCACCGCCTGAACCGCCCGAGCATTGCCAGGCCAGTCGTGCAGGACCAGTGTCTGGGCAAGCCCATGACTGAGGCGGGCACCACCCAACAGGCTGTGCACCAGGGACAAGATGTCGGAGCGCCGCGCCCGCAGGGGAGGCAGAAAGACCACCTGGCGAGAGAGGCGCGCGTACAGGTCTTCGCGGAAGCGGCCCCGGCGCACCTCGGCCACCAGGTCCCGGTTTGTTGCTGCCACAAAGCGCACGTTGACAACCTGGGCCGTGTCGGAGCCAACCGGCCGCAGCTCCCGCTCTTGCAGAAGACGCAGAAGAGCGGCCTGAAGGGCGGGCGAGGCGTCGCCGATCTCGTCCAGAAGCAGGGTGCCGCCACGGGCTTGGTCCACCAGCCCCCTCCGCGCCTTCTCGGCCCCCGAATAGGCCCCGCGCACATGGCCGAAGAGCTCGGACTGGAGCAGGCTGTCGGCCACCCCAGCGCAGTTGACCGCGACAAAAGGGCCCTCTCGTCCGGAGCGCGCGTGTAGCTCTTGGGCCACCAGCTCCTTGCCGGTGCCCGACTCGCCCTGCACCAAGACCGGCATGTCCAGCCCGGCGACCCGATCCACGGTCTCCAAAGCCGCTTGCAACGCTGGGGAGCGGCCAACGAGTCGCCCCCAAGATAGCGGCGCGGGGTTTAGCGGAAGCTCGCGAACCAGCAAGAGAACTTGGCCAACGCCCAACACATCGCCAGGCTGGAGCACAGCCGACTTCACCCGCACCCCGTTGACCCACGAGCCGTTGTGCGAGTCCAAGTCTCGCACCGAGAGCGCACTTCCCAAGCGACCCAGTTCGCTCTGGCGCCGCGAGATGCGTGGTTCTTGAAGGGCGCCCCCAAGCTCAAGGCTGTTTCGCCCCAACACCAAGCGTTCTCCCGCGGACACGCTGCGCTGTCCCCCGACGAAGCTCGGATCCGGGTGCCAGACGACCTCCAGGCCCAGAGCGGGCCCCTGGGCGCTCTGGTGCAGGCTCAAGGTGGCGGTGCGTGTGTCGTCCATGGAGCCGCAGTGTACAGCGCGTCGGCGCCAACCTGTCCAGGACAGAGCTAAGCTGCTCCCATCTTGGAGACTCCTATGCTGTGGCTGCTGCTGGCCTGTACGTCCGATGATGACGGTACCCCCATCACTCCCGTCGACACCGGCGACACCTACATCGAATGGCCTGATGACACTGGCGACACCGGCACGGACCAGGACACCGATGGCTGGAGCGTGGAGGACGGCGACTGCGATGACTCCGATCCCCTGGTCCACCCAGGCTGGGAAGAGTCCGACCAAGCCGAGAACGACACCGACGGCAAGGACAACGACTGCGACGGGCAGATCGATGAGACCTTTCGCGGTCTGGTCGTGCTCCAGCAGGGCCGCTACGACCAGGGCACCCCAGCCCGCATCGTCAAGGTCAACAGCTTCGGCGAGCAGACCCAGGAGATTCTGATCTCCGACCCTGCCGTGCAGCCTTGGTGGTACACCGACATGGCCGGCCTGCAGCAGTACTTCTCCTTCACCATGACCCCACAGGTGGACGGCGAAGGCTGGGTCGTGGTGGGCTGTGACTACACCGCCAACGACACCTTCGTGATCTTCGAGATCTCCGCCACCGGCGAGGCCCGCACCCTCGCCACCATGGAAGGCTACGCCTTTGGGATCGCCACCCACCCCGACGGCTACTACCTGGTCACAACCTTCACCGGCCTGGTCAAGGTAGAGCCCACCACAGGCACCCAGACCGAGATCGCCACCTTTGTGGACGCCGAAGAGACCCCCCTGCTGCAAAGCTTCGACGTGGCGGTGGACCAAGTGACCGGCGAGATCGGCGTCTTTGGCTACTACGGCGGCTTTGCCACCATCGACCCCGAGACCTTCGAGCTGACCTACCACAAACAGCTGGATCCAGAGATCCCACCAGAGCAACAGAACTGGGCCGGCGCCCACTGGGACTCTCGCGATGGTTGGTACACCGGCGGCGTGGATGCGGAGGGATACGCCGTGTTTCGCTGGAACGAGTCCAAGAGCGACTGGGATCGAAAGGCCAGCTTCAATGCCAGCTGGACCCCCAAGAGCATGACCATCGACACCGTCTATGGCGAGTACTACATGAGCACCAAAGGGGCCCAGGATCCAACCGTGTGGCGCCTAGATGCCGAGAACGGGACCAACCCCGACAAGTTCTTCTCCAGCCCCAACGGCGGCACCTACTTCCTGGACGTCTGGGATCTGTACACCGTCTACTTCGACTGATCTGGAGGGGACCCCAGCTCTGATAGGATGACCTCAAGATCGAAGCGCTCAAGTGTCAACACACTTAGACCGATAGCCCGATAGAGGGCAAACAAGTGATATCAGCAGTCACAACTTGGGTGGATGACTGCACGGACGGACTCGGTCCTGTTCAGCAGGCCCGCGTCAGGGTCCAGCACCTCATCGCTCTGTTCCTGGTCACCGTCGCCCCCGCCTACGGTCTGCTGTTCTGGTACTGCGGACTCACCCTCCCTTCCCTCGTCATGACTGTGCTGCCCTGCGCAGCGGTTCCAGCGCTCTTTCTACTGACCCGACGCGGCCAATCGGAGCTGGGCGGACGGATCATGTCCACCGTCTCCTTCCTGGTGATCTTGAACGCCTTGATCGGCCGGGGCGGCATGGACTCCAACAGCGCAGCCTGGCTCCTGTGTTCCCCCTTGCTCGGCTTCACCATGGTGGGCCCCCGCCATGGCCGAAACCTCAGCATCTGCGCAGCGCTGGTCTTTGGCGCAGTCTGGGCGGCCGAGTTCTTCGGTTCACCTCTGCCCTGGCACCTCCCTCCAGCGCTCACAGCCGTGATGCCCGTGCTGGACTACCCCGCCATCGCACTGATCTTCGGCGCGATCTTGAGCACCCAGGTCTCGATCTGGGAAGGCCTGATTCAAGGCATGCACACCACCAACCAGCGCGCGATGCTGGAGATCGAGGAGCGCAAGCGCGCTGAGCTCCAGGCCACCCAAGCCGTCAAAGCGCGCACCACATTCCTGGCCACCATGAGCCACGAGATCCGAACCCCTCTAAATGGGGTGCTGGGCCTGACCCAGGTGCTGCTGGACTCAAAACTAGACGCCGACCAGCAACAACTGGCAAAGACCGTGCAGAGCTCCGGCCGTTTGCTCCGCTCTCTACTGGACGATGTGCTGGACTACTCCAAGATCGACTCTGGCCAGATGGAGGTTGAGCGGATCCCACTGGACCTGCCCGCACTGTGCCGAGAGATGGTGCTTCTCTGGGAGGAGAGGGCGAGAGGAAATGGAGTTTCGCTATGCTTCATGTCCCAGCCGGAGAGTCCAAACTGGGTGATCAGCGACCCCACCAAGCTGCGTCAGATTCTCGGAAACCTGGTCTCAAACGCCATCAAATTCACCAACAACGGGAGCGTGCGCATCCTGCTCTCCCGCACGGTTGACCACCTGGTCTTGGAGGTCCAAGACACCGGAATCGGCATGGAAACCCAGGCCCTGGCACACATCTTTGAGGCCTTTCGCCAAGCCGACGGGAGCACCACACGCCGCTACGGCGGTACGGGCCTTGGTCTGGCGATTAGCAAAGGCTTGGCCATCCGGATGGACGGTCAGCTCGGGGTTCACTCCACCCTTGGACAGGGAACAAGCTTCACTCTAAAGCTTCCACTGAAAACGGCCGTCGCGCCTCCAACCTTTGCCCCAGGGGCTGCCTGGACCAAAAACACCCTGACCGGTGTGGAGGTCCTGGTGGCCGAAGACAACCCGGTCAACCAGATGGTGATTCGGCGCCTGCTGGAGCGCAGCGGCTTGACCGTCCGCATCACCAGCAACGGCCAAGAGTGCCAGGACGCCTACCACCACCGTCAACCCGACCTGATCCTGATGGACTGTCAGATGCCCATTTGCGACGGCTACCAAGCCACCATCGCCCTTCGGGAAGCTGGAGCCACACTGCCGATCATCGCCTTGACCGCCAACACCATGCCCGGGGACAAGGCCAAGTGCTTGGCCGCAGGCATGAGCGACCACTCCGGCAAACCCATCGAAATCATCGAGCTCTTGGAGTGTATCGAGCGGTGGCAGACCGACCAACATGCTTGCCGGCTATCGCGACTTTAGCAGCGCCCGGCTGTCTCTGGCCCATTCCACCATCGCCTCCTGGTGGGCCTGAGAGGAGGTAAACTTCCAGTCCTCAGCCCACTCTGTGTTCGCCACATTCCACGCAGTGACCCCCGCGTTCCCAGTCAGGTTGAGCTCGTCGAGCAGCCTGTTGTATTGGGCCACGTCCCTCTGCGAGCGATCCCCACTGCGCAGCTCAATCATGCGGGGGACATGCTTGTCCAAGGTGTCCAGCCAGGTGCTCAGGGCCTCCTCGGCCGCTTGGACCATGGTCTCCTGACCCATCCACGGCGGGATCGAGAGCACCTCGTTGACTGCTGCGGCCACCACCGCCCGAGTCTGTGGCAAGAGCTCGGGCCATGCATCCGCAGGCGTGCCCACAAAGGTGTTCCAAGACTCCAGACCGGCAGAGAAGGCCTGGTTTACCTCCATCAAGTGAGCGGCAGCGAAGGCGATACGCACTTGGGCCGAGAGCTCAACCTGGGGACCGGGCAGAGCGACCAAGAAGCTGGGCGGGTGCAGGGAGTCCAAGGTTTGGGTGCTGATCATCGTGATTCCGTGCGCCTCGGCAAATGCATTGTGCGCTTTCTTGTAGGCTGCGACGGCCTTCTCCGTGGCCAGGATTTCCTCTTCGACAATCGCTTGATAGCGCTGCTGATCCGCCTCGCGGGGCTTGGGATTGCGTAGGAGCACAATGGCCTGGCTCCCCCAATCGCCAAAGGACTGCTCCAGGACGTCCAGGACCGCGATGGCCGGTCTACGCAGAGGGTCCTCACCCTCGAAAGGGGGAGGATTTTCAGCCTGAAGCTGAAGCTCAGCTAGCCGGATGGTGGCCAGCTTGGACTGGGCTTGGAATTCGGCCCCGTCCAAGAGCAGGTTGATGCTGAGCTGGGTGCTCAACTGCCCCGCCTCGCTGACCAAGCCTGACCAGTGACGCATCCGGCCCAAGGCCTGAGCCCCTTCAGGTGTGTCCGCTCGCTGAGGAGGTGCCTCCCGTGCTTGCAGACCCCAGCGCAAACGAAAGTTGGCCTCGGCGTCGTACAGATCCAGCTGAAGTGCTCGCAGCTCAGCGCTCCGATCGCGGGCCGAGCTGTTGAAGGTCTCTGTGTCTCCCTTCCTGAGGGCCTCCTGCATCGCCGGAATCTCCTTCTCCAGAATGCCCGCCTGGGTCTGCAAGACCGCGCTGCACGCGTCCCGAAACTCAGCGTCTCCAATCCAAGCTGGGACCGCATCCATCTCCGCTCGGGTCTGAACCAGGGACTCCGCTAAGGGGCGCAGGTCTTCGTCTGGCGTAGTGGAGAACCCCACCGCCTGATTCATCAGGACCACGCCCTGATTGCAGATGCCACGCACCTCGCTCAGGTGAGAGGCAGCCAAGCTTCGACGGTGGTTCTCCGACATCTGCATGGCCCCACCCGGCAGAGCGTCCCCCGTGGCCGCAGGCGGCACAAAGGGCTCAGCGGGCTGCACACGCACACCATTGGCCTGGCCAAAGGCCACCATCGCCTGGTTCACCGCGTTCGGCCCGCCATAGCGAATCCCCTCCATCTCGATCCACAGCGCCTCCGCCCGGGCTTGGTCCGCATCCCGGGGCTGCTCGCGGTACAGAATCTCTGAAAATGCTGGCTGTAGCTCCGCCTGAAAACGATGAAGGTCGGACAGATATCCGAGCACTGCATCCGCCAGAGGATCCTGACCCGGCCATCGCGGGAGCTCCGCAGACTCCTTCTCCAGAGCGATCAGCGCCGGCGAGGCCTGCTTGGGCATATCCGCTTGATTGCGCGGGAATTCCGAGCTGACAACACGCTGATAAAAGTCGGCCCACAGATCCATATGGGCCATGGCCGCAACCGGATCCGTGGCCTGAGCCACCACGGTCGGCACTTGCCAAGCACCCAGCGGTACATACAGTGCCAGTTCCTGGGGCCCAGCCAACCAGATCAAAAACAAGGGACTCACAGCTCCTCCCCGCGCGCCGCAGCCCACTTGGCCAGTGCGTCAATGTGCTGCTCATAGGCGTCTATCTGCCAGCTCTCTACAAAGACCTCTTGGGCAGCTAAGACCTTGGCATTCAAGGCCGGGACCCTCTGGTTTACCTCCTTGAGCAAGCTGTCCCGCTGCCGCCTCTTCTTTCCAAACAGGAACACACGCATGTCCAGCGCCGCGCTCTGCATCAGCTGGTCTACCAAGCCGAGCAGCGCCTCCCCGTTGGCCGCCATCGCAGCACTCAGAGTCTCGTCCCCCATCCAAGGCGGAACTTCGCTGAGCTCTTGAACCGCCTCCTCCAGTACCGGTCGCTGGCTCTCCACATCTGCAGACTCCATCACGACGATGGCGTTCCAAGCACTCAGGACCTGGTCGTTGAGCCCGACCATCTCGTTGTGGTGTCCGATGGCAAAGCCGACCCGAACTGTGCTGGGCAGTGCGCTTGGATACCCCGGCAAGCCCAGCTCCAAGGTCGGAGCGCCCAAGGGCTCCGGTACCCGATCCAGGATCTGAACCCGGTTGGCGTCCCCAAAGGCCACGAGAGCCGCGCTCATGCGCTCCACATCTTGGGCATCGGTCACCTTCGAGAGGTGGGTCAGCGTCTCAAACTGCAGCTGGTCGGCATCCCGAGGGTACGCACTGCCGGCCAGAGACACCATTGTGGGAAGGGTCTGATCAAAGAAGAGCACGCTGTGCTCCGCACGCTGAATGACCGCTGCATTCAGGCCCTGGTCACCACCAGGCCACGACTCTTGCCCCTGGGCAACCACTAGAAGCCCATGGATCTGCTCCTGGGCCGCAGCGAGCACCGGAGCCGACTCCGTTCCAGCCAGGACCGCCCCCACTGTGTAGTTGACGTAGAGCGACTGCAGCTGCAGATCGACCGCCACCTGCGCATCTATGTAGTCCGTCGCAGGACTCCCACTCGCTACCCCACCCAACAACAACGCAAGCATCGCCCACCTCCCTATCCCTGGGAGTCTACACGGCTCAACCCCGGCAAGCCTTCAGCTTCTGGCGCTGAACTGGGCCAGGAGCTTCTGCACTTCCAGCTGCGCCTCGGCCTCGGCCAAGCCATCCAAGCCCACCTGCTCCAGGTTGGCGATGTCTTCCGTCAGGCCGTCTACAGCGGCGTCTGCCAGGCCCTTGTCACCAACTGCGGAGAGCTCGTCGAGCTGCGAGAGGGCCGATGTGACCTCGTCCAGTAGGGCCTCGCCCTCGGGTCCAAGGGACAGAGACAAAGAGCCAGATTCGACCACGCGCTGGGTTCGGAAGCGGTCACCCAAGTAGTCTAGCGTGTCCGCCAAGCTGTCCATGCGTTCCCGAAGCGAGGCCAGGGTGTCCTCGACTGCGCCCACTTCTTGCGTGATGGCTTGGCGATCAGAGTCCTGAACCTCGGAGACATCCGGCTCCGGCGGAACGACCTCGTGCACCCCACCCTTCAGGCTGTCGAGGGTCTCCACGAAGGTGCGCACTTCGATACAGGCCCGGGTGTAGGCGCGCGCCGCCTGCTCTAGGTCGCCGGACTCGACATCCAATGGCGGCGGCAGGTGGGCCAGATCGGGGCGTTGGCGTGCTGCGATGGCCAAGTGCACGCGAAGGTGCAGGATCGCCCGGGTCTTCCACACGGTGCCTAAGACGCGCTGGGTCACCTCTGTGCGGCGCACCAGCAGCCCCAAATCCTGCTCGTATCGGGCCACAAGTTCCTCACGCCCTTCCTTGGCCGAGAGCTGCTCCAGCTTGCCACCCAGGTGATCGTGCTGAAGCTCAGCGGCTTGGTGCTGCTCTTCGAGCTGTCGCTCCAGCTCAGCGAGGCGGCGGGGATAGCGCTTGAGATCCTCGCCCTGACGCCATGAGTCGGAGCGGCCGGTCTCCTTAGGAGTATTGCTAGAGACCCGGCTGGGGTTTGGCTGAGGAGAGGCCTTCTCTCCATCCGAAGAGCTGATCTGCTCATTCTCCCAGGGCCTCATCCAAAAGAGGACGCCACAGAGGACAACGCCGATAGGAATGGTGATGAAGAGCCAAGGCACCTCACCGACCTAACGCCGACTTGGGCCACCGGAAAGGTTAGGACGCCCCCCTTGCGAGGACGAGGTCATGAGCGAGCGTGCGAGCCAAGCCATTCAAGCCTGGGCCCAGGCCCTTAGCCAACCCCTAAAAGTAGCGCGCTTTCAGGCAGCCGTGGGCCCCGATGCTCAAGTGCGCCGCCACGGCTGGGGAACCCGCATCGATGCCGTTGTGGAGATCCTTGAAGGCTCCGAGGCGATCATCACCTGGGCCCAGGGAGCCAACCGACACAGCGTGTTTGTTGTGGAGTCGCTCCAAGCTGAGGACGACGGCGTGCACTTTCGGGCCCGGTATCGTCTCGAAATCCTGAACTTTCTGAACCGCGGCTGGTGGCGCTTTTCCCTGGACGCCCTCGGACGCATCCATGTGCTCTGGCACCGGGCCGATGCGCTGCAAGACCCAGCCATGCGCGTGGCGACAGTTCCCGAGGAGCCAAGCGGAACAAAAGGATGAAAAGTCCGGCTGACGCTGGATCGCGCGGCGAACGTGGCCTAAGATTCGTTCATGAGCAAAACCACAGACAAATCCGCCCCCGCTAAGACCGCTGACAAGGCACCTGCCCCGGCTCCGGCTCCGGCTCCGGCCCCGGCCCCGGCCGCCGCGAAGGCTCCCCCCGCCAAGGAAACGGCTCCGGCCCCCTCCTCCGGCAAGGTCCAGGTCGTCTACGACGGAGCAGGCAAGGGCGACGGCTTGAACGCGGTCAAGCGCCTGGAAGCGGCCGGCTTCGAGGTGACCCACCGAAAGGTGGACGAGATCCACAACTACATGAAGCACGAAGACCGGGTCTACGTGCCTGCCAACTTGGCTGCCAATGCAGGCAAGGCGCTGGGCATTCTGCGCCAGGTTCGCGGCCAACTCCTGGACATTGAGACCTCGGACGATGACACCATCTTTGCGTGGTTCATCCGCTGAGCTTCCTCTCCAAGGCCTTCGCCTGGAGTTGGGGAGTCGGCGGCGTTCTGCTCTTGTGCGGCCGAGCCGTTTGGGCCTTGGTGCCCAAGGTCATCCAGGCCTTCGACCAGTCCTTGAGCCCCCTTCAGATAGGGGCGGCTTTGGGCTGGATTGGGTTTATGGCCTACTTCGAGGGCTACCGAGGCTTTCAGAAGGCCTTCGCCCCGCGGGTGGTGGCCCGCACGCAGTATTTGGCCCAAAACCCTGGCGCCCTAGAGCTGATTTTGGCACCCATGTTCGCCATGGGCTTGATCCGCGCCACCAAGAAGCGCTTGCTGGTCTCCTGGTGGTTGCTGATCGGCGTGAGTTCTCTGGTGCTCATGGTGCGCTTGCTGCCCCAACCTTGGCGCGGTCTTGTGGACGCCGGCGTGGTCTTGGGCTTGAGCTGGGGATGCATAGCCATCGTCGCCTGGTGCGTGGCCGCCTGGAGGGGAATCGAGATCCCCATCTCACGGGATCTGCCCTCTGACGAGGTCACAACTCCCCTGCCCACGCCGCCAGACCAATAGTGCTGCGAAGGGGGGCC
>JBLHMA010000174.1:0-10452 GCA_047621545.1 Cognaticolwellia sp. | reverse complement strand
TCTTCCGTCCGGTTGACCAGGGAGGCAAAGGACAGGACATCCTTCAGGCTGCCCTGGAATCCGGTGGAGCCCAAGCTGCCCTCGGCCCAGCCCAAGAGCCAGAACATGAGCAGGATGCCGAAGGCCAGGATCATGGCGACCATCTGGTTCTCGGTAAAGCTACTCGCCATCAAACCCACAGCCATGAAGCAGGCGGTCATCATGGTCCAGCTCAGGTAACAGCTGGCCATGATTCCTGGATCGGGGTCACCCATCCAGAACAGCAGCGCTGGGTAATGCAGAGTGCCCAAGAAGAGCAGCAGCACAAAGCCCAGGGCGCCCAGGTACTTGCCGAGCACGATCTCCGTGGTGGAGATGGGGCTGGTCAGGAGCAGCTCCAGGGACTTGGCCTTGCGGTCCTCTGAGAACAGCCTCATGGTCAAGGCGGGGCACAAGAAGAGCAGGATAATATTGGCGTTTCCGAAGAAAGGGGACACCAGGTACTCGTCGACATTCATCTCCGCAGGACCGTATGGGTCAAAGCCCATGGTAGCGGCCTGCTCGGAGTAAAAGCCCAGGAAGATCGAGAAGAAAAAGCCGGTGAGCAAGATGTACCCGCACAAACTCAGCCAGCCCACAGGGGTGGCGAAGTAGTTGCGTAGCTCTCGCTTGGCGATGGCCAGTATGTTGCCCATCACGCCTCCGCTTGTTGGGTCAGGTGGAGGAAGATGTCTTCCAAGCTCTGGCGGCCGGAGAACTCCAGCAGCCCATGGGGCACGGCGGCGGCAGCCACCTGCTCTCTGATGTCACCCGGTTCGGTGAACAGGGAGATGGCGCCAGCCTCTCCGGGGGTGATGCTGAGAACACCAGGTATGACGCTCAGGACGTCCAGCAGGCCCTCGGGGCGTGCCACGCTCAGCTTGATTGTTCGACCCCCCAGGACCTTGGTGAGCTCGCTGATCGGCCCTTGGCCCACCATCTTGCCCTTGTTGATAATGACCACCCGCTCGCACATCGCTTCGATGTCGGCGAGAACGTGGGTGCTCAGGATCACCGTGCGGTCTTCCTGAGCGAGCTCTTTGAGTAGGTCGCGGATCTCGACGCGCTGAGCGGGGTCGAGCCCCGAATAGGGCTCGTCAAGGATCAGCACGTCGGGGTTGTGTACCAAGGCTTGGGCTACGCCGCAGCGCTGGCGGAACCCCTTGGAGAGGTGGTCGATGATGCGGTGGGCCACTGGGGCCAGGCCGACCCGGTTGATGGTGGCCTCGGCTGCGCCGTTGATGTCGTCGACCCCTTTGAGACGTGCGGCGAAGCGCACGTAGTCCCGCACCTTCATGTCCGTGTAGAGGGGAGGAACTTCGGGCAGGTAGCCGATCCTCTTCTTCACCTCACGGGGGTTCTCAAAAACGTCCTGGCCGTCCAGGGTCACCCGGCCCTCGGTCGCCCCCAGGCTGCCGGCAATGATGCGCATTGTGGTGGTCTTACCGGCGCCGTTGGGGCCCAAGAACCCGACGACTTCGCCCTTTGGTACCTCGAAGCTGAGCTCCTGTACCGCTGTCGTGGCGCCATAGCGCTTGCTCAGCTTCTCGACTTTGATCATCGAATCACCCTCGTGTCGCCGCATCTTCGGCAGCGAGGGTCCAGGTATTGCCCGGGGGATGCACGTCAAGTGTAAGAATGTCGGGGTTGGGCGAGAAGAGGAGGGTCAGCTTGTGTCTGCAAGGTATGCAGCGCTATCCTGTGGTCCTTGTAACTTCGGGACCTCCCATGCTGAATCGTCTTGCTGTGCCCATCTTCTTGGGTCTACTGACTGCCTGCAACGCTGAGTGGGCTGCCGTCGACGCGGATGGGGACGGCGTGCCCTTTGGCCAGGACTGCGACGACCTAAACAAGGACGTGGGAGACCAGGTTGAGATTTGGTACGACGGAATTGATCAGGACTGCGACGGAAACGACGCGGACATGGACGGTGATGGTTTTGTGCCCAGCTTCTATGTGGCCGATTTCGCGGACACTTGGCAGGACTTCCCGGCCCACATCGCCTCGGGTGACTGCTGGGACAGCACCCTGGAGATCCCCGAGAACCAAGTGGTGGTGGGTGGCGCGACCCAGCCCAGCGCCGAGCTGGTCTTTCCTGGGGCAGAAGACCTCTGGTACGACGGAGGAGATCAGGACTGCGCGGACAACTCTGACTTTGACCAGGACGGGGACGGTCAGGATAGCCAGTGGTTTGAGAACGTGGCTGGAGATGTCGGCACGGACTGCGCGGATGCCATCGAAGATTTGGACGACGTGAAGGACGACGACTGCGGTGTCCCGGCAGAGATTCAGCCCGAGGACATCTTCCTGGGGGCCACGGACACCCCGTACGATGGCGTGAATCAGGACTGCGGTGTGGACGACGTTGGGGAGTTCGAGAACGACCACGACGCCGATGGCGACGGATTCGTTTACTGCGAAGAGTGCGACGACTCGGACAAGGAGATCTTCCCGAACGAGGGCATCGAGGAGCTCTGGTACAACGGCGTGGACGAGAACTGCGACGGAAATGACGGGGATCGAGACGGCGACGGCTACGTGGACGCCGCCTACATCGCGGCCTTCCCCGACTCTTGGGATTCAGCGGCTTTTACTGCCCATGCAACGGTTGTCTTCGACAGCTTTGGAGACGAGGTCGAGGGCTTGCCCGCAGTGGACTGTTGGGATGACCCGACCACCACCCCGACGGACTTCCAGGCCCTGGGCGGCCTGGCCCCCCTAGACCCCGACGAGGTCTACCCGCGCTCCAAGCTCGATGAGCCGCTTGACGTGGTCTACGACGGCATCGACGCGGACTGCTGGGGCGACACGGATTTTGACGCTGACCAAGATGGACACGACGCTGGGGATGTGGCTCAACGCGGTGGCGGTTTCGGAGATGACTGCGACGACGGTGACCCCTCGGTATTCCCCGGCGTGGACCTGAGCGGATTGGAGGCTGTCGAGAGCTGTGACGATGTGGACTCGAACTGCGATGGTAGCACCAACGACATCGACTCTCAGGGTTGCTCCAACTACTATATCGACGCCGACGGGGACAGCTTCGGCGTGTCTGGCGGCTTTGTCTGTCAGTGCGAGTCCGAGGGCAGCTACACGTCCCTTCTGGACTCTGACTGCAACGACTCCGACTCTGACGAGTACCCTTCCGCCCCGGACCTGTGTGATGGACGGGACAACGACTGCGATGGGAACCTGGAGAGCGACGAGCAGGACGACGATAGCGACGGCTACGTGGAGTGCACCTGGCCGGGGTCCGGCTGGGACAGCGATTCGGCGTCTATGACCGGCGGCGATGACTGCGACGACACGGACCGGACCATCTACCCCAGCGCCACCGAGCTCTGCGACGGACAGGACAACGACTGCGACTCCAGCTTGGCCAGCGCCGAGAGCGATGGAGACAGCGATGGCTACGTGGAATGCTCCATCGACAGCGGCGGCTGGGACGGGAGCTCCACGCCTACGGGCTATGACGACTGTGATGATGCCGAGGCCACCACCTACCCCGGTGCAACCGAGCAGGTCGCCGACGGCGTGGACAACGACTGCGATGACGTCGAGACCTGCTACGCGGATGTAGATGAGGACGGCTACGGGGACCCCACTGCCACGGCGGAGACCGGCACCTCCAACTTCAACTGCGACCGGGACTTTAAGGGCCTGGCCGACGATGCGGACGACTGCGACGACACGGATGACACGGTCTACCTGGGCGCCACGGAGCTCTGCGACGGTCAGGACAATGCGTGCGCGGGCAGCATCGACACGGACGAGGTCGACAACGACTCCGATGGCTATGTGGAGTGCGCCGATGACGGCAGCGACTGGGCTGGCTCTAGCATCACTGGCTACGAGGACTGCGACGACACTGCGGGCACGATCTACCCCACTGCTACGGAGACCGCGGCGGATGGCGTGGACCAGGACTGCGATGACGTGGACACCTGCTACCGAGATGGGGACAAGGACGGCTACGGATCCACCACGGAAGTGGACGGTATTGATCTGAACTGCGACCGCTCGGGCTCCAAGCTGGCCGACGACAGCACGGACTGCGACGATACCGACAATGTGGTCTACCCAACGGCTACCGAGCTCTGCGATGGTCAGGACAACGCTTGCTTGGGCTCAGTGCCCACCAACGAGACCGACGACGACAACGATGACTACGTAGAGTGCTCCGATGACGGCAGCACCTGGGTAGGCGGCTCCGGCTTGGGCTACGAGGACTGCGATGACGCGGACTCGGCCATCAACCCCGGCGAGCGCGAGATCTGCGATTCATCCAACACCGACGAGGACTGCAACGGGGTCGCGGACGATCTCGACTCCGGGACCAAGACTTCGTCCAAGACGACCTGGTATGTCGACTCGGACTCGGACACCTATGGGGACGTGGACGATAGCGGTACGGCTCTCTGTGAGCAGCCCAGTGGCTATGTCACGGACAATACTGACTGCAACGACGCCAACGGCAGCGTGAGCCCCGGCGAGAGCAGCGATGCGGTGGGCGACGAGGTGGACCAAGACTGTGACGGCACCGAGTTCTGTTATCTGGACAGCGATGGTGACGGCTTCGGCAGCACCAGCACGGTGGCCTCGACGGCGGATGAGCTCTGTGAGACGGGTGACGGAGAATCCACCCTCAACACCGACTGTGATGACGGCGACGGCTTGATCAGCCCCGATGGGACCGAGGTTTGTGACGGCGCCGACGATGACGAGGACTGCAATGGCAGCGCGGACGATCTGGACAGCGGCGTGGACGTGGGCACCATGAGCACCTTCTACGTCGATGTGGACACCGACGCCTACGGCGATGAGAACGATGCCGGCACCGACTACTGCGATGCCCCTTCGGGCTATGTCTCCGACAACACCGACTGCTTGGACTCGGACATCGCGGTGAACCCCGGGGCCACCGAAGTGCGCGGCGATGCTGTGGACGACGACTGCGATGGCACGGCGGACCCCTACATTCTCTCGGACCTGATCGCGGGTGATCTGGTGATCACCGAGATCATGATCAACCCCTCGGCGGTAGCCGACAGTGAGGGGGAGTACATCGAGGTCTTCAACAACTCTGGCGGCGAGGTCGATGTCGAAGGCTTGTACTTCACGAATGACAGCAGCCGTGCAGCCGAGGTGACCTCGGGTGTGGTGGTGACCAGCAGCGTGGTGGCCGATGGCGACTACTTCCTGATCGGGCCAAGCAGTGATTCAGCCACCAACGGTGGCTACTCCCCAGACGCGACCTACACTTGGGGTGCCGGTACCTCGGCTTTCTCTGTGGGCAACTCTGGTGAGGTCATCGGCATGTACACGGACAGCGGTGAGACGGTGCTGCTGGACGAGGTGGACTTCAGCGACTCGACCTACTTCGGCACACCGGTGGCCGTGTCGATGAGCCTTGACGATACCTACCTGGACGCCGACGCCAATGACCATGGCGGTCACTGGTGTGATTCGGTCACTGCTCTGTCGGGTGGAGACGCTGGCACGCCGAGCGCAGCCAACGACAGCTGTAGCTTTGTGTACGGCTTTGCAACTGACATCGAGCCGGTCCTGACCAGCACCTGTGGCGGTTGTCACGGCGGTGCAGGCGGCTCGGGCAGCTTGAGCTACATCGAGGATTGGACCTCGTTGGTGTACGTGGCATCGGATGATATTCCGAGCATGTACCGCATCGACCCCTTCGATTCGGCCACCAGCTACCTGCAGCACAAGATCGACGGTACCCAGGCCTCTGTTGGTGGAGCCGGCAACCAGATGCCTCGTGGCGGAGGCAGCCTGACGTCCGGTGAGATCACCATGATCGAGGACTGGATCAACGAGGGAGCACCCCAATAGTGAGCTTGCTTCTTCTGTTGGGTGCAGGGGTAGCCTTGGCCCAGGAGTGTCCTGTTCCGCTGGAGCCCGAGGCCATGGCTTTGCGCTTGGAGGCGGTCAAGGACGGCGTGCTCTTTGGTGAGCCGGCAGCAAAGCAGGAGCTCTCCGCTATCGAGGCTAGCTTGCCTTGCCTGACAGGACCCTTGGATCAAGCGGAGTTGGGCAAGCTGATGTTGGGTCAGGCGGCGTACGGCACCTTCATGGGGCAGGAGAGCAGCGTCTATTACCAGCGGGCTGCTGGTTTTGGAGCCGGCGATCCGGACTACGGGCCGGAAGTCCAGGCTAAGCTGGACGCGGTGCAGCCAAGCCCTCCTGCGCTGCTCATCTTGGACTTTGAGCCCGTGCCCGCGGTGATCCTTGTCGACGGCGTGATCACCTACAGCACAGGCCCAAGGGAGCTGGCCAGTGGCTGGCACATCGTGCAGTGGCTGCAGGACGACGGCTGGCAAGTCCGCGTGCTCGAGCTGGGACCCAGCCAAGAGGCCGAGATCTCGGTGCGCGCGGCACCAGCGCCGCCGGTTGATCAGGCAGCCCCCGAGCAGGTGCTTGAAAAGACGCCAAGAGAGCCCCGTACATCAGATCGGGGTGGCTTGGCTAGTGCGGCGGCGGGCTACCAACTCGCAGTGAGCAAGGTAGGGCGCGAAGGGCAGAGCTACGAGGGACTGCAGGGCGGCCCCGTGCTTGTCTTGAGGGCCCGCACTGCTGGGACGTGGCACCTTCGTCTGGGCGCTGAGCTGAGCCCAGGCGCGAGCGGCGCGCGCACCGGGTCGCCAACTCGCGCGCACCTGGCGGCCGGCTGGCAGCAGGATCACGGTCTTGGCTTGGGGCTTGCGGTCGGTCCGGTGCTGGGTGGTGCCTCTTTGTTGGTGCTCCAGGCGGCCGGCGAGGATCCGAATTTTGAGCCTGGCCGAGCATGGGGTGCCGGTGTTCTCATCCAGCTTCAGCCGATCGATTCGATCTACCTTGAACTCCAAGGGCAGTGGATAGACGCCGGCTTTGGTGTAGCGCTCTTGGCACAGCTTCACCTTGTCGACCTAGGTCCGGTGCCGCTGCTGTTGAGCGTCGGCGGCCAGCATTGGCAGAGCGCCGAGAGTGGGCGATTGTCGTGGGCTCAGCTTGGCGTGGGCAGCACGCTCACCTTCTAAGCCTCAGCCCAGGCCCACACTCTTGGGGATGCGTGCTACCGTGGTCGGCGCTGGCTGGCGGAACGGTGGCCCTTCCACTGAACACTGAAATCCTTGAGACTTTAGGCGAGGGTAGCTTCGGGGCGGTCTACGTCGCGCTGTTGACCGAGGGAGCGATCCGTCGAACGGTCGTGCTCAAGGTGCTCAAGTCGGAATGGGCGGATCATCCAGAGATTCTGGTCCGTTCCAGGGACGAGGCCACGCTGCTGGCGCTGTTGAACCACGACAACATCGTTCGTGTGGAGCAGCTCATTGAGATCGAGGGGCGTCCTGCGTTGGTCATGGAGCACGTCCAGGGCCTGACTTTGGAGCGTCTCTTGAAGGGCAATGGCCCCTTGCCGGTGAGCATCGCGGTGGGGATCGCCGCCAAAGTGGCCTCGGCTCTGGATGCTGCCTTCAACCAGCTCCCTCCTGGAGCCAAAGAGCCCCTGCGGGTGGTGCACCGGGACATCAAGCCCTCCAACATCATCGTCTCGGTGGCTGGCTCCGTAAAGGTGCTGGACTTTGGCACCGCTCGGGCCCAATTCGGTGAACGTGGGGCGCACACCTCGGCGTTGACCCTGGGCTCGCCGCTGTACATGGCCCCCGAGTGCTTCGACGGCGCTGAGGCGGATCCTACCGTCGACATCTACGCCTTAGGTTCTACCCTCTTCGAGCTGCTTGCTGGGGTGCCCTTGGGGCGCCTGAGTGTGCACCCCGACAAGCACGGCGTGAAGCTGGAGGAGCGCTTGGCCCAGCTGAGCTCTCCTGAGCTGGTCGAAGGTGGCCCGGTGCTCAAAGCCGTGCGCAACCTCATTGGGCGCTGCATGCGCTACGAGGCCCAGCGGCGGCCGACCGCTGCCGACATGCGGCGCTTGTGCAACGAGTTCCTCAAGCGGCTGCCCCGCGGCACGCTCAGCATGGACCAGTTCGCTCAGGTCACAGTGGAGCCTTTGTACAACGCCCGTGAGACCCATGACCCGATTCCGCTGGAGGCCACCTTGGGCCGCAGCGGTCTGCGGGATTTGGACCAAGATGAGCCCAAGCCCTGGGGGAGCACCAAGCCTGAGCTGCCCAGCCCTACGCCTGCTCCCGTGCCAGTCAATCTGGAGCCTCCTCCCGCCGCCAAGGCCAAGCCGGTGGTCCTGCCACCACCGCCTGAAGATGAAGAAGAGGATCAGAGCGGCATGGGCCGTCTGATGCTCTTCGGAGCCTTGGGAATTCTGCTCGGATTGGCAGTTGTGGGTGGCATCTTGGCCCTGGTGCTCCAGCAGCAGCCAGGATCCAGTGAGCCTGCGATCACACCCGAAGTGCAGGAGCCGGTGCAGCCGCTCGTGCCGGAAGGCTCCCCGGTGGATGGCGTTGGGCCTCAGACAGATCCACCCCAGGCAGATCTAGCCAAAACAGATCCACCGGACGCAGATCCGCTGCAGGATGTCCCCAAGCTGCAGCCGGTAGAGGAAGCGGAGAAGGCTCCTGCTCGAGTAGAGCCCCCCGTCGCCAAGGTCGACCCTGCTCCAAGCACTCAAGAGCCCGATCCCGCAGGCCAGGTCATCCGGGTCGAGGTCCGCGTCGCATCGGTGCCCGCGGGAGCGCGCGTGCGTGTTGGCGGTGAGAGTGTTCAGGCGCCCGGCGTGCTGAGCTTGCCCGCCGGTACAGTGACAGCCCGGGTCAGCTTTCCGGATAGCAGTGGTGGCAGCTGCGTCTTGACCGCCGCAGAAGGCGCCAAGTGGAAGTTCCGAGCCGACGCCGGTTCAGTGGTCTGCCCCTAAGAGAACGTCTCGAGAGCGGGTCCTTTACAGGATGCGCCGGCGTCTGGAGAGCACCAGCCCCAGGGCCAGTGCGCCTAAGCCCCAGAGCGGCGTGCTTCCCGTAGTGGAGCAGCTGCTTTCCATCTTGGGGGTTTCGGTTGCCACGACCATGACGGTGACCGTGTCGGGCAAGCTGGCCTCGGACCCGGAAGAGACGCTGAGGTCCCAGCGATAGGAGCCCGGCTGCTCGGCTGTGAACTGGGGGGTGGCCGAGGAGGGATCGTCCAGCTCTGCCGGAGGCCCTCCGCTCCGAACCCAGCTGTAGCTCAGCTCCTCCGCGCCGCTTCCGCCGCCAGCGAGTTCGACCGTCTGGCCGATGTAGGCCAGGAAGTCCACCCCGGCCTGTGCTTCCAACAGGGGCAGTGGAGGTGAGGTCTGGGCTTGGGCCTGGGAGGCCAGCGACAAGGGGAGTAGGATGCTCAGCATTCATGCAGGCTAACGCTTGCTCTTGTCCCTTGCTTGGGAGTGGTGTGCAGAACCTGGTCTTGGTCTTTTTGGGGGGCGGTTTGGGGGCCAGCCTGCGCTATGGCGTGAGCTTGGCGGTTCCTGGCCACTGGGGGACTTGGGTGGTCAACGTGTTGGGCAGCTTTGGGCTGGGCCTGATCCTGAGTCATCCAGCTTTTGGCGATCCCCGTCTGCGCCTAATTTTAGGCACTGGACTGATGGGTGGATTCACTACCTACTCCACCTTCAACGCCGATACTCTGCGTCTGGTTCAGGAGGGGCAAGCCGGTCTGGCGGCCTTCAACGTGGTGGGCACCTTGGCTCTCTGCTTGGGTGCAGGGGCTCTGGGGCTCTGGCTGGGCCGCTGACCTGCAATAGGCGGGCGCCTGAACTCGTAACTCTGGTGCCTTGCGGCACCCGCTCAAACCCAGTAATCTCCTAGCATAGAAAGCACTAGAACGGCTGGGCAGACAGTCGACGGTGCACAATCCAGAAAAGGGATCCCATGGGCCTGTTTGATCGCATCGCCAACGTCTGGAAGGGATTTATCTCCCTCTGGGTCTCCGAAGTTGAGCAGAAGAATCCTGCGGCTGTTTACGAGGCCGCGATCGAGGAGCGTCTCAACAAGCACCGCGAGTTGAAGAAGGCGGTCTCTGGGATCGTGTACCTGCGCAACAAACTGACCTCGGAGTTGGAGCAAGCTGAGACCCAGCTGGGCGAGGTTCAACTCCAGATCCCGGTGGCCGTGCAGGAAGGGGAAGACGATGTTGCTCTCGTTCTCATCCAGAAGAAGGACGAGCTGACCAGCAAGATCGTCCAGGTCTCCGGTGAGCTTTCCAAGATCAAGGTCCAGGCGGAAGAGGCCAAGAGTGGTCTCATCGCGTTCCAGGGCGAGATCGAGAAGCTCAAGCGCGAGAAGAACGAGGTGTTGGCCAAGAAGGCGAACGCGGAGGCACGGATTTCCATCCAGGAGACTCTGGACGGTATGAGCACCGATGCAGACATCAAGGCGCTGGAGAACGTGCGTGAGCACGTGGACAAGCTCCAGGCCGAGGCGGACGTGGGCGCCGAGATCAAGGGCGAGTCCCTGGACGACAAGCTCTCCAAGATCAAGGCCAAGACCGCAA
>JBLHMA010000173.1:0-10531 GCA_047621545.1 Cognaticolwellia sp. | reverse complement strand
TGACTCTTCACAGAGAGTCGATCCGGGACTTTGAGCGCTTGTCCTGTCGTGTGAGCGAGGAGCAGGCCCAGGCTATGCTGGACGGTGTGGGCCTGTCCACCTTGGACGACCGGCGCTTGCTTGTGGCCCGTCAGCACTTGGATCTGATGGCTCTTGCAGCGGCGTGCGGCTTTGTACGGTCAGGCACGCTCCAGATTGGAGATGGGAACGATGGGACGGAGTATACCATCGACGGGCAGCGTCTCCCCAGCTTTCACTGGGTCTCTCACCGCATCTACAGCGACGGTGACGAAGGCGAGGCCATTGTGGGCGCCTACGAGATGCACAAGGCCATCGACCGGCTCTACGGGCAGACCTTCCTGCATCTCTTGGACCGCCTCAACGAGTTCGGTATCTTGGACCAGGGGATCTCGGTGTGGTGCAACGACTTGGGGGCTGGGATCAGCCACAGCTACAGCAACGTGCCCTTTGTCCTAGCAGGCAGTGCCAGCGGTGCACTACAGGCCGGTCAGTTTGTGGACTACGGCGGCGTGACCCACAACAAGCTGATGAACACCTTGATCAATGCGGTGGGTGTGCGCACTGGGAGTGGGGGCTTGGTCGAGGACTTTGGCGACGGCAGCCTGGAGGGTGGGGTGCTGGAGGGCCTGCTGACCTGAGGGGCCTGCTGAGCTGAGGGGCCTGCTGAGCTGAGGGGCCTTGGGTCGAAGTTCCCTGCGAATGGCTCGCCAATGAAGGTGTGCGTGCAGCACTTGCAGGATGGCTCGAGCGAGGCGATGGTGACGCCTGGGTCAGTCACTTGAAGAATGTTGTGCTCATCGACGAAGAGCTGGCTCCAGTAGGAGGGCTCACCTGCGCGGAAATGGGTCGCCGACTCGGTACCGGAGGGGGTGGAGGTCCGCCATCCAGTGAATCGGTTCCTCACGGTCCAGCCGGCCAATCGCTTCGGAGTGGACCGCAGCGCTTATGGCCAAGCCCTCCAGGTTCGGGAGGCTGGCGTCCGCCTACTCAATGGCCGGGTGTGGGTGATTTAGAGCAGCGGTTCTCCGGAAGGGGCCGAAAGGCTCCACAGCGGTGACCGGATGGCCGCGTTCGGCAAAGTAGGCGGCGTCGCGTCCAGAGCCTGCGCCGATGTCCAGTACAGGCGCTGGGGCGGCAGGGAAGTAGGGCCACGCCGGGGCGTAAAGGGCTTGGACGTCCACGGCGTCGTAGCGTTGGCTCAGACAGATCAGGTTCTCACCGTAGCCCTGCGTTCCAGCGGCGGGCGTTCCAGCGACGGGCGTTCCAGCGACGGGCGTTCCAGCGGCGGGCGTTCCTGGGCTTCTCACTCAGGTCTCCAGCCTGTCTTCCAGGCCAAAAGACGCCGATTGAACTCCAGGACGGTGCGCCAGTCCACTTTGGAGCTGCCGCCTGAACGAGGCAGCATGGTTGCCTGTACTTCGCGCACTTGTAGCTGCTGTGCCTGTGCTTTGAGCAGGGTTTCAGCGTCCAAGAACCAGTCCGTGGAGCGTAGATCGAGCCCCTCAAAGACCTTTCGGGGCATGAGCTTCGGGCAGCCGTTCACGTCGCTGGTCTCTACCCCAAAACCTCGGCGCATGACCTGACTGTATACCGCGCTGACCATCGCCCGGTCTTGTCCGTCTTGGCGCTCGACGCGGCGTACCTTTGCCAGCTGGGCACCCTCTCGCCGGACCAAGTTTAGGCAGGAGCGTACGTGTTCGGGGGCGATCTGACCGTCTCCCCAACTCCACCCCACGACGCTGCCCTGGGCCTGGCGCAGCCCAAAGAGGATGCCGCCGCCGTAGCCTGCGTTGTCGGCCAGGTGGAAGGCCTTGACTTTCTTGTGCTCGATGGCGAGTTGGTTGATGCGGAAGGGGGTCTGATCGCTTGAGCCGTTGTTGACCAGGATTAGTTCGCAGCCGGCGCCCTGCAGAGCTTGAAGCAGCCCGCCTACCGTGTCCTGAACGCAGGCCTCCTCGTTGTAGAGTGGCAGCACCAGGGACAGCATCAGAACAAGCTCTGCTGTTGGAGCTTTGCGATGGTGCCCCAACGGGTACGAACGGTGCTTGGAAAGGGCTCTTTTCGCTCGATAAAGCCCATCAGCCAGTCGCGCGTGACCTGGTCCGAGGGGTAGCCGGACCCGGCGTTCAACGGAGTGATATGGCTGTCGCGCCGCACCTTGGCGAAAATGCTGGCGGCGCCGCAGCTGGGGTAGTTCAGGTCGGCCTTGTTCTCGATGACCAGCACGGGCACGTAGTCCAGGGCCGCGAGCAGCTTGGCAGTGAAGTTGGGGATGCCGTTGGGGTGCACAGGCGCGTCAATGACCACACGCTCTGGGCGGAAGTGCAGGATGTGGTCCACAAACGCGGCCAACTCCAGGTCGTTGAGGTTCCCAACGTCGATCTCGGCTGGGGAAATCTCGATCAAGCGGTGTTCTCCCAGCGCGCCCAAGGGCTCGATCAAGGAGTCCCGCTTCTTGGCGCTCAGGCGCTTGGAGTCGGTCGCACCAGCAGTCTTGACCTTGGGAATGTCCGCGTCTTCTACGCAGTAGGCGCCGACCACAAGGGGCCCCAACACACAGCCGCGACCGGCCTCGTCTAGTCCAAGGGTCTTCATGTCTTCTCCAGGGCGCTGGATGGGGTGCTCTCACCGGTCTGCACTCGCCACAGGCGTGCATAGGTACCGTCTTGGACGACCAGTGCCTCGTGGGTGCCGCGCTCAATGATGCGGCCGGCTTCCATCACTACGATCTCGTCGGCGTGACGGATGGTGCTCAGGCGGTGGGCGATGATCAGCGTGGTTCGATCCTGGGAGATGTGGAAGAGGCTGCGCTGGATGGCAGCTTCGGTGTCGTTATCGACCGCGCTGGTGGCCTCGTCCAGAATGAGAATGGGGGCGCCTTTTAGGACCGCACGGGCGATGCTCAAGCGCTGACGCTGTCCGCCACTGAGCTTTTGGCCGGACTCGCCGATCTCGCTGTTCATCCCTTGGGGGAGCTCCGCGATGAACGCACTGGCCTCGGCTAGAGAAGCCGCTTCTTCGATGTCGGCCAGGGAGGCATCCGAGCTCCCGTAGGCGATGTTGTCGCGGACGGATCCGGGAAACAAGAAGACCTGCTGTCCCACCATGGAGAGGCTCTGGCGCAGCTCGGCCATCCGCAGGGCGCGCAGATCGACGTCCCCCAGGGTGATCCGGCCCTGGCTTGGGTCATGGAAGCGCAGCAAGAGGCGAATTAAGGTGCTCTTTCCCGAACCGGTGCTGCCGACGATGGCCACGGTTGACCCCGCTCTGATGCGCCAAGAGAAGTCCTGGAGCACCGGCTCCCGGCCGGGGTAAGCGAAGTTCACACCCTCAAAGACAATGTCTCCCTGGGAGGCGTTCCCTACGCTCTGGTCTCCGTCATGCACCTCGATGGGAGTCTCCACCAAGTTCAGCACGCGCCGGGTGCTGGCCATGGCGCGCTGGTACAGGTCGAAGGTGGTGCCCAGACGGGTCAGGGGCCAGAGTAGGCGCTGGGTCAGGTAGATCAGTGTGGAGTAGGTGGCTGCTGTCAGGACACCGTCGAGCACGCGCTGACCGCCGACCAGCAGGGTCGCCGTGAATCCGACCACGACCAGCATACGGATCAGGGGTGAGAAGGCCGAGGACAGCGCGATGGCCTTTCGGTTGGCTTGTCGGTACGCTTCGCTGGCCTGGGCCACACGCTCGGCCTCGTGAGTCTCGGCGGTGAAGCTCTTGATGGTGGCGATGCCCTCCAGGTTGTTGGAGAGCAGGGCGTTGAGCTCAGCAGCCCGCTGGCGCACCAGAGTGTAGTGGGGCGTGATGGTGCCCTGGAACCAGAAGCTGCCCGCCAGGATGAAAGGGATTGGGGCCACGGCCCAGGCGGCCAGCTCGGGCGAGGCGCTCACAAAAGCGATGCTGACGGCAATAGCGGTGGTGAGAACCTGGAGGATGGCGTTGGCTCCGCCGTCCAGGAAGCGCTCCAGCTGGTTGATGTCGTCGTTGAGCACCGCCATCAAGTCGCCGCGGGCCTGATCGGCGAACCAGGACATGTCCAGGTCTTGAATGTGGGTATAGGCCCGGCCGCGTAGCTCGTGCTGGACCGTCTGGGCCAGGTTCCGCCAGAACCACTGGTGCAGGTACTCGGTGGCAGACTCCAGCACCCAGACCACGACAGTCAGGCCGCTGACTAGAAGCAGCTGGTCGCCCAGGTCGGTGATGCCCTGTGCGCCCAGAAAGCTCTCCTCCTTTCGCACCACCACGTCCACGGCGGCGCCGATCAGAACGGGGGGAGCTAGGTCCAGAAGCTTGTTGGTGATCGAGAAGAACACGGCCGCAGCCAGTCGGCCTCGGTGGTGCTGTGCGTGCTTGTACAGGCGCTTGAGGGGGGACTCGGACATGGGCATGGAGCTATCGGGTTGGAGGGCGCTGGGCTTGCGCTGGTGCCCTGTTCTGCCCGTGTTGGATCGGTGGGAACTGGGGACCAGGCGACATGTTTGCCCGGGGCTGAGGTCGCGATGTTGCGCTTGGTCGGTCTCGTATTCGGCGTGGGCCCCAGGCCTAGAAGAATTGAAGATTGGTCCGGTGGGGGACGTTCATGACACCACCCGGAGGCACGCGAGTCAGTTGCAACGCTGCTACCGGAGAGCGGTGTACCTGAATCGAAACCTCAAAAGGGGAGCTGACGGGTTGAGTTCATCATCCAGGCCGACGGGCGTAGGACGGGCGTGCGCTTGCAGAAGGTGAGCGCTGGGGTGGAAGACGAAGACATGCGCCAGTGTCTGCTGCGCACTTACCAGAGGATCCTCTTCTCAAAAGTGGAAGGCCTAGTGGCCGCCTTTACGCAGCAGCTGGCCTTTTCGCTGCGTTGAGCGCTGGCGGAAGAAACCCGATGTTGCCGCCCTCGGCTTGCAACAACAGGGCTCTCCCTCCAAAAGAGAAGCATGAGTGAAACCAGCGACCTGCAGCATGCCCTCGAACAACTGACCCAAGCGGGTGGGACAGGAAACCGTTTGGTCGTCCGAGGTGGCCGGGCTTGGTTCGTCTTCCACGGCGCCAAGGGCGGCAGCGAGATCCGCAGTGAGGCTGCGGCGAAACACTACCTTGGCAAAGAGCACCCCTTGAGCCTCAACGATGTGAGTCTGATCCGGCGCTCTGGCTTTGGACAGGTGCCGCCCTTTAAGACCTTGCAGCGCGTTGACGCCGCTGATCAGAGCGCGATCATCGCCGACCGAACACGGGAGCTCCTGGCTGTCGCCTACAAGCATGAGGGCCCTCTTACGTTGGAACTCAGCCTGGGCGACAAGGAGCTCACTGAAAACCCAGACCTTTTGGAGGCCATCCGAGGTGCCGCTGGAAAACGTACCCCCGAGGCGAGGAATTCGCTCTATCGGGCTCTGCTCCGCTCCACGCTACTGCTCCGTCTGGACAGCAAAGGTCTGCCGCTGGCGGTGGGCAAGCTCCAGAGCTGGGACGTCTTCGCAGCCTTCAGCAGCCTGGATGCCTTGCGTCTCTACGCCCCGACCGTGGACAGCTTCAGAGCGATTAAAGGGCGACTGCTCTTTCCCTCCCTGCTCGACCTCAATGTCGGCTCTCTCCTCATTGATCCTGGCGGAAGGCTCGGTGGCGAGCTGTTTCGCAATGAAGTTGAAACCCTCGCCCGGGCAGCCCGTCCAACCCGTAGCTTTTGACAGCCGGTGGCCCTGCAAGGGGCCCCGGGATAGTTTCGCGGCTCCCGGTCGCCCCTCTTGAACGCAGACGCTGGAGTGCTGCTGAACATGGCTGTTCACACCATCAAAAAAGGCTTGGATGTTCCCATCAGTGGAACTCCTGCCCAAGATGTAAAACAGGCTCCTTCGGTCACCCGCGTCGCGGTGATGGCCTCCGACTTCATCGGCATGAAGCCGCGCATGCAGGTCATCGTTGGTGATCTAGTCAAGCGCGGCAGCCTCCTCTTCGAGGACCGCAAGCAGGCTGGTGTGTTTCACACCGCCCCAGCAGCGGGCAAAGTCGTCGCGATTAACCGAGGCGACAAGCGCGCCTTCCAGTCTTTGGTCATCGAGCTGAACGAGCGTGAGCTCGCCGGTGAGACCAACGACGAGGATCACGTTGGCTTCCAAGCCTACACAGGTCAAGCGGTCGACTCGCTGAGTGCGGATCAGGTCCGTGCCCTGCTGGTCGAGTCTGGCGAGTGGACGGCCCTTCGGGCTCGGCCATTCAGCCGTGTGCCGGCTGTGGATGGAAAGCCCATTGCGATCTTCGTGAACGCCATGGACACCAACCCGCTGGCCGCAGACCCCAAGGTGGCTTGCGCCGGTCGCGAGGAGGACATTCAACTTGGCCTCGACGCGGCCAAGAAGCTGGTGGAAAAGGTCTATTTTTGCCAGGCCGAAGGCGCCGGGTTTAAGGTGAAGGACGCCGACGTCCACGAATTCGCCGGACCCCACCCATCGGGTCTCGTGGGTACGCACATACACACCCTTCAGCCCGTCATGCGTGGCAAGCAGGCGTGGCACCTTAGTGTGGCTGACTTGGCCGCTTGGGGCGTGCTCTTCCGCACCGGTAAGCTAGATCTCGAGCGCATCGTCGCTGTAGCCGGCCCCGGAGTGAAGGACCCAGCGCTCTTTCAGACCCGCCGGGGCGTATCCATTGATCAGCTCAGTGCAGGCAACCTTCAGGACGGAGAGCAGCGGATCATCTCCGGTTCCATTCTGAGCGGTACCATTGCGATGGGCGAGGTGATGGGCTTCCTGGGTCGCTATGACTCGCAGATCAGTGTGCTGGCGGAGGGCCGCGAACGCGAGTTCTTGGGCTGGCTCAACCCAGGACTGAACAAGTTTTCAAACTCCGCAGCCTTCTTGAGCAAGCTCTTCGGCTCCACCAAGAAGTTCGAGTTGAATACCAGCACCAACGGCTCGGATCGCGCCATGGTGCCAATTGGCATGTACGAGCGCGTAATGCCCTTGGACATCCTGCCCACCTTCCTGCTCCGCAGCCTGATCTCCGGTGACCTCGAGAAGGCCGAGGCTTTGGGAATGATGGAGTTGGCTGAGGAAGACCTTGCTTTGTGCACCGTCGTGTGTCCAGGCAAGTACAACTACGGCTCAATCCTAAGGCGGAATCTGAATATCCTGGAGGCGGAAGGCTGATGCAAATCCTTCGAAACACTCTGGACAAGGTCGAGCATCACTTCGAAAAGGGAGGCAAGCTTGAGAGCATGTACGCCCTCTACGAGATGGGCGACACTTTCCTGTACACGCCGGGCTCGGTCACCAAGAAGGGTGCCCACGTTCGCGACGCGATCGATCTAAAGCGCATGATGATCACTGTGGCCGTCGCGCTGCAGCCGGTCATCTTGATGGCCCAGTGGAACACTGGAAACCAGGCCCTGACGGCCATCGCTGCTGGGGCGCCCGTGCGGGACGACCTGCAGATGAGCTTCTTCCAGGCCATCTTCGGCGATCTGACCACAGCGGCGGCCTCAGACATGCAGAGCAGCGCTGTCGCCTGTTTCCTGCTCGGCCTAATTTACTTTGTGCCGGTCTTCCTCGCGACCCAGGTCGCCGGCGGTCTTTGCGAGGCTGGCTTTAGCTTGGTTCGGAAGCACGAAATCAACGAGGGGTTCCTGGTCACAGGCATGCTCTTTCCGTTGATCTTGCCACCGACCATTCCTCTCTGGCAGGTCGCACTCGGCATCATGTTCGGTGTGGTTGTCGGCAAGGAAATGTTTGGTGGGACGGGCATGAACGTGCTCAACGTCGCCCTCACCGGCCGTGCTTTCCTCTTCTTCGCGTACCCCGCGCAGATTTCGGGAGACAAGGTCTGGCAGGCTGTTGGTCCCGATGGATACTCCGGGGCGACTTGGCTTGCCAAGGCCGCATCCGCTGACCCCGCCACCATTACCTACAACGGGCTCGACTCGGTGGTAATGGGCGAGGGTGCAGATATGACCCTCTCCTGGATGGATGCCTTCATCGGCATGGTTCCAGGCTCCATGGGGGAGACCAGCGCGTTGGCCTGCTTACTTGGGGCAGGGTTCTTGCTCGTCACGCGTATTGGCGCTTGGCAGACCATGCTCGGCGTGGTCGTAGGCACCGCAGTGACTGCGTTTGGCTTGAACGCCATTGGCTCCGACTCAAACGCAATGTTCGCCATGCCCTTCTGGTGGCACATGGTCCTGGGCGGATGGGCCTTCGGTATGGTCTTCATGGCCACCGACCCCGTCACCAGCGCATACTCATCCAAAGCGAAGCTCGGCTACGGCCTGGGCATCGGTATCTTGGTGGTCTTGGTCCGGGTCGTGAATCCGGCCTACCCCGAGGGAATGATGCTGGCGATTCTGTTCATGAACCTGTTCGCGCCGCTCCTGGACCACTTCGTGATTCAGGCCAACATTAAGCGGAGGATCGCTCGCCATGCAGCTTGATTCTACTGGCTACATCATCGGCTTTGCAGCCGTGGTCTGCCTCGTCGCCTCGGTCTTTGTGTCCGGTTCGGCGGTGGCCTTGAAAGACAAGCAGGATGAGAACAAGCTGTTGGACCAGCAAAAGAAGGTCCTTACGGTCTCAGGCCTGATCAACGACGACAACGGCAGTGGGAGCAACGACGACGAAGTCTCGGAGCTCTCCCCTGAGGTTGTGCGCGGCTTCTTCGCAGACGGAAAGGTCTCTCCTCAGCTGGTGCCGATGCCTGGCTTCCAGGGCAGCTGCGACAGCTTGGACGTGAACACCTACGATGTCCGCAAGGCAGCCAAGGACGCTTCGATGTCCTACGAGCCGGGCGAGAACCCGGCCAAGGTGTCTCGGGTCGCGAACTGCTCGCTGGTCTACAACGTGACCACCTCCGACGGCGAGCGCGTCATCGTGCCCATCCGCGGGCCTGGTCTTTGGTCAACCCTTCGCGGCTACCTGGCTGTGGACAAGGCCGACAGCAACACCGTCATGGGCTTGATTTTCTACGAGCACGCTGAGACCCCCGGTCTGGGCGGCGAGGTAGACAACAGCCGTTGGCGGGGCTTGTGGCCCGGCCGCAAGGTCTACGAGGGAGACACCGTCTCGCTCGGCGTCAAGAAGGGTCAGGCTGGCACGCCGGCAGAGGACCCCTACAATGTAGATGGCCTTAGCGGTGCGACCTTGACCAGCAATGGCGTGACCAAGGCGCTCTCTTTCTGGCTTGGTCCCCAGGGCTTTGGCCCCTTCATGCAGTCGGCGAGGTGACCCTGTGAGCGCTCAACACGGCATCTTTGGGAAAGCCCAGCGCGAAGCGCTGATCGACCCCCTCTTCAACAACAACCCCATCGCCTTGCAGGTGCTGGGAGTTTGTTCGGCCCTTGCGGTCACCACCAAGCTGGAGACCGCGGTCGTCATGAGCATTGCGCTCACGATCGTGCTCACCTTCAGCAACTTGATCATCAGCCTGATGCGGAACTTCATTCCGCCCAGCATCCGAATCGTGGTGCAGCTGACGGTCATCGCCTCGCTGGTGATCATCACGGACCAGGTCCTCAAGGCCTACGTCTTCGAGGTCTCAAAGCAGCTCTCGGTCTTCGTGGGTCTGATCATCACGAACTGCATCGTGATGGGTCGGGCAGAGGCTTACGCCATGCAGAACGGTCCTGTGCTCTCCGCATTGGACGGCGTCGGCAATGGCCTGGGCTACAGCTTGGTGCTCATCGTCGTGGCCTTTTTCCGCGAGCTCCTGGGCAGCGGCAAGCTCTTCGGGTTGACCATTCTGAATCCCATCACCGAGGGCGGCTGGTACGCCCCCAATGGACTGATGGTTCTGGCTCCTGGAGCCTTCTTCCTTATCGGCTTCTTCATCTGGGGCTTGCGCGCCTGGAAGCCCGACCAGATCGAAGCGGAGGAGTAGACGATGCTTGAGAGCTACCTTTCTCTGTTCGCCAAGGCGACCTTCGTCGAGAACATGGCTTTGGCCTTTTTCCTCGGCATGTGCTCTTTCTTGGCTGTGTCCAAGAAAGTCGAGACCGCAATCGGTCTTGGCGGCGCGGTCATCTTCGTCTTGGCAGTGACCTGCCCGGCCAACCAAGTCATCCACGAGTTCGTGCTGCGTGAGGGGGCCCTTGCTTGGATCTCTCCGGAGCTGGCCGAAGTGGACCTGAGCTTCCTCAACTTCCTGGTCTTTATCGGCACCATCGCCGCTATGGTCCAGATCGTTGAGATGGTGTTGGACCGATACTCCCCCAGCCTGTACGCGGCCCTTGGCGTGTTTCTTCCGCTCATCGCAGTAAACTGCGCCATCTTGGGCGCGAGCCTGTTTATGGTCGAGCGTGACTACAACTTCGGTGAGTCCCTGGTCTATGGCCTGGGCTCCGGCATGGGTTGGGCCCTCGCGGTCATCGCTTTGGCCGCAATCCGAGAGCGCATGCGGTACAGCAATGTGCCCCCCGCGTTGCGCGGGTTGGGCATCACCTTCATCCTCACCGGACTGATGGCAATTGGCTTTATGGCCTTTGCCGGAATCCAGCTCTAAAGCCCAAAGGGACGCATCATGAACTGGATGGTAGTTGGTTTGG
>JBLHMA010000172.1:0-10603 GCA_047621545.1 Cognaticolwellia sp. | reverse complement strand
GGTGCTCAAAGTGGTAGTTGATGTTGAAGGGGCTTGTGAAGAACGCCAGGGGGTACAGGTAGGTCCGTGAGCGCAGGATGGGCAGTGGTTCGAACTTTAGTCCGCCGCCGTGCTCCTGGGCCTTCTTGACGAAGTTCAGGGTGCTCAGGAAGCTAAAGCCGATGTAGATGGCCAGGGCGCCTTGCCAGCCCACAGCCAGCCAAGCCAGTGTCACAAAGGGGGCGAAGAAGAGGATGCCTCCGGCGATGCGGCGGGGGTTGAACCCGTACTGGTTGGAGGGGTTGGTGGCCATGACGTAGAAGGGGATGAGCCAGATTTTGGCCCACTTGACGTAGAGCTCCTTGCCCGTGAGGGGGTCCCTGTCCTGAGGGTCGTCGTCTTCGCAGGGCCGGGTGTGGTGGATGTTGTGACCCACTTCCCAGTGCCGCACGTAGTCGGTGAACATCATGCCGGCGGTAAAGCGGCCAATCAGGTGGTTCCAGCGCGCCTGCTTTTCGCGGTCTTCGCTGAGCAAGAACATATTGTGGCTGCACTCGTGCACGATCAAGACGAAGTGTCCTAAGAAGATGCAGCCCAAGAGCAGACCAGCGGGGACCATCCAGAGTGTCTTGTACGGGTCTGGAATCAGAGCGCCCAAGGCGAGGATGGCGACAACAGAGCTCCAGATCGCTACCGCAGAGAGCAGGTTGATCCTGTTATGTCGCTTCGGGACTTGCTTCCTTGAGTGGAAGTCCTTGCCGGCAGCAGCCACTTTCCTAAGCCATGGGGCTTTTTTGCTCATCGGTCCTCTCGGCGATTGCTCGCTTACGGTCGCGTAACTAATGCCAGTCTATATCTTTGATTGAACAGAGCGCCATGGCAAGCCCAAAGCCGTCTGGCGCGGTCATGCAGGCCAACCCCACCTGCGACTTGTGTGGTTAGGGGGCATCAAAACAGCCAGGAGGGCGAGAAAGCCTATGCAGATTGCAGCAGTAGGTCAGGCTTTTCCTACCCACTATTACGACCAAGACCAGCTCATCGAAGCCTTTCGTAAGATCTGGGGTCAGCGCCACCACAACATGGAGCGCTTGGAGCGTATCCACCGAAATGTCCTGGTAGGTGGCCGACATTTGGCGCTTTCATTGGACGGCTACGAGAAGCTGGATGGCTTTGGACCGGCCAATGATGCCTGGATTCAAGTGGCCCAAGAGGTTGGGGAGCGTGCTGTGCGCGACGCCCTAGACCGCAGCGGCGTAGACCCGAGCACCATCGGGGCCATCTTCTTTACCAGTGTGACCGGAATCGCAACCCCCAGCATCGAGGCGCGCATTATGAATCGCATCCCCGAGCTGCCGCGGCACCTCAAGCGAATTCCCATGTTTGGTCTGGGCTGCGTTGCTGGAGCGGCCGGCGTTGCTCGAGCTGCTGACTACGTGAAGGCCTACCCTGATCAGACGGCATTGCTACTCTCGGTAGAGCTCTGTTCGCTGACGCTTCAGCGCGGTGACCTGAGCATTCCCAACCTCATCTCCAGCGGCTTGTTTGGCGATGGTGCCGCTTGTGCGGTGGTCTGCGGAGAGCAGGTTGCGCGGAAGGAGCAAATCGCTGGTCCTAAGATTCTGGCGTCCCGCTCCGTGTTCTACCCGGACACCGAGCGTGTGATGGGCTGGGACATCTCGGGGAGCGGCTTTAAAATCGTGCTCTCGGCGGATGTGCCAAAGGTGGTCGCCGAGCATCTGCGTGGAGACGTGGACAGCTTCTTGGAGGCCGAGGGCCTGACCCTCTCCCAGATCGACTCCTTCGTCTGTCACCCCGGTGGTCCCAAGGTGCTCTTGGCCTTTGAGGCGGCCCTAGAGCGGCCCCGTAGCGCCTTTCAGCTCACCTGGGACAGCCTGGCGCAGGTCGGGAACCTCTCCTCCAGCTCGGTGCTCTTGGTTCTGCGAGACACCATGGCGGATGAGAACCGTCCGGAGCCCGGCACCTTGGGACTGATGCTCGCCATGGGCCCCGCGTTCTGCTCTGAAATCGTATTAATACAGTGGTAACACATTGGATTTACTTGGGAATCGTAGCCATGGTCGCCATTGAGCGCCTGGTTGAGCTGCGCATCTCTAAGCGCAACGCCCAGGCGGCCTTTGACAAGGGTGGCAGGGAGTACGGTCAAGGTCACTTTGGGGCGATGAAGTTTCTGCACACCAGCTTCCTCTTCGCCGCACCGGCCGAGGTCATTCTGCTGGATCGGCCCTTCGTTCCTTGGCTGTTCACCCTGTGTTTTGCGGCTCTGGTTGGCACGATGGCCCTGCGCTATTGGGCCATTCGCTCCCTGCGTGGGCGCTGGAATACCCGCGTCATTGTTGTGCCTGATTTTCCGGCCGAGGTCGGTGGGCCCTACAAGTTCCTGCGACACCCCAACTACGTCGCCGTGGTCATCGAGTTGGCTATCTTGCCCCTGATGCACGGCGCCTGGATCACAGCGCTGGTCTGGGGTGTGGCCAACTTCTTCCTGCTTCGTGTGCGCATCGGCGTAGAGGAAGAAGCCCTATCCAAGGCCTGTGACTACAAGGCGCGCATGGGTGACCGGCGCCGCTTTGTTCCAGCCAGTAGCAAGGACGGCCAAGATGCCAGTGAGTGACGAGACCCTCTTGGAGGGCATCCGGCTGGTGGCAGCCGAGCACCTTCAGCACCAGGACCTTATCGGGCCTCAGACGCGCTTGGTAGAGGGCATGGCCTTGGACTCCATCCGTATGCTCACCCTGGTGGTCGAGCTGGAGAACCACTTCAAGGTGATGCTGGAGGAAGGTGACGAGCAGGGCATCGAGACGGTGGCGGACCTGATGAAGGTGCTTCGAAGCCGCATGGAGCCAGAGCTTGCCTGAGCAGATCCCCCACAGCGGCCAGACCCTCTGCGAGGTGCTCTTGTACACCCGCTCCGGGGGGCACAACGCCACGCTTCGTTTCTTGGACCGCCATGGTCGGCCCAACGAGCAGGACTGGGCGGGCACCCGGGAGCGCGCCTTGGCGGTGTCCGGGCAGCTCATCGCTTTGGGGATTGAGCACGGAGAGCGGGTGGTCTTGGTCTATGCCACTGAGCCCGATTTCTTTGCCGCCTTCTTTGGTTGCATGTTGGCCGGCGCGGTTCCGTGCCCGGTCTATCCGCCGGTTCGTCTGGGCCGAATGGACGAGTATCACCAGCGCACGGCACGAATGGTGGAGCTGGCAGGTGCACGCTTGATGCTGGCGAGCGGCCGAATCAAGCGGGTCTTGGGTGGGGTGGTGGAGCGGGTTCGCCCCGAGCTGGGCTGCCGTACTTTGGAGGAGCTGCCAGGGGGGGCTCCTCAGTCTCGGACCGTCGGGCTCGATGACTTGGCCATGCTCCAGTTCTCCAGCGGGACCACTGTCGAGCCCAAGCCGGTCGCGCTGAGCCATGGCGCGGTGATGGCCCAGACCCGGGCGCTGCTCGACCACCTGCTCGAGCACGCCGACGGGGTGCCTGCCACCGGGGTCTGTTGGCTGCCGCTGTATCACGACATGGGTCTTATAGGCTGCGTTTTTCCCAGTCTGGTTCTGGGAGGGGAACTCACATTGATGGGCCCGGAGGTCTTCATCGGCCGCCCGGCGCTCTGGCTACAGACCCTCTCCAAGTACGGCGGCGTGGTCTCTCCAGCACCCAACTTCGCCTATGGTTTGTGCCTGGATCGGGTCAAGGATGCCGACATGGAAGGGGTGGATCTGAGCCGGTGGCGTGTAGCACTCAATGGCGCTGAGCCAGTGGCTCCCCAGGTCCTGCGCGACTTCATCGCGCGCTTCTCTCAGTGGGGCTTCCAGCCCCAGGCCCTCTCGCCGGTCTACGGTCTCTCCGAGGCCAGCTTAGCCCTGACTTTCTCCGCCTTGGACCAGCCGTTTAACAGCGAGCGCTTCAATGCCCATGCGCTCTCAGCTGGACGCGCGGAGTTGGACCCGCAGGGCACCGAGATCGTCTCTGTAGGCACCCCTCTAAGGGGTTTTTTTATCCAGGTTCGCGGCGAAAATGGGCCGGTTCTGGACGGCCACATCGGCAGCGTGTGGGCCAAGGGCCCTTCCTTGATGCGCGAGTATTTGGGTCGACCGGAGCTCACCGCCAAGGCGCTTGTCAGCGGCTGGCTGGACACCGGAGACCAGGGCTTTGTGCATGGCGGTCAACTCTACCTGAGCGGCCGAATCAAGGACCTGCTCATCCTCAACGGCCGCAACCATGCACCCCACCCGGTGGAGCAGGCGGTGGATGGCATTCCGGGAGTGCGCACCGGCTGTGCAGCCGCTGTCAGTCACCGGCCAGAGGGTGCCGCCAGCGAGCAGCTTGTGCTCTTTGTGGAGCACAGCTCACAGGCCTCGACCGCGGAGAAATCTGAACTCCCGAAGGCTTGTAATCAGGCCGTGGTGGTGGCCACAGGGTTGGTCTGCGCCCAGATCCTGCTTCTTCCTCCAGGCACGCTGCCTCGTACTTCGAGTGGCAAGATTCGGCGTGCGGAGACCTTGGCCCAGCACCTTCGTGGAGAGCTGGTCCCCCCAGACAAGGTGCACCTCCTCAAGGTCGCAGGCATCTTTGCGGAGTCCGCGCGTGGTTTTTGGAGAGCTCGGTGATGGCCGACCTAGTCATCGTCGGAGGGGGCCCGGTCGGACTGGTTACCGCCATCGAGGGGGCGCTGGCCGGACTCCAGGTCACGGTGCTCGAAGCGCGAACCCCCGACCAAGGAAGTTTGGACAAGGCTTGTGGAGAGGGCCTGATGCCGGCTGGTATGGCCCACTTGCGCAGGCTTGGGGTGGAGATCGACCCTCTGAACAGCCACGCCTTTGGCGGCATTGTCTGGGAAGAGCAGGGGTTCCGGGCTGTGGGCCGTTTCCCTCACGGCGAGGGCTTGGGCGTGCGGCGGCTGGCTTTGTCTCGTGCACTTCGGACCCGGGCTGAGGCGCTGGGGGTGATGCTGCGCGACGGGACTCGGGCCACTGGCTTGGCGCCTGGTGGGGTGGTCACGGAGCAGGGCGTGGTCTCGGGACGCCTGATTGTGGGCGCCGACGGCCTGCACTCGCGGGTGCGCAAGTGGGCGGGTCTCTCCGCCGGTGTGGGGCCGCGAAAGCGCTTTGGCCTGCGGCGCCACGTGCGTATGGCACCTTGGTCTGACCAGGTCGAGGTCTACCTGGCGGATGGGGTGGAGTGCTATCTGACTCCGGCGGGGACAGATCAGGTCGGGGTGGCCTTTTTGTGGTCTGGTTCAAAGGAGCGCTTCGAGAGCTTGTTGGAGCGCTTTCCTCAGGTGGCTGAGAAGATTCAGGGTGCGCCCCAGTGCAGTCCTGACCGCGGCTCTGGGCCCTTGCATCAGCGGGTGCACAGCGTTCTAAGCGCAGTCCAGGGCACGCCGGTGGCCTTGGTCGGTGATGCCGCAGGCTACTTGGATGCCTGTACGGGGGAGGGGCTGTCCTTAGGATTCAAGCAGGGTCAGGCTCTGGTGCGGCTCTTCCAGTCCGGGCATTTGGCCCGATATCCAAGGGCCCATGCCCGGGTTGTTCGCCTGCCCTACACAATGATGAAGGGGCTGCTGTGGGCGAGCAGGGTGGGGGTTCGCAAGTGGCTGGTGCGACTGATGCAGGCGATGCCGTGGGTGTTTGGCCGGGTGCTGGCAGCGAATGATGGGGTGTTGTTTTAGGGGGGGCGGAGGGCTACTCCACCAGCACCTACTCCACGGTCATCTCGCCACCGTCCAACTTCAGTGCTTCTCCAAAACGTGCCTTCAACATCGCTTCCCCAGCCTCGCCGACCTTGTTTCCGCTCAGGTACAACGCATCCAGTTCCCGGAGGGACGTACCACTGGCCAAGGCCATGGCGCCCGCGGCACCGATCTCGTTGCTGGAGAGCAACAGCACCTCTGCGTTCTTGAGCAGCGGCCCGTTGGCCAGGGCAACGGCACCCAGGTCGCCTACACCATTCCAGCCCAGCTGTAGGCGCTGAACGTCTCGATCCCCTTGTGCACCCAAATACGCGGCACCTTCGTCGCCCAAGGCGTTGGAGTCCAGGATGAGCGTGTTGAGCTCTGGCAAGCCACCCTTGGCCAGCGTCAAGAGGCTCTGTGGGCCCAGGTCGTTCTGGGTCAGGTCCAAGATTTCCAGACTGCTTAGCGCTGTCGAGGCCAGCAAGGCCTGGGCGCCATCGTCTCCGATTCGATTGCCTTCGATGTGGCTTTTGCCGGGGGGCAAGTACAGAGCTTGAAGGGCGCCGAGGTTCTCAGATTCGGCCAGAGCAGCTGCCCCGTGGGGACCGATTCCGTTCCCCCGCAGGTCCAAGACCTTGAGGCTGGCGGAGTCGGGGCTGGCCGCGATGCTCTTGGCCAGGTCAGCTCCCAAACCCAAATCGCGCAGAAGCAGCTCTTCCCGCCCTTGCAGCTTGCCGTCGGCGATGAGCGTCTGGACCTGGGGCAAGGTCTTGGCCTGGTTAAAGTCGGAGGGTCCGCAGGCGGCGAGAAGCAAGAAGGCAAGGGCTGTCATTGGGTTCATCTAACGTGCTACGACCCCTACACCCTCGCTACTCCATGGAGACCCTGCCGTGTCCTTCCGCTTTGACCTGAAGATTCATGACGGAGTCGCAGTCCTGCGCTTCGATCACGGCAAGGCCAATGAGATGGGCAGCGCCCAGCTCGACGCCTTGGACGCCCTCGTGCACCAGCTGGCCAGCTCCAATGTGGGCACGCTTATTACGTGGTCGGATCGCAAGAGTTCTCGTGGAACACCGATCTTCGTTGCAGGCGCCAACGTGACCGAGCGGGCCGATTGGGACTCCGAACGGGTCAAGACCCATGTGCGTCGGCAGCGGGCATCCCTGGCCGCGCTGCGCGCGCTGCCGCTCTTTCACATCGGCATGATCTCCGGCGTCGCTCTGGGCTGGGGCACCGAGTACTGCATCACCTGCGACTACCGAATCGCCACCCCACAAGCGCTCTTTGGGCTGCCGGAGACCGGCCTGGGACTCCTGCCTGGGGCTGGCGGAAGCTCGGAGCTGGCGGCTCTGGTTGGGCTGCCCCAAGCCCTGCGCTTGGGAATGACCGGGGAGCGCATCTCCGCAGCGGAGGCGCTGCGCATCGGGCTGGTGCAGGAGCTCGCGGCGGATGAACCCAGCGGCTTGGCACGGGCCAAAGAGCTGGCGGCCCAGGTGGCCAAGAACTCTCCGACCGCCGTTGGGGCCTTTAAGCGGGCGACACTGGCTGGGTTGGGACAGGCGCCGGCCATCCGACAGGAGATCGAGGCCCAGGCCTACGAGCTCTGCGCCGACTCGGGGGAGGCTGCGATCGGAAGAGAGAACTTCTCTCAGATCCGCAAGGGCGTTCGCCCCCCTTGGGGGCCTCGCCAGGTCTTGGAGTCATGAGCCTGCTGCTCCTCCTTAGCTGCACCCCCGCGCCTGCATCTTTTGCAGACTGCGCAGCCTTGGCCAGCCCAGACTTGCGGACGGTGTGTCGCGTTGGGCAGCTGGCCGACGTGGCCTCGGATCGGGAGCTGTTGATCAGCCAGGCGGACAGCATCCAGGATCCCTTGGAGCGCGACATGCTGTTGGTCGAGCTGGCCGTAGGAGACCCCCGAAATCAAGGGTGGATCTGCAAGCAGGTGCGCCACGACTACGGGGCCAAGAAGTGTGAGCAGGTCTTGGGACGGCCACACCTGGCCACGCCTCCGAAAGAAGAGCGCGGGCCGAACCCCGGAAAGCCCCCGGTGACCCAGCCGGGGACCCAGCCGGGAACACCGCCTTGATCTGGCTCTTGCTGGCTTGTGAGACGGTGCCCAGCGCCCAAGACTTGGAGCAGACTCTGAACGCTCAAGACTCCCTGGAAGACTGCGCACGAATGCCTCTGGAGGGGGCGCGCATCACCTGTCAAGTGACCCAGGCGGCACGTGCAGGTGCGCTGGGGGATGTGGCCGGGGTGGATGCGGCCTGCGCCGGGTTGGTAGATATTTGGCAGTACGAATGTAGGTTTCGTGCAGGCGAAGAGCTGGGCAAGGCGGGTAAGACAGACGCCGCTCTTCGGCAGTGTGCCCAGGCCAAAGACTTTGCGCGCAACTGCGTGACCCACGCCGCATGGGGCCTGCCCAAGCGCGAAGGCCTCAGCCCCAGCGAAGATGTAGGCCCTGCCATGGCCGAGTTCGATGCACTGGTCAGCACAGCACTGGTCGGCGCGCCAAAGGGGGTCGCTCCGGAGGCTGTGGACACCTTGATGGCCCGCGCATGGTTCAACCTCTACGTGGGCTCAGGTAGCGCTGACCCGACCGCCGCGAGCACTGCCAGCAGCTACCAGGCTCACGCCCGGAGCGCCTGGGCCATCGAGGCAACGCGCCTGCTGGACTCCGAGACCGCTATCCCTGAGGCCTTGGCGTGTTGGTCAGGCGGGGCCTGTCCAACTGGGGCACCTCTGCTTCAGCCCAAGGGGCGCTACAGCACGCCGATCGTGGTGCCAGCCACCGAAACGCACCCCCATGTGGCGGGCTTTGGGGGCAGCATTCGACTGGCTCCTGCCAGCGCTGAGGAAGACCTAATCGTCGCGCTCTTGGAGGGGCAGTTCTTTAGGGAGTCCAGCTCGAACTTAGCCTTTGTGGACTACCTGGACGCGGAGAAAGACGCGATTCGCTGGACCGCGTGCAAGCTGCAGGTCCTGGCTGGAGGGGAGGGGAGCTCTGCAGATGGGAGCTCTGCAGATGGGAGCTCTGCAGATGGGAGCTCTGCAGACGAGAGCACCTGTGTGGCCTACGAAGCGCTGGCGCTTCAGACCCGCAAGCGCATGCAGAAGCGCGACAGGCGTGCCGCGACTCCCCAGCGTTAGAACAAGATTTCAAGCACTTGGCTCCTGGCATGGGTTTTGCTATCAGCAGGGAGGACCCCACAACAGGAGCCGACCATGTCTCGCCTTTCTCTTCCCCTCGCTGCAGCCGGCTTGGCCCTCATCTCTGCCTTGGTGGCCTGCCAGCCCGTCGACGACTGTCAGGACGGCAGCAACTGCATCGCGCTCTGCTCCGAGCTGGACGCAGAAGCTTGCGGTGCCTCCGATAGCTGCGCGCCCATGCAAGGCAAGCCCTTGGTGGAGGAGGGAGAGGACTTTTGCTTGGACTTTGAGGCGGAGTTTGAGGATCTGGACTGCATGCCAGCGGAGACCCCCTGCACCGACGCCGAGGTCTTTGCGGTCGATCCCGACGGTGTAGGCTACTATTTCAGCAACGGCTGTATCCCCGCTGACTTTGAGGCTCTGGCCGGCAGCGTGGGGGAGTGTGCTGAAGGAGACTGAATGAAAATGCTGTCCTGGGTCTCGTTGTTGGGTGTCCTGTCCCTGACCGCCTGCGATCTCTGCGCGGGCGAGGGCTGTGATGAGGAGTCCGATGGCTGCGTCGCCCTGAATGCTGATGGCTGCGAAGTGGATCCACGCTGCACTGAGCTCTTGGCGCAGCCCCTTGTGGGCGAGAACGCGGATGACTGGTGTACGCCTGCGAATCTATTGAATGAATTCGTAGGGTGCATCGACTCGGACGAGGTCTGCGACGATGCGATGACCATCGCTTTGGACGAGGAGGACCAGGCCTGGGAGTTTCCCAACAGCTGCATCCCCGAAGACTGGGAAGAGGTGCCTTGGTTCGAGCTGAGCACCTGCGAGTAGAGGGAGAAGATGCCAAACAACGCCCGGCGCTGGGTTGCGCGAGTCATTCTGACCACGGCCGGGCTTTTCATCGGCATGCTTCTCATCGAGCTGGGAGCGCGGCTCCTTCCGGCCAACGCAGCAGCGGAGATGCTGTTCAACGCGCCCCAGAACACGCCTCCGGGGATGTACAGCAACGACCACAAGACTGTCTTTCGGCCCACCCCGGGCTTTGAAGGAACCATGCGCAGCTTGGGCTACAAGGTGCCCATTCGGGTCAACAGCCTGGGCCTGCGGGGTCCCGAGCCCGTGGACAACGATCAGCCCCGTTGGCTGGCAATGGGGGACAGCTTCACCTTCGCCGCCCAGGTGGCCGAGCGCCAGAGCTTTGTTGGCCTGTTGGCCGCCTCACAGCAGGTTCAGCTCTTCAACTCCGGCTCCGATGGCTACGGCACCCGGCATGAGCTTGCGCGCTTCCGTCAGCTAGAGGCGGGCCTGGCGCCAGAGATTGTGGTCTTGGTGTTTTTCACCGGCAACGACTTCTCCGACAACCTTCAGTGGCGGGACGCCCTACGCCGCGCCAAGGAGCGCCCAAACGGCCAAGCCATCATGGGCGGGCCCAAGCCGATGGTCGCTAGCTTCCTGAACAAGAACTCGGTGATCTACGGCATGTTCAAGATGCGCAAGCGCGCCAAAGCCATGGCCGAAGGACGCAGCCCCGAGGTTCAGCGCTGGCGCAGAGAGATGTCCATCTTCCACAGCAGTGGGAAAATGGAGCTTCGCCGAGGCATCGACGCCACGCGTATGCCAATGCACGAGCTGCGGGAACGGGTGGAGCGGCAAGGCGGAAAGCTCATGGTCGCGGTGGCCTCGCCGGCCTTTGCAGTCGAAGATCACCGCACCCAGGCGACCTTTGAGCTGGTGAGTCTGGACCTGGAGGAGGCGGATCTCAGCGCTCCTGAACAGGCGACACTCAAGCTGCTCAA
>JBLHMA010000171.1:0-10609 GCA_047621545.1 Cognaticolwellia sp. | reverse complement strand
GTCCACCAGGTGGATGAGCTGGTAGTTCAAGGCCTCCCAAAAGGCCTCGCCCGAGAGCTCAATAGGCGCATTGTCAATGACACGGTGCATGGCGATGGACTGCAGCTCCCGGCCAAGCTGGGCTTGGGCCCACAGCTCGCGGCGCAGCTCGCCGGAGTAGAGCAGGCGAAGCACGGAAGGAAAGGCGCACGTCTGCTCCCAGTCATGGGGGGACATCAGCGCCTGCAGCGCCGGCATCTTGTCTGCAGTCATCGCAAAGGTGTTCGTCCCCGTACCTAGGATGGAGTGCAGCAGCATGACCCGTGGGGCCCCCTTGGGGTAGTGCTGCACGGTGTACTCAAAGCAGAAGTACAGGTGGTCGAGAAAGGAGCCGTCAGCGTGCTCGACATCAAAGTCGCAGTCATTCACCATAAAGGCGATGAGTTCGGGGTCCACCTGCGGCAGGTGCGTGTCCGCCAGCACCCGCTCATACTGGGCGTTCACCTCTTGGGCGGCGTCAGCCTCCCAATACACCGCCTTGCCCACGCGCTTCTTCATTACATAGCGGGCGGCTCTGCCTTCCAGGGTCTGGAAGATGGTGCGGTTCAGATCAAAGTCGGGGATGGGCTCCACGCGCACCTTGCCCGTGTGCTCCAAGGCGGCCCCATGGGCGATGGCCGCCTTGCGCTGGGTGGTGGGCTCTGGACGGACGGCTGCAGATTGCTTCACGGTGGCCTCGGGACAGATCTACATTTTACCATTTCGAGCGCTCCCCTTCATGCCGTTCTCCTCGCCTTGGGTCCGATGCTGCATCGCCAGGAACGCCCGCCGCAGAGCGTTCTCCAGCGCAACGGGCGGCGCCGGCTTGGACAAATGTTCTTGGGCGCCAGCCGCAAGGGCATTGCGCACATCCTCTGGCAGCACATTGGCGGAGTGAGCGATCAGCCAAGGACAACCTTGGCCCAGCTCCCTGCGCATCTGACGCATCGCCTCCCAACCGTCCATCACCGGCATCTGCAAATCCATGATCACCACATCGAATGGCGACTCCAACGTGGCCTTCAGGCCCTGCTGACCGTTCACGCACTCCTGGGGCACCACCCCCAGGCGGGCGAGCACCGCACGAAGCACCATGCGGTTGACCCCGTTGTCCTCGACGACCAAGACACGGAGTTGGGACAAGTCCACAGGCTCCTGGGCGCTCACATCCAAGTTGGGCACTGCATCCAGGACACGCAGAGGTATGCAGAAACGGAAGGTCGAGCCTTGGCCAAGCACACTCTCTACGCTCAGGCTGCCCTGCATCATGTCCACCAAGCGCTTGGAGATCGCCAAGCCCAGACCTGTTCCGCCGAAGCGCCGGGTTGTGGAGGCATCCGCTTGCACAAAGGCTTCGAATAGGCCGCTTAGCTTGGCCTGTGGGATCCCAATACCCGTGTCCTGAATTTCCACGTTCAACGTCTCACCCTCCCAGCTCGCCCGTACCCAAACGGAGCCCTTTGCGGTGAACTTCGCAGCATTCGAGAGCAGGTTCAGCATCACCTGACGCACCCGGGTCGGGTCTCCCTCGACCAAACTGGGCAGCGCCCCAAAGCTGTGATGGAGCTCAATTCCCTTGTCCCGGATCTGAGCTTCCACCAAGGAGAGTGTCGCGCCCAACACCTCCGCAGGTGACCACGCCACATGCTCCAGCTCGACCGCGCCGGCCTCGATCCGGGAGATGTCCAGGATGTCCGTCAACAACACCGACAGAGCATCCGCACTCTGACGCAGAGTCTGCACCCAGGAGCGCTGCTCCTTCTGAAGCGGAGTGGACTCCAAGAGATGCGCCAAGCCGACCACTGCGTTGATCGGCGTCCGGATCTCGTGGCTCATCACCGCCAAAAAGTCCTGCCTGGCGCGCACCGCCTGCTGCGCGTCCACAAGGGCCTGTTTGAGCTCTCGAACGTCCGTTGCACAGACAGCGATGCCCACCTCACCGTCACGCATATGAATCGGAGAGACGGAGAGCACCACATCCAACCAGCCCCCGTCCGCCCCCCTCAGTCTGGCGCTACCAGACTGGAGCTGGGTGTCCTCCACAATCGAGGACAGAGCGACCCCTGCAGGGTCCATCCCCAACAGCCGCACGGCCGCTGGGTTGGCGTAGTCCACCACTTCCTTGCTGTTGAGCAGAAGAAGAGCATCTTGGAGCGCTCGAACCGACGCAGCGCCCGCATTGCCAGGGTGCAAGACCAACCGCTGCGCCCGATCCGCTGACCAAGTCCACGGAATCACCAGTAGTGCATGCACCCCCAAACACAGGTTTCCGAAGTTCCCTGGTGGAGACAGCACCCAACCTACAGCCGTGATCAGCACCGCCACCGCCCCCAGCAGCCAGGGCATTTCTCGGACCAGAGCGTCGGGGTCCCTGCCCTTGAAATGGCGAGGCAAAAAGTGAATCGCTGGGAATACAACGGTCACGGCGAGAAGAATCTGAGGCCAACGCATGGCAGGGACACCCAACAAGGGCGCCAGATCGGCGGCGTCCAACTGGGCGGCAACCGTGGCGCTAAAGGTGCCAAAGAGGGGCCCCAAAATCGCCAGGAGGGCGAAGGGCGGAACGCCCTTGCCGCCCGCGGACCAAATCCGCACGGTGAAAAAGAAGTACACCGCCCCCATGGACGCCAGACCCACCTCCAGGGCGGTGAACAGCAGCCTATTCTCGGCCGAACCCCAGCGTGCCAAGGTACCCACCAAGACCACGGCCGCACCCAAGCCAAGCATGATTCCCTGAAGGCCCAAGAGCCCCCGAGCCTCGGAGCGATGGGCCAACCAGAAGGCACAGCCCAAGTGCACTACAAAGGCCGTTACAGCCGGAATAATGACAAGCGGATTCACGCTAAAAGAATTCCCTCCTCTCGGGCCCTGTGTGAAGTTGGGGCGCCAACTGGGTCAATCCAAAGGCGTCCGCAAACCATCCGTGCACCCTGCATGGACCCACGCGCTCACTCAGAAAGAGCACGGGACAGCGGCCCACTTCCAGCACCTCGATCTCAAGCTTTTCCGCCAACTTCAGCGCGTGGGGGTTCGCTACACCAAAGCTGAACCAGATCCGCTTGCACCCAGCACCGTGCGCAAGCTCTACGGCACGGACCGCGGAGAATGCGCGCACCCAGATCAGCGCAAGGTCTCCGCCCCAGTCACCCAGCTCGTCCGTGCTGTGAAGGATGGGCTGGCCGTTAGAGCGGGCGCTCAAGTCTCGGCTGCCCATATCCAAATAGTGGAAGACCTTCCCGATTTTTTGGTAGCAAGCGAAGGAGGTCGCAGGGAATCGATCGGAGTCGGAGTCTCCGATGAGCAAAACAGGCTTGGACTCTGCCATGGCAGCGAGCAGGGTGGCGTTTTCGTTCATGCACCCTCATCGTACAACCCTAACCTTCTTGAGCCTCCATTCCTTCGACGCGTGGCCTGTAGAACAAAATGCGCCTGCAGCCTTGACCCTTCCAATTCGAGCAAGTAGCCTGCCTGCATGTTTGTTAATTCGCCGAACGAACAAAGAAGGAACGGCCGCGGTCAGGGCATGTTGCGTGCCCACAACACCGCCGCGGTGCTGCACCTGATTTGGGCTGGTCGCTATTCTCGTGCTGACCTTGCGCGGTCCACGGGTCTCTCCAGATCCACCGTGACCGGCATTGTTGGCGAGCTGCTCGCAGTAGGCGTAGTCCAAGAATCCTCCACTCAGAGCAGCGGTGGTCGTCCGTCCATCCTGCTTTGCGTGAATGAGCGCGTTCGGCTGCTGGTGGGCATCGAGATGGGGGCGTCGCACATCTCCTCGGTGCTGACCGACCTGCAGGGACGCTTCCTGAGCACCCGCAGTGAGCCGGTCGATGTTCAAGGCCAACCGCAGCTGGCCTTGGAGCGCATGGAGACCCACATCCATGAAATGTTGGCCGAGCTGAGCTTGGACCCCAGCGCTCTGGCCGGCATCGGCTTGGCGGTCCCTTGTCCCCTGGCCGAGAGCGATGTGCTCGATCTGAACATCCTGCCGCTCTGGCGCGACGTCCGGCCGGCCGCGCTGCTCCGCGCTCGCTTCGGCGTGCCGGTAATGATGGACAATGACGCCAACTTGGGCGCACTAGCCGAACTCTGGTGGGGCGCTGGCCGAGATGTCGGTGACTTTAGCTACATCAAGCTGGCCACGGGCGTGGGCGCCGGCCAAATCATCAACGGCCAAGTCTACCGGGGCTCAGGCGGAATCGCCGGCGAGATCGGCCACACGGCCATCGATGCCAATGGACCCTTGTGCCGCTGCGGCTTGCGGGGTTGTCTGGAGGCCATGGTTGGCCGAGAGGCTCTGGAGCGCCAGGTCGGGATGGACTTGGAGTCACTTCTGCTGAGCGCAAGCGCAGGCGACCCATCGTCGATCAATGCTATTGCAAATGCAGGAACCTACATGGGAATCGCCGTAGCCAACCTGCTCAACCTGATGAACCCTGCTCGGGTCATCTTGGGCGGCGCGCTGACGCGAGCTGGCGACCTGCTGCTCACCCCCCTGATGCAGGCCGTCGAAGAGCGGGCCCTGTTCAGCACCGTGGAGAGTTCACGCGTTGTGCTCTCCCAAATCGGCCCACACGCGGTGGCCAAAGGCGCCGCGACCCTGGTCCTTCAGGCCGCCCTGAATGACCATTCTTTGCTTACCCCAATGCCGGCAATGGCTGGCGCCCAATCGGAGGCTCTCCAATGACCACAAGCATGCTTTTTCTTCTCGGGCTCGCCCTGAACGTCGGTTGCACCGACGATGACAGCGAAGACACCGACGACACCACTACCGAGGCTGACGCGGACGCCGACGCGGATGCCGACAGCGACACCGATGCTGACTCGGATGCCGACTCGGACGCGGATGCGGATGCGGACGCGGACGCGGACGCCGACAGCGACGCGGACGCCGACCCCGTCACCAACCTGCTGATGAACCCCAGCTTCGAGTCTGGTTGGGACGGCAGCTGGTTCATCTACCCCGGCGACCGCACAAACTACGCAGTGATCCCCAACGGCGAGTCCATGTACCCAGAAGGCCCTGGCTTCGAGGCCGTCGAGGGCACCCAAGCCGTCAAGGTCTACGGTGTGTTCAATGGCTGGGAGACCGAGACGCCCATCTACCAGGAGTTCGCGGCCGTTGCCGGTGAGACCTACACCTTCGAGGGCAAGGCCTTCATCTACAGCGGCGACCCCATCGAGAGCGCCCAGACCTTCGGCGTGCTCTGGCTTAAGTACTTCGACAACGACTTTAACTACTACGGTGAGAGCGCCTCCGCGGCTCTGAGCGTCGACGCCACCACCGACGAGTGGACCCAGCTCAGCGTCACCGGAACTGTGCCCGAGGGCGCGACCAAGGTTCAGGCGGCCATCGAGTACTGGCACTGCAAGGAAGAGGCGGAAGGCGACTGCTATGACGGCGGCAGCGTCTACTTCGACGACATGCTCCTGTACAAGGTCGAAGAGTAGTCATGGGCACTCGGACAGCTGGACTCGCGCTCCTATTTCTTAGCGCTGTGGCTTCTTCTACGGCTTTTGCCGAAGAGGTCACCGTGCTGTCCGACGCCTCCGGGCACAAGCTCCAGGTCGCAGGCGAAGACTTCTTCGTTCGCGGCATGAACTGGGGCTATGTGCCCATCGGCGAGAACTACAACTACAGCCTGTGGGTGCAGGACGACGCCTTCATCGAGAAGGTGCTGCATCGAGAGATGGCCATGCTGCGTGCAGCCGGTGTCAACAGCATCCGCCAGTACGACGATATCCCCCCAAAGTGGGTGACGTGGATCTACGAGAACTACGGCATCTACACGATGGTCAACCCGCTGTTTGGCCGCTACGGCCTGAATATTGACGGGGCCTGGGTCCCGGTCACGGACTACTCCGATGCCCGCACCCGCGAGCTGATTCTGGAGCAGACTCTGGCGAGTGCCGAGCGCTTTAAAGGCGTAGAAGGCGTGCTCTTCTACGTGCTCGGAAACGAGAACAACTACGGCCTGTACTGGAGCAGCTTTGAGATCGAAGCCCTGCCTGACATGGACCAGGAGGACGTCCGCGCGCGCTTCCTCTACAGCTTGATGGGCGAAGCGGTCGACGCCATCCACACGATCGATCCCGAGCACCCCGTGGCCATCGCCAACGGCGACCTGGGCTTTCTCGACATGATTGCCGAGGAGGTGCCCAACCTGGACATCTTCGGTACCAACGTCTACCGCGGAAAGAGCGGCCGAGATCTGTATCAGCGGGTCCAGGACACCCTGGGTGTGCCGGTGGTCTACACCGAGTTTGGCGCCGACGCCTTTGACGCTGTGGCCGGCCAGGAAGACTCCCTGACTCAGGCCTACTACGTCGAGGCCCAGTGGCTGGACATCTACAACCACGCCTACGCAGGGCCCGGCGTTGGCAACGCCATCGGCGGCTACGTCTTCCAGTGGTCCGATGGTTGGTGGAAGTACGAGCAGACCGAGAACCTGGATATCCAAGACGCGAACGCAAGCTGGCCGAACGCTGGCTACGCCGAGGACTTTGTCCAGGGCCGGAACAACATGAACGAGGAGTGGTTCGGCATCTGCGCCAAGACCCCTCCCGATGCAAAGGGCCACTACCAGCTCCAGTGCCGCGAGGCCTACTATACCCTGCAGGCGCTGTGGACCCTGGACCCCTACGCGGCCAGTCCAGAGCAGGTTCAAGCGCACTTCCAGTCCATCGACCCCGCCCGCTACTCGCCGAACTACGCAGCGACCAGTGCGGCCTCGCGGGTGCAGGAGTTGAGCCGAGTGCGCCTCTCCAACCTGCGAATGGAGCTGGACACGGTTGCCGCAGGAACGGATCCCGGCGATGCCGCAAACCGGACGAGTAGCGTGGACCATCAAGAGTCCTTCTACCTGGACTTTGCAGCCGAGCCTGCCCCGGGCTTCACTGCAGACCTGTCCTTGAACATCTTGGCCGGCGTGGCCGAGAACCAGATCAACGAGATCCAGTACGAGACCCGTGGCCGCGGCCTGACCGGAACCGACCAGGATGGTGGCGTTACCGACCTGGCCGCTCTGGAGCGCCTGGACGTAAACCGCGCCGCCTTTCAGTGGGACACCCAACAGGGCAACCTGGAGGGCTTCTACCGCACCGGCCACTACCACTGGGCGGCCGAAGGAGATGTCTTTGGTCTGTACCGGGAGGCCTACTACGGCCCCAATCTGGACATGTACAACGGCGAGGCGCCCATCGGCCTGGAGTTCACCGGCAAGGGCAAGCTGGAGGGCTTCGCGGTCGCCGCCGGCCCTCAGCTCTGGTGGGGCGCCAACCCGGCCATCTTGGCCCGCTATGGCAAACAGTTTGGAGACACGCGCATCACCCTGGCCCACCAGGAAGACGTCTCTCAGCTCGAGAACACAGCGACTCTCAACGTCATCCCGGAGCAGCGCACGCGGGTCACCGCTCTGGCCATCGAGACCCAGAAGGGACCGGTCGGCATCCAGTTGGGCGGACTGATAGGTGGCACCCCTCGCATGGGACAGCCTTTCCGCTATGTAGAGGAGACCAACGGCGCGGTCAGCTACGGCGACTCCGGCTACCACGTGCTCTCCGACGAAATCCGCCTGGCAGACACCCTGGGCGGGCGTGCCCGCGTCACCTACGAGCAGGGCAACGTGCACCTCTACGCACAAGGCGGCTACCGAGGCCTGGTAGCCGATGCCGGCGGGGACCCCGAGCTGCTGTTCACCGGCTGGAGCCTGAAGGAGAGCGGCCGTGGAAACCAGATGTCCGCTCTGGCAGGCGCCATGTTCTACGTACAGAACTGGCAGTTTGGACCCAACTTCCTGCGCCAAAAACCACTGGTCGGCCCCCTCCCCTCTCTGCCCGGAACCTACGATTCCGACTCCGGCTACTACCTCTCGGCTCTCAAAGCCCGCAACGTGCTCGAAGACCCCTTCGTGGTCCTGGGCAACCGGGAGACCACGGCCTTCGAGCTCATCTTGGCCTACGACCCCACCCCCGGCACATGGATGTGGAACTGGGATGGCGAGTATCGAGAGGATGCGCCCTTCGCTTTCTCGACCAATGCGGTCTATCGCATCCAGCCCACAAGCCGCGATGCCCTGCTCGGCTTTACCGATACAGGCGCCCTCTTCGCCTTTCCCAGCGCCCCCGATGCCGCCAACGTCTGGGACGTCAACTCCCGCGCTTGGATCAACTTTGGTCCCAACAGCGCCCTGCTCTTGCACGCCTACGTGGGCCAAGGTCAGGCCACCGGAGAGGACAGCCGCCTGGTCACCCGCTACGGCGGCGACGCCCAGCTCGGAATGGGCGCCGCGGTCATCCGGGCCGGCGTCAAGGTAGATGACTGGGGTCCCTACGACTACCACCGGGTCTTCAACCAGACCTTCCCGCTCCAGCTCGAAGCCCACGCCTCCTATGGTCTGCGTCCTCTCCCCTTGGAGGGCACCACCACGCGCATTGGCCTTGAGGGGCGCTACCGCACCTTGGACGAATATTCCCCTGCCGACGACATCTTCGGCTCCGAGTGGGAAATTCGCTCGGTCATTCATGTGAGTCTCTAATGCTGCTTCTCCTCAGCTTGGCGTGCATTGATACGCCTCCCGAGTACGTCTACGGCATCGACCTGGGGTCCCTGGAGTTCGAACTCTATGACCTGAACATGGGCGTGTACCCAAACAACTCTCTTGGAGACGACCCCAACAACCCCTTGGCTGACTTTGGGATTGGGGCCGAGGACCGCTGGGAGATCTACCCTTCGGGCGCCGTGCCCGGCTTCTACGCCTTTGGCACCTGGCTCCTCGTCGAGCCTAGCGGCGAGAACCAGTTCTACACCGCCCAAGCCGCGCACAACATCTACCTCACGGAAGACGCCCCAGCAGACCAGCTCTGGGCTGTTCGGGAGATTGCCATCGCCGGATACAGTTCCGTTCTGGCGAACTTTGCTGGCGACGTGACCTATGACATCACAGGGACCATCCCCTACCCGGTGGCCCCTCTTGCTGAAGACGGCCTTCTCTCACTGGGAGCGAGCGAATGATCTGGTTCCTGCTGGCATGCCGTCCCGACCCGGGCGAGCCCAACTATCCCGAGCCCGGCGGCCAGGTCACCGACACCGACGCCGAGTTCCTGGAAGGCCCCGACCCCTTCGTGGAGGGCGAGGAGCGCCTGAGCATGGGTGTGTTCTACGAGGGGCCAAGCACCGAGTTCATAGAGATAGACAACAGCACCGCGCACTTCTACATCTACGAGGCCAGCTTCTCCGTCAGCACCGACGATGAACGAGCCGAGGGCTACTACAGCGACAAGTTCACCTTGGCCCGGGACACCTGGTGGGGCGGCGGCGTGCACTGGGACAGCCCCAGGGACTTGAGCGCCTACAACAGCTACCACCTCTCCCTGCTCTCCCAGGACACCGTAGACATCGATCTCGGCATGAAGGCGGGTACGGAGACCAAGATCAAGACCAGCGACTACGGCTTTGTTAGCGACGGCGAGTGGCACCACCTGGTCATCCCCTTGGAAGACTTTGGACTGAGCCTGGATGCGGTTGAAATTCCTATGATTTTGGTGAGTGACACCTCGATCACCGGGGCCTCGTTCTTGGTCGACAATGTCTACATGGATGTCGAATGATCTGGCTTCTGCTCGCCTGTACCGACCCTTCCGGAACCAACGATTCCTCCGAATCCCCCTGGGTACAGACTTGGGCCGATGAGTTTGATGGCGAGGGCGCAATCGACGGTGACAAGTGGGTGCACAACCTGGGCGGGGACGGCTGGGGCAACAACCAGCTTGAGTTCAACACCGAGCGCACCGAGAACAGCCGCCAGGTAGACGGTTTCTTGGTGATTGAGGCCATAGAAGAGGACTACCAAGGCAACTCCTGGACCAGCGCTCGAATCACGACCGCCGAGAAGTTCGCACAACAGAATGGCCGATTCGAGGCCATGATCCAGCTGCCTGAAGGCGCTGGAATGTGGCCGGCTTTCTGGATGCTCGGAGACAACTACCAGGACGTAGGCTGGCCCAACTGTGGCGAGATCGACATCATGGAAGCACGCGGTCAGGCGCCGACCACCACCAATGCGGCCCTACACAATCCAGGCGGCTCTGGCGGGGACGCGACCTACAACAGTCTGACGGTCACGGAGAGCCTGCAGGACGGCCTTCATCTCTACGCGGTGGAGTGGGACGACGACCACATCTCCTGGTTCCTGGATGAGCAGCTGGTCATGACCGCCCATCCAGGCAGCATCAACGGGGCCTGGGTCTATGACCACCCCTTCTTCATGATTCTCAACCTCGCTGTGGGCGGCAACTACGTGGGCGACCCAGATGGGAGCACCCCCAGCTCCAGCAAGATGTTCGTGGACTATGTTCGCGTCTATGAGCGCCGGCCGTGAGCGCACTGGGCCTCCAGCTCTGGTGGGGGCTCTCCCTCTCTTGCGTGCCCGATGTGCCGCGGGTTCCGGGTGTGGTTGTCGTGGCCCAAGAGCAGCAAGCGACTTGGATTCGGAACTTCAACCCGCTGGTTCCCACAAGCGCCCGCTGGCCAACCTCGGCTGGGGTCTACGAGCCGCTCTACATCTACAACCAAGCCGCCGGTGAGTGGGTT
>JBLHMA010000170.1:0-10618 GCA_047621545.1 Cognaticolwellia sp. | reverse complement strand
TCGAGGCCATGCAGGCCAAGGGCAAGCCCGTGGTGGCGCTCATGGGCGGACAGCCTGACTCCAAGGCCTACTACCTAGCGTCGGTCTGCGACCACCTCTACCTGCACCCCGCAGGCGGACTGGACCTGATCGGTATGAGCTCTGAGGTGCAGTTCTTCGCTGGCGCCCTAGACTTGGTCGGCGTAGAGGCCCAGTACGTCAAGCGCGAGAAGTACAAGTCTTCGCCCGAGCAGTGGACCAACACCGAGCCCAGTGACGGAGCACGGGAGCAGATGGACGCCCTTATGGACGACCTCTACGCCAACCTGGTCACCGGCATCGCTGAGGGGCGTTCCTTCAGCGAGGAAGAGGTACAAGAACTGATCGACGGCGGTCCCTACACCGCTCAAGAGGCTCTTGATCTTGGTCTGGTGGATGGGCTGATCTACCCCGACCAGTTCGAGGAAACCTTGGAAGCTATCTTCCCCAAGGGCTCCGACCTGGACGATGAGTACCGCATGTCACCGGACACCAATGGCTGGCGTATGCCCAAGCAGGTGGCCATCATCTACGTCACGGGTCCAATCACCAGTGGTGAGAGCAGTGACGGAGGCTTCCTCTCGGGGGCCAACACCGGAGCCGACACCGTGGTGCGCTACCTGCGCCAGGCTCGGAACGACAGCAGCGTCAAGGCTATTGTTTTGCGAGTCGACAGTCCTGGCGGCAGCGCGTACGCCAGTGACGAGATCTGGCGGGCAATCGAACTCCTTAAACAGGAAGGCAAGCCGGTCATCGTCTCGATGGGGGGCGTCGCAGCCAGCGGTGGCTACTACGTGGCCGCTGGCGCAGACGCGATCTATGCCGAGCCAACCACAATCACGGGCAGCATCGGTGTCTACAGCGGCAAGTATAGTTTCACCGAACTCTACGACAAGGTAGGCATCAGCTACGAGCTCTACCTTCGCGGCCGAAAGTCCGGTATGTACTCCATGTCTCGCCCCATGGATCAAGTGGAACTGGCCGCGGTAGACCGCATGGTCGGTGACACCTACACCATGTTCAAGACCCGTGTCTCCCAAGGCCGAGACTTGACCATGGAAGAAGTGGAAGTCGTCGCCCGTGGTCGCGTTTGGTCGGGCACACGGGCCAAAGAGGCCGGCTTGGTCGACGAGCTGGGTGGCCTGATGATGGCCATTGACCGGGCAAAGGCAGAGGCAGGCCTCGACGCCGACGCAGATGTCGAGCTGGTCACTTACCGTGGCCAGTCCGATTCCTGGGGTGAAGTGCCCCAGACTGCTGCGCAGCTGGTCTTCAACACCCTCGCACCGGAGGTAGTCGTACCTGAGCCCTTGGCGACTTGGCTCCCCTACGCCGCGTTGGCAAATGAACAGCAGCTCTTGCTCATGCCCTACATCATCGAGATCAAGTGATGGAAGGCCCCACCCCCAGGGTCCTGGTCGTCGACGACGACAAAGCGGTTCGCGCCGCCTTGGGGGTGAACCTTCGAAAGGCAGGCTACGAAGTGACCCTGTGCCGCTCTGCTCAGGAGGCCTTGTCAGCCTTGGAGGAGAGGCACTTTGATCTCGTCCTGACGGACGTGGCCATGCCAGGCATGTCCGGCCTGGAGCTCTTGGCTAGACTACGTGCAAACTGGCCAAAAGTCCGGATCGTAGTCATGACCGGCTACGGCAGCGTCCCCGATGCGGTGGCCACAATGAAAGCCGGCGCCGACGACTACATCATCAAGCCAATCTCACGTGAAGAGCTGCTGGTAATCGTGGAGCGGGCAGTCCAAGAGAAGGCCCTGTTAGCGGAGTTGGTGGAGCTGCGAAGCCAGGTCGATAAGCAGTACGGCTTTGAGAACATCATCGGCGCCACCCCGGCCATGGTCGAGGTCTATGAGCTGGTGGATTCCGTGGCCGACACCCGGGCACTGGTCCTGATTCAAGGCCCAACTGGTACTGGTAAGGAGCTGATCTCACAGGCCATCCACTACCATTCCAATCGCCGAGCCGGCCCCTTCGTAAGGGTCAACTGCGCCGCCCTGCCGGAGGGCCTGCTGGAGTCTGAGCTCTTTGGACACGAGAAGGGCGCATTCACAGGCGCCCACAAACAACACCGTGGCAAGTTCGAGCAGGCCCATGGCGGCACTCTGCTCTTGGACGAGATTGGAGAGATCCCGCTGTCCACCCAGGTCAAACTGCTACGGGTTTTAGACAGCGGCGAGATTACCCGAGTGGGCGGTACCAACTCCCTGCAAGTGGACACCCGGGTCATCGCCGCCACCAACCGGGATCTCTTGGCCGAGGCCAAGAAGGGCACGTTCCGCGAAGACCTCTACTACCGCCTGAATGTCTTCAACATCCCGGTTCCCGCGCTGCGCGAACGTCGGGACGACATTCCTTTGCTGGTGGAGCACTTTACACGCCTCTTTGCGAAGCGTCACAGCCGAAGCTTGGACCTGGTCGTCCCGCCCGCCACGCTCCTACGCTTGGTGGACTATCCCTGGCCGGGCAACGTGCGGGAGCTCAAGCATGTGATCGAGCGTGCAGTCATTCTCTCCCGAGGCGACGAACTGGTGGGCGTAAAGCTGCCCGAGATCCATCCAGCCGAAGAGGACCGCGAGCTGGTTCTTCCCGCGGGGATGACCTTACAGGCTGCATTGATGGAGTACGAACGCCAGGTGCTGATTCAGGCCCTCAAGAACGCCTTGGGCGTTCAAGCTCAAGCCGCACGTGACCTTGGCTTGTCAAGGTCCAACCTAAACTATCGAATCAATCGACTGGGAATTGCAGTCAAGGACATCGTCTACGAGTGATCTCGGTCGCTCTCTCTGAGAGATCGGCGATGCAAAAAGCCCATTGACGCACGCTCAGAAACTTCCTATAAACGCTGGCGAACTGACGAAGTCATCGCGCTCTCGTACTCCTCTTCACGGATGTTGAAGCGGTTGTTGAAGCTGACGAGAGCAGGCTGAATCAGGAAGCAGATAGAAGAGAAGTTTAGAGGAAATGGCCAGATAGCTCAGTTGGTAGAGCAGCGGATTGAAAATCCGCGTGTCGGCGGTTCGACCCCGTCTCTGGCCACCTCTAAACTCTCTCTCGTCCCAAATCGCCTCCTTCGGGGGGCATTTTTACTCTGCCCACCGTGTTCCTGTCACGCCTCCGGCGCCGACGTTCGGCCGTCGCTACAGCGAATGCATCACGCACGAGTCGGCGCCTGAGAGAACTGCTTCTCTGTTCGTGGCGTCTGTCGGGCCCTCCCTCAAAAGGCGCTGCGGCTTTCTGTCGCGCCGCCCGTGCATACGTTCAACTTCAGACTATGACGACTTCCGCGGCGGGAGCCTGCGGCCTTGTGTGCCAGACGCTGGGTTCCGCTCTGTGGCCAGATGGCCGGCTCTGTGGGAACCTGCCGTTCAGCGTGACCACTCCCCCTACAGGCGGTCCAAGCATTCAATGCTGATCACCCTTCATGAGCGACTACAAAAACTGCGTCGGGATCCCCGGGCCCAGCCCTGGCATCTAATGTTGCGCTACGGACTAGGCGCGGGGGCCGACAGCCGCTCCTTCGTCTGGCTGGCGCCAGCGAGCGCCTCCCAACACATCCTGCATCGACTGCACAACGGATTGCTCCTCCTACAGCCGGCGAGTGCTGAACTTCAGGCCCCAGTCTCCGAGGCAGCCCTAGGCCCCAAGCTGGCTGCCCTGCGCCAGATCCACAAGATTCCCATCCAGGTGAACGAGAGGCCCGCTCTTGAGGAGCCTGGCAGCATCGACCTGCCCTCGCGCACGGAACCCCAGTTTCAGGCCTTGGCAAAAGGGACCGTTGCAGTGGGCCTGGACATCGGTGGCACGGGCATGAAGTGCTGTACCGCAGACGGCGAGAGAATTCTATCCAAGGCGAGTTCCCCGACTTGGCCCGAAGGAGAACAAGGCATCGAGAGCCTGATCCGCCGAGCACGGGACCTAATTGCAAAGGTGAGCGAAGGGCACCATGTGGGCAGCATCGGCATTGGCTTTGCCAGCCCAATGGCCATTGACGGCACAGTGACCTCGCTGAGTACGGTGATGCAGAAGCGCTTGGGGGACGTTCGGGTTTTGGATGGCTTCGCGACTCAAGTGAGTCAAGGTCTGTGCAGTGGCCCCACTGCTCTGTTCAACGACCTGACCAATCTGGGTCGACATCTCAGCGGTCAGGGCAAGCGCCGTCTGCTGCGCCTACAAGTGGGCACAAGCTTCGGTGGTTGTTGGATCGACGCCGACGGCACTGTGAATCCCAGCGAACTGGGCCGGCTAGTCATCGACGCCGGCCCCTCCCCTCGCCCCCACACTTACCTGCCCATCGAGGGGGCCATGAAGCGCTACCTGAGCGGACTTGGGGTTGGAGAGCGGCTGGCTGATCTCCTAGGCCATCCGGTGAGCGCCTGGGACTCCGGCTATGTGCTGGCCGATCTACTAGCAGCCGGCGACCCGCGAGGCCTGGCTGTCTGCGATTGGATCGGTCACCTGCTCTACGGTGTGATCGCCGAGGCTCAGGTCTTTCTGGGGGGCTTACGCCAGGTCGAGGTCGGCGGCTCCATGCTTCAGGGGCCCACTGGCCGCCGCGTGAAAGAGGCCGTGCTACCGCGCGCCGAGGGCTTGATCGACAGCCCAGAGTTCCGGATTGCGACCAACCCCGGCTTTGACGGCGCCCTAGCCGCCGCCCAAGCTCCTCTGCTCGGCACCCCACTCCGCGGAATGCGCCGTCTCTCCAGACGTTAGCGCGTCGGTTACGGAGCCCTCTATGGAGATTTACCGCTGGGACATGGACAAGACCTACTTGGCCACTGACTTTGACTCGGTGCGGGGGTTGATGCGTTCGGCCCTTGAGAGTCCCACTTCCAAGCGCAACGTTCCAGGCTCCGCAGCCCTGCTGCGCGCCCTGAGTGCCCGTCCCAACACCAAGGTGGTCATCCTCTCCGGCTCGCCCACACAAATGCGCGCCACCCTGTCTGAAAAGCTGCGCTTGGACGGTATTCGCTACGACGAGCTGCACCTCAAGGACAACCTGAACAACCTTCGCCGGGGACGGTTTCGGGCGGTAAAAGGTCAGTTCGGCTACAAGCTTCCAGCACTTCTCACCGGTCGAATCGGCATGAAGCCTGAGCATCTGGAACACCTTTTTGGCGACGATGCCGAGGTGGACGCCCTGGTCTACAGCGTCTTCGCCGAGGCCATCGCCGGACGGCTGACACCTGGAGAGGTTCGCCGCATCATGCAGGCGGGGGGCGCCTACCCGGACCGCATTCAGACCGCCTTGGACGCCCTGGAGCAGGTGGTTCGAGCCGACGCTGTGGAGCGGATCTTCATCCGTATCGAGCGCGGCATACCCCCACGCATCTTCCGCAACCTGGGCAGCCGCTTGGTCCCGATCTACTCCTGGTTTCAGGCGGCTCTGGTGCTGTACGGCGCTGACCGCCTCAAGGCTACGGAGGTGCAAGCGGTCACCCTTGAGGTGATGAGCGGCAACGGACACGGCGACTTGGCCCTGGGCAATCTCTTCCAGGACATCGTTCGACGCGGCCATGTCCCGCTCTCCAGCATGGGGCGCTTGGTCGACGAACTCCAGGACGAGCGTCTGGCAAGGCTCATTGATCGCTGCCGGAGCCGGGTGAACTGGCTGGGCAAGGACGATGCCCGCTACAGGGCCCCCGCCCCCCCCGGCGCCGTCGACTACGTGCAGCTCTTCGAGCACTTCATCCGCAAGTAGGAGACCCCATGACCGTGCGCTTGGAGGCGGCTCAAGACGCCCGCCACGACCTGGGCAAATACATCTGCATAAACCAGCGCTGGCTGGGTGAGCAGAGCGCCCTCTCCGAGCGTATCGAAGCTCTGCAGGCTGACCTGCTCCGCACACAGAGTGGGCCAGGTGGCACCGTAGACGCTTTCGCACTCTGGGCACGGCTGCGGCCGCCACTCGAAGGGGCCGGATCTGAACTTGCTGAAGTAGATGCAGCTATCTCGCGCCTGGAAAGTCACCGAGGGGCCATCGAGAAGGCCACCCTGAATCAAGCGACCTTGGCGGCTTGCACCGCCGACTGCAAAGCCATCGCCGACGCCCTAAAGAGACTGACCCGCCGCCTCCAGAAGGAGTCTTAGATGGCCCACGTGCTCGTAATCGACGACCAAGACCGCACATTGGCTCTGTGTCAGCGCAGCATCCCTGAGCACAGCTACCACGGTCCCGCACGCTCTTGGGACGAGGCTCGCCGAATGCTGCGGCGCTACGGCAACCGTCTGGACGCAGTGCTGCTGGATGTAAACTTCGACATCGAGCCCCAAGATCTGATCGGCCTGGACGACCCCAGCGATGCTGCGGCTCTGCGCAAGGCCAAGCGCACACAGGGGGTACTCATCCTAGAGAAACTGCGCCTGGGTCATCCAGACCTACCGGTGATCCTGATGACAGCGCGGGACGACCTGCCCATCGAGCTGGGCGACGCCGCCGAGGAGTTCACCCACTTCTTGGAAGACGACGACCTGGATGCCAACGCCCTGCGTGCCCAGATCGCCAACATCGTTCAAGCGCGGCGCGGGAAGGAGCAAGAGGGTCCGATCTATTGGGGCAACTCCATCGCCATGCGGCGGGTTCGCGGGCTGCTCCAGACCCTTGCCAAGGGCCGCCTGCCCATTATCTTGGGTGGCCCTACCGGAAGTGGCAAGAGCCTGATCGCGCGACACTTTGTACACCCCAACTCCCAGCGCTCTGGCGCCTTTGTCACGGTGGACCTAAGTACCCTGCCTGAAAACTTGATGGCCACCCACCTCTTCGGTTCGGTAAAAGGGGCCTACACCGGCTCCATCGCCGACCGAAAGGGCGCGTTCGAGGAGGCCGATGGAGGCACGCTCTTCTTGGACGAGGTGGGAAACCTGAGCTTAGGCGCGCAGAAGATGCTGCTCACGGTACTGCAAGAGGGCATCGTCACCCGGGTGGGCGATGTGCGCGAGCGCCGAGTGGACGTCAAGCTGGTCGTCGCCACCAACGAAGACCTGCGCGCCATGGTTCGGGAAGGCACCTTCCGGGCCGACCTGCTCATGCGTATGAATCCAGCCTGCACTGTGATGCTACCGAGCTTGGCGGACCGGGGACTGGACTGGGTCAAGCTGCTGGGCTTCTGCGTGGACCGAGCCCTAGCGGGTCCCTACTTGCGAGAGCTGGTCACCCAGTACACACAGGTACAGGGTATGCCACCTTGCACCTTACAGATAAGCGACGGAGACAAAGCCCCAGCGTCCATCCCCGGGGTCATCCAGCTGCTCTTTCCCAAGCGCTCGATGGCCTTGATTCGCAAGCACAGCTGGCACGGTAATCTGCGAGAGTTCTCGATGACCGTCGAGAACGCCCTGCTCTTCACCTTCGCGGAACAGGCCCAAGTGGGCAAGGTGGAGCGGCCTGACGTCATCCAAGTCCGGCCTCGCCTGCTGAGAGATCTGCTGCGTGAGAGCAGCGCTCATGGGACCGAGACACCGGAAGACGGTTGGCAGGCCCAGATCGCTGTGCGGCCAAACGAGACCTTGAACAAGGTGGCAGCGGACGTAGAGCGTCAGTACTTTACCCAGCTGTTCTTCGCCCACAAAGGCGACTTTCCGGCGATGGCCAGGGTGCTAATGGGAGATCCTGACTGCGCCAGAAAGGTGCAGCTGCGATTCAACCAACTGGGCTTGAAAGTCCGGGAGCTGCGGAGCCGTCTCTGATGCTGCTCCTGCTCGCCACTTTGGCCCAGGCTGAACCTAGTTTGGAGTGTGCGGCCCTAGACCCGCTCACCGGACCGCTGTGCGAACAGGCCATTGGTCATGCCGAAGCGCAGCGGTGGAACAAAGCCGCTGCGGCTTGGAAGATCGTGCGCGAGCGAGACCCAAGCTTTGACAGAGCGACTTTGGGTCTCGCTCGGGCGCGCGCGCAACAAGGAATGACTGCCGAGGCCGAGTCTCTCTACCGATCTCTTGGGCTCCAACCCAACGCCGTACAAGAGCTTGCACTGCTCATTGAAGACAGCCGCCCGAGCGAGGCCATGGGCCTGTACAAGCAGCTCCAGACCTTGGAGCTGGGCGAGGCTCTACCCTTTCTTCAAGAGGCACGGGCTGCGCTAAAGGCCGAGGAGCTGGCACGATCTCAGCGCTCCTTGGACCGCTTTCTTGAACTGGAGGGCTTTCAGCTCGCTCCTGAAGAGAGCCTGGCCCTGATGCTGGCCATCGCCGGAGTGCTGCGCCAAGACCCTGAACAGAGGGAGGAGGCCCGGGCGTGGCTGCAGCGGGTTGAGGAGATTGATCCAGAGGGTGTATCCGGCCTGCAGGCTCGGGAGCGCTTGGACCGCATGGCCGTGGAGGACTCCGCTAGCCAGCTCGCGGTAGGCGGGGGCGAGGCCTTGCTTCCCCAGCAACGGGCTCAGCTCGAAGAGATCCGCAGCGACCTGGCTGCCGGGCGCCTATCCCGATCGGAGCGAGAGATCCGTGCCCTGTTGGAAGAGGCCCCCCGCTCTCCCGAGGCTTGGGCCACCGCGGGCGACCTGGCCCGTGCACAGGGGGATTCTCCCGGCGCCGAGACCGCTTGGCTCACGGCCATCGCCTTGGACCCGGAAGAGGCGACATGGCGGGTGCGCTACGGGCGCCTTCTGGCGGAAGACTACGCCGGGCGCCGCCACGGGGAGGCGTCCGAGGAATTGGAGCGTGCCCTGACGCTACGCCCTGGCTGGACCGGCCTGTATGTTGAGGTTGCCGAACTCCGCATCGCTCTGGGAGACTTTGAAGGCGCTGTACAAGCCAGCCGAGACTACCTGCGTGTAGATCCAGGCGGCGAGCAAGCCACAACGGCCCAGGAGCTGCTTCGGGACCTGGAGCGGGAGAAGCCAGATCCTCCCGCCCTTGAGTCCCTGTTGGCCAAGCCACCGACAGGCATTCCCACCGAGGCCTGGGAGGCCTTCAAGCGGGCCAAGGTCTATTTAGAAGACCGAGACGACGACGTCACCGCACGTATCGAAGCCGAGCACGCGTTGGTCCTGGCACCGGACTACGTCGACGCCCTAAACCTGCTGGCCCACCTTCAGCTGCGAGAGCCGGACCTGGATGGGGCCCTGGAGAGCTACCAACGCAGCCTGCAGGTACGCCCTGATCAGCCCCAGATCGTTCTCGCCGTGGGCTATTCCTTACAGGACCTGGGCCGAGACAAGGACGCCGGTCACCGCTTTGAGCAGGCCGCCAGCTTGGGGGCCGAAGACGCGCTCTACGCACTGGCCCAGCTGGCCGCCGACCGTGGCGACTGGCGAGAGGCCCGGCAGCTACTCAACGACTACTTCGCCCAGGCCAGCGGCGGTCAGAACTACACCAAAGCCACCGCGCTGGCCGAGACTTTGGAGCGCCGCCACCGCTTGGAGCTATCCGGCATCGCTGGCGGAGCTGCGCTGGCACTTGGGCTCCCAATGGCGTGGCTGTTGCGTCGTCAAAGCGGGTCAACCCTGGCTCAGCTCTTGGCGCGCCACCCGGAAGCCTACCGAGACGTTGCCAGCATTCTGAGCGCCATCCGCCACGAGGTGCTCAAGCACAACACCACCGTGCTTCCAGCCGCTGCGGACGCCCTTGAAGCTGGGCAAGATCAGCCCGTCATCGAGGCCTTTGACCACCTGCTCGGCCGAGGAAAGGAAGGCGTCTGCCCAAGATATTGGGGCTATGTCACTGAACTTCAGGCCCTGGCGAGGCGCTATGGCGTGCGATTAAACTTGGAGCGGCGAGATCCCCTCTTCTCCAAGATGAACCAAGCCTTTCTTGGCCTAGAGAAGGTGGGTGCGTGCCTTGGGCCTGTGGAGATTGAGGGGGACCGCGATCGACATGCCCAGACCCTAAGGGCACTCTCCTCGGCTTTGAACCATGACAGCTACCTGGCCTTGGGGCGTCTCATCCGCGAGGTCTGTGTGCTCCCAATCTCCAGGGATTTCCTGGGAGAGTGCTGGCAACAGGTAGCCAAAGAGCCTGCCTTTGCTGGCCAGTCCCTCCCTATGCCGGAGATCCATCTTGGAGAGCCGGGCATTCCAGTGCGGGCCTTCAAGCGCGAGATGAGCGACTTGCTTGTGAACCTGCTGCGCAACGCCACCCAAGTTGCCTTGGAGGAGCGAGGGGATCAGGCATGCTTGGGGCTCTTTGTTGACGAGGAGTTCGATGAGATCACGGGCCTGGAGCGGGTCGTCTTTGCTGTGGCCGACAACGCCCTCTCGAAGCTCAGCGATGACATGATTCGCGGCCGCTACATCGCCAGAGGTCTAGGGATTGTGGTTGAGCTGGTTCGCCGCAACGGCGGACAGATCCGGGTGGAGCAATGGCCAGGATATGAGAAGGCCATCGTCGTACGCTTGCCACGCGCCGAGTTCGCAGAGTCAGCCAGCGCAGAGTCAGCCAGCGCAGAGTCAGCCAGCGCAGAGTCAGCAAGCGCAGAGTCAGCAAGCGCAGAGTCAGCAAGCGCAGAGTCAGCCAGCGCAGAGTCAGCCAGCGCAGAGTCAGCCAGCGCAGAGTCAGCAAGCGCAGAATCAGCCTTGACCAACACCGTGACCCACTCCGTGGTCGAGGAGGATCCATGAGCAATCCACGCGTTCTGGTCATCGAAGACGGCCATG
>JBLHMA010000169.1:0-10643 GCA_047621545.1 Cognaticolwellia sp. | reverse complement strand
CTGGCTCTCCGTGTCAGGCGCTGCATCACGCTTGGTGATCAGGGACCCCAGTGGCTTGTCGTAGGGTTTGGCCCACCCGATTTGCAGGGAGACCATGCCTTTGGGTGTGAGGGTATCGTTGCGGTTGAAGGTCAACGCTTGCACCGCCGGGCTGATCGTCAACTCCAACATGGCCCGTCCTTTCTCTGTGCGATGAAACTCGATCCCGCCGGCGATGGTGGGCTCAAGCGCAGCGACCAGGTCGCCTTTGTCTCCCTCCGACCAGGCTGAGACCGCGTAGCCGACCCCTCCCTGTACGTAGCCGGACCAGCTCAAATCAGGCCGAATGACCCAGCCCACCATCACGCGCTGGGCGAAGCGCAGGCCGCGGTCGTCTGAGAGGGGGGCGAGGATCAAGTCGGCAGCCGTCAGCTCGATGATCTTGTGATCGAACTGGTAGGCGCGTCCGCCGCGCAGTGTGATCCCCTGAACGCCATGGCCCCCTCCTGCGCCGATATGGAAGCGTGCGGTGTGCATTTGGGGAATGACCAAGGTCTGGTACTCCAGGCCCGCTGCAAAGGGATCGGGGGAGTCTAAGGTGTCCGCCGCTCGAACATTTGGAGCCCAAAGGGCAGCGGATAGAGCAAGAAAGACGCCAAGAATGGCCCGTCTTGGATCGGTCTTCGCTTGAGAAGCGGCCCAGTTCAATCTGAGAGGCATGTGCTACGGTTCCGGGGAGAGGTGGGAGAGCCCACCCATCGGGGGCTACAAGGCACGCCCAGACTCCTCTGCTGGGGTTGCGTCTACCAGGAGTCGGGTTTGTGACATAGGCTTATTATCGTGGTACAAGCTTTTTTATTTAGGCGAGATGTCTTGCTTTTAGGAGGACGCGCACTGGCCAAGCCGACTCGAAGAGAAGCGCAATTGGTACAGGTTCTGGCCGAGGCCTCAGCGGGCTTCATGAGCTTTGAGGACCTTTCGGTCGCTCTGCACTGCCGTGCTCGATAGCTTGCCGGCGGAACTCCGAGAGGATGTAAGCGACCACTGCGAGTACACCGAGAAGCTCGCGCAGGCCTACGCGGAGCTCCATCGGAAACACAGAGAGCAGGCACACGGTTTTCGGGGCTTTACGGGCAGGCTTCCTCCCAGATTGCGCTACGCATGGTGAATTTCTGCAGCAACCACTTCCCGGCTTTGGAGGCTGCGATTCGGAACTCCCAGTGCATGGATGGAGGCGCCGCTGCTGGCCATGCTCTCGGAGGTCGTGAGCGACAAGAAGAATGGGGTCGGGACAATCTGGCACGGAGTGGAGTCTGCGCCGTGGGAAGAGGTCCGCACGTCAGTGAAAGCTCGGAACTCATCTTATCGAATCGGACGTCCCCGCAGCGCTTGGTTGGAGCCCCACCTCCAGGGTGGCTTTAGCGGCCGAGTGTCCAAAGAGCAGCTCTCCAGATCCCGTCTCTTCTCCCTGCTGCTCTTGCGCGTCAAGCAGCAGGCTGCGATTCAGAAGCATGCGCCCGACCTGCTCCGAGGGTGTAGCCAGACACTGATGGCGAGCCACTCTGAGCCGCCTGCACTCCATGGACTCGCGCAGGCCCCCGGCCGCACCGAGCCGGATCTGGCAAGTGGCCTTCCCACGGTTGACGGCCGAATCAGGGCCATCGTGGAGCGCTGGTGGGAAGAGACCGAGCTTGATCTTGGCCCTAGGGAGGAGTTCGAGCTGACCCTCAGCTACCGGAGCTGCCGCCGTGCCTTGCGCGGATACTGGGCGGCAGCCGTGCTCATGCCCTTGGCAACTTTCACGGCACGCGCCAAGTGCCTGCACTTCGACATTCAGCTCCTAGGCAATGAGTTCGACGTGAGCTGGGAGACATGTGCCCATCGTTTGACCACACTAAAAGGTGGCACGGAAGACTCGGATGTCCCGGCCCTCCACTTGCCTGACCGGACGGTCACCGAGCAAGCCTGCGTCTCCAGAGCGCGACGAAAGGGCCGGGGAGGCCACAACACCCCCCACCCACTCCACGGAATTTCCGTGGGATGCCGCCTGCGAGACGCCCACAAGCTGATCTACTTCTCCGACTTTGACTTCGCTGACTGGAGCGCGTTCAAGGGAGATCCAGATACCCTCCAACACTGGCGCGGCCTGCCCCTCTCCCAGCAGGGAATCAGCTGCACCGAGTGCCCCAGACGGGACTGCACTCAGCGAAACTACAAGTTCATATCGGGCCGCTAGGCTGCCGGGATTGTGGCCGTTGACTCGGCAGCTCCTCTTAAGGCGCGTTCAGACGAGCTGGGCCTGCTCTTGCTTGGCCCACTTCTTCACCTTTTTCAGGTAGCGGCCACGCTTTAGGCGGCTGACCTTGTTCAAGATGACCTCGCCCTTGAGGTGGTCCATCTCGTGCTGCACGATGATCGAGGGGTAGTCGGAGAAGGTCTCGGTGTGCTCGATGCCCAGCGAAGCCTTGAAGCGAACCGTCACGACCCGTGGGCGCTCCAGGAACTCCCAGAACTCGGGAATGCTCAAGCAACCTTCTTCCCATCGAAACAAGTCTTTGGATGACTCGATGATCTCGGGATTGCAGATAAAGCGCAGCTCCTTGCCCTTCTCGCGGCGGCCGTCATCGTCGCGCTCCTCAGTCACATCCACGCACAGGATGCACCGCAGGTCCCCGATCTGCGGACCCGCCAGACCCACGCCGGGTGCGGCATACATGGTCTCGGCCATGTCCTGCATACGCTTGTGCAGCTCGGGGCCAAACTCGTCGTCGCGGACGGGCCGGGCCTTTTGTTCTAGGAGGGGATGAGGGACAGTGAGAATGGGCAGGACGGCCATGGTGTTCTCCAAGACATGCGGGCGAGACGGGGCCCATAACATGCTTGTTAGGTCGGCGAGGTCCGGCGTCTTGCGCTCAGCGATTTGCCCGCCGCGCAATGTGCTGTAGTGGACGGGCTGTTGGGGGCGATCTATCTTGGGGACCTACTCAAGAGGGTGAGCTCCATGTACCCTACTGACCTACTGCCAATGACCAGCAGAAACTTGCCCAGAGTTCCTCCAGCTTTCCGGCCAGGCGATGTTGCACCTCGTTCTCCTTCTCTCCGCCTGTCGAACACCACCGGTGCCCCCCTGCGATAGTTTCAATGGATACATTGATCAAGATGGTGACGGCTTTGGCGCCGAGCTCTTCGAAGGCTGCGACCCACCTGAGAATCTGGTGCAGATAGGTGAGGATTGCGATGATGGACAACCCGAAATTCATCCCTTCGCGCTCGAAGTCTGCGATGGTGTAGATCTGGACTGTGACGGGCAGGCGGAGGAGCTGCACTGGTGGCCGGACGTGGACCAAGACGGCTTTGGCGCCGGAGAGTCGGTGTACGCCTGCAAACAGCCCATTGCACACGCCGCACAAGACGGCGACTGTGACGACGCAGATCCTTCAGCTTGGCCAGGAGCGGAGGAGATCTGGTACGACGGCGTAGATCAAGACTGTAGGGGTGGCAACGATTGGGACCAGGACGGGGATCTGTCGGAATACCCGGATGACTGCGACGATGATGCCGTCTTGGTGTTTCCGGGGGCTCCTGAAATCTGCCAGAATGGCGTAGACGAGGACTGCAACGGGGAGGTAGATGACTGCCAGTTCTTTGGTGGCGTCGCTTCAGCGGACTACGCGCTCCGAGTAGCCGGCTTGGCGCCTTCGGCCTTTGGAGAGCATCAGTGGACGGGAGTTAGTGCTGTCCCAGTCGGTGACATTGATGGGGATGGAATTGGGGATTTTGGTGTATGTTCTGACACTGAAAACAATGGTTCCTTTCATATTATTGCTTCGGAGGCCGAGTTGTCGGGAGATCTTGATCTTCAGGATGCGGTTACTCATTTGGACGAGAGTTGTGGGCTGTCAAAGCGACGCACGAGCCTCAGGTCTTCGCCCTTCGGTTGGGAAGGCCAGCTCTTTGAGTATGGTGGAAAGTTCTATTCTCCTGCCGAACTCAATGAGGTTGAACCCGAACCGGAGTTTATGTTTGATGGGTTGGATGGAGCTCAGAAGGCTATCCTCGACCTAGGCAACGACAATTCACACGATCTTATCTATCGATGGGTGCACAACAGCCGTGGGTTTGAAGTGGTGGAAGGCCCGTTTGCTTCGGGACTAAATGATGTTCTTTTCGACGTGGCGTGGTCTTCCCACGCGGAGATCGTGGAACTGGTTCAGGGTGATCCCACAGGAGAAGGCTCCTCTGGTCTACTCACCATCGAAGAGCAGACCTATCCCTCCGGTCCTGCACTACGATTCTACGACCCGGTTGACTTGGTTCCGGGGATGGACGCGAGCCATGCACTGTGGGAGTTTTCATTGGACCCTCTGGGTTTGTATGGCGATGCGATCCCATTAGTGGACCACGACGTGGATGGGGACGGACGCGTGGATCCGGTCGTGTACGGGTCGACGGACGCAGGTGGGCCGATGCGCATTGTTGGACTCGCTTCCTCGGGGGTTGGAGTCGCGGAAACCTTCACTGTAGACGCAGGGAGCTACCACGGCTTCACGACCCACCAACCCCTCGATCTAGGCGACTTTAACAACGATGACCACATGGACATCGCCTTCTCCGAGCCTGGGGACGATGGAGCTGGCACTGTCTATCTGATCCTCGGTCCCCTCGAAGGCCACTACACCACAGCAGATGCCCACGGCTGGATCAGCGAGGGACAGGGAATCTACGACACCTGCGATGAAGAACAGACCCCGAACTGTGAGCACTATGGCGCGTGGTTCGGCTACTCGGTGCGGGCCTTGGACCACAACGGAGACGGCTCCGATGATTTGCTCATCGGGGCACCCTTCTACGAGACCGAGACTCCAAAGCACGGACCCGGCGCGGCCTTTGTCTTCCTCGGTGCGGAGGGAAGCCCATGGTAGCGCTGTTTCTGATGTTGTCTTGCTCGGGCCAGGCTCCCTGGTACCAGGGCACTTGGCAAGAGACGGGCGCCACGTCGCGGCTGACCATCGACGTAGAGCGTTGCCACTTTGAGGATGCTGCCCCCTTTCCCTGCACGGTGCGAGAAGAGAGCACGGAGCGGGCCGTGCTCGAGCTGCAACGCGGTCAGAGTGAACTCTGGACCCTTGAGAGAGAAGGGGCGGAGCTGGTGGTAGACCGAGGTGATCGACGCTTCCGCTTTCAGCGTTTGGAGTAAACACTGGGCTACAAGTCCGCGCGAAGGATTCCAGCCGCCCGGTGCGCCAGCGAGTAGATGGTCTGGCTGGGGTTGACCCCCAAGCTTGTGGGCATGACGCTGCCGTCGACCACGTACAAGCCATCCTGGCCTTTGACCCGGTGATCGGCGTCGACCACGCCGGCTTTTGCATCCCCGCTCATGCCGCACCCGCCCATCTGATGGGCGCTGAAGATGCTGTGCTCCAGAGCGCCGTAGGCGGCGGCATCCAGCCGGCCCAAGTGGTCCTCGCGGGTCATAGAGACGGGCGTGGGATGCAGGGTGAACACTTCTTGTGCGCCGGCAGCCAAGTGGCAGCGCGCCATGGCTTTGTGGGCGGTAGCCATCGCCTCTACCAGAGCCGGTCCGATGGGGTAGTCCAGCTTGGGACGGCCGTTTGAGAGCAGCTCCACAGTGCCGCCGGGGGCGCCGGGGTGTAGACCGTCCACCATCAGGGCCAGGTGGCTGGAGAGCTTGGGCAGCTGGGCCATAAAGTCGTTGACCATCGCACCGGAGCCCATCACCCCGCTGGCGACCAACATCGGCTGCATGGGCGGGACTTCTAAGAAGAAGCCCACCTGCTCGCCGCGGTCCACGAACTCATGGCTGCCGACAGCCTGGGGGGCGCCGGCCCAGCCATTGATGTCTTCTTCGTAGCGGGCGGCGACGGCCACCACAGGGTGCAGGAAGGTGCGCTTGCCCACGGCTCCGTTGGGGTTGATTCCGCTGCGCAGCAGGATGCCTGGGCTGCCAATGGCGCCGGCAGAGAGCACCACGCGCTTGGCCCGCACCCGGATCTCGGCGCCGGTCGGGGACAGGTCGCCGGGGGCTTGAATCTGCCCCTGCACTTCCCACTCTTGGCCCTGGCGCTCCACTTTGAGCACACGGCAGTCGGCGTAGAGCTCCATGCCGGCGTTGACGGCGTCGGGCAGGGTGGTGAGCAGCATGCCCTGCTTGGCTCCAAAGGCGCAGCCCAGGCCGCAGTAGCCGGAGCTTATGCAGCCGCGCACGTTGCGTCGCAGGGCTTTGACCTGCCACCCCAGGGCCTTGCAGCCCCGCCAGAGGGTCAGGTTGTTGGCGTTGGCTGCATCTACCGGCCACTCGGCGACGCCTAGGCGCTCCTCTACAGCCTCGTAGTGCGGGAGCATGTCGCCCAGCTCCACGCCGAAGTGCTGCTGCCAGTGGGCCAGGATGCGCTCGGGGGTTCGGAAGCAGGTGGTCCAGTTGACCGTTGTGGAGCCGCCTACGTTGCGGCCCTGCAGCACCGAGATGGCCGCATCCTTGGTCGCTCGCGTCATGCGCTCCTGGTAGAGCGCGGGGTAGGCCAAGCGCTCTTCCAGGGGGGCAAAGTCCTGGGTGGTGTGGTGGCTGCCAGCCTCGAGCATGACCACCTTGTGGCCGGCCTGGGTGAGCTGCCAGGCCAAGACGCCGCCGCCGGCCCCAGAGCCCACAATGCACACGTCGGCTTGCAGCTCCGTTCGGCCCGAGAGCTGGTCTCCGGTGGTCACTTTCATGGGTCACTCCGGGTCGCCAGCACGGGGGGTGGTCCGGGGTATCCGGCGATGGCCGTCATCTCGGGGTGGCCCCAAGTGGTGGCCAGGATCAGGGCATTCAGGCCCTTGTAGACGGTGCGCCGCAGGGGAATGCGCGAGGTGCACCACCCAGCCCAGATCTCGGCGCGGCGCTGCAAGGGAAGGCGCGAGAAAGGCCGCGGACGTGCGTCGAAGATCGCACCCACCAAGGCGTTCTCGATCAGACCCAGGGCCAGAGCGATCTCCGCGCCGTTCTCTGGAGGCAGGGTGGAGAACAAGGTGTCCAGCTCGGCGGCCACCCCCAGCTCAACGCCACTGGGTATGCCGGAACCGCCAGGACTGACGGTCTCAACCAAGGCCACCAGGGTGCTGTATTGGCTCTCCGTAAAGGTGAGCAGCGCGCCTTGTGGCGGCGCCCGTTTTCCGGGGAATAGGGCCAAGCCGGTCGCCGCTAGCACAAGGCTGCCAGCGGCGCTCAGGCCCAGAAAGCTACGACGGGAAAGTGCCATGAATGCAGTATGCCCTGTCCTGTGCGGCGAACGTCAGAACGACTTCGCTTAGATGCAGCTGTCGTTTTCGCTGCCAGGGGTACCAAAGTCCTTGCTGGTCCCGATGGCGGTGGTCGAGGGGCACCAGAAGTCGGGGTTGGCACCGTCGCTGATGTCGGTCACCGAGAACTCCAACTGCCAGCTCTCGCCTGCGTCGGTGCGGGAGCCGGTTCCTGGGGAGGTGAACAGCACGTCGCTGGTGTTGCTCAGGATCACGGTGTCTCCATCGTTGTTCCAGGCCGGGACCGAGCCGTAAAAGCCGTCGGGCGTAAAGTCGGTGTAGCCCCAGCCGGTGGCGTTGCCGGTGCCGAGCACAGCGTGTCCGCCGTCGGCCAACGCAGCGGTGGGATCGGTGAGCTTCAGGGTGCCCACGCCGCCGTCTGCGTCGGAGAGCACCAGGCCCTCCAGGTTCACGCTGCCGCCGCTGACGTTCTTGACCTCGATCCACTCACAGTCGTTGTCCCCGCACTCGCTGGGGTTCGCCATGATCTCGGTGACCAGCAGGTCACCGGCGACCAGGTTGGCCACGCACTTGTCGGCGGGGCAGTTGGGCACGTAGCCCTTGAAGTCGTCCACATCCCGGGGGACCAGCTTGTGGGCATCGAAGCTGTAGTAGAGGGGTCCGATGACCTCGGCGAAGGTGTCTCCGTCCCGCAGGACCTCCGGGGATTCCTTGCTCCAGTTGTAGAGCAGATCGTCGATGGCCAGGCTGCCGTCTACTTCGAACTCGCCAAAGCCCAGGTCGGTGTTGGTGACGCTGACCGCGCTCACGCGCACCAAGTGACTCTCCCAGCCCTCGGAGGTGGCGGGGTCGGCCAGATCGGTGGTGCTCAAGTCGGCCCAGTCGATGGCGTTGCCGCTGTCGATGACGCTGATGTCCTCGGCGGCGGTGACCACGATCTGGGTGATGGAATCGGCGGAGGTCGTGAACTCGGCGACGGTCCCGGTGACGGTGACTTGATCCCCACGCTTCACGCCAGCCTGGATCTCGGAGTCGGAGAAGACCATCACGCTGTGGAAGGGCTGGTTGTAGCCGTCGTTGATGAAGAAGGAGAACTCGTCTTCGTCCGTGGTGGCAAAGCCGGTGATCGTGACCGAATCGCCGATGATGTCCTTGCCGTCGCCCGCGGTGTACACGCCGGTGCGGGCCTTGTAGATCTCGGTCTCGGCGTCTGCGTCAGCATCCGAGTCGGTGTCGGAGTCGGCGTCGGCGTCGGCGTCGGAGTCGCTGTCGGAGTCGGAGTCGGTGTCCGCGTCTCCCTCCACGCCAGCGGTGTCGATGGTCTCCTCATCTTTGGTGCAGGCGAAGATGGCGAGCAGGCTGAGCAGGGAGAGGGTCATGGGGCGCTCCTGGCGGCGATTGTGGCTGGATATCTGAGTTTTGGCCGCCCTTGATAGCCGATTGGCTGCCGCGCGCCCGCTTAGGCCTTAGATTCTTCGGGTGCAAGCACCCCTCTCCCCATGCCCTGAGTGCAGCTACGGCGTCGAGTCGTTGGTCAAGTGCTGCCCAAACTGCGGGATCAACCTGGAAAAAGTGGCGTCTTCCTTTCTGGACCTGTTCTGGAAGAAGGGCAAGCCGGCCCGCAGCACAGAGACTCTGCAGAGTTTGGAGCTTCACCTCAAAGAAGAGGTTGATCGTCTGCAAGAGACCCTCTCTCGCCTACAGCAGACCCGGGGTCCTCTGTCTCAGAGGCGCAGTTCTGCCGCCAACCAGGGCCGCAGCACCCGGGCTCTGGATGAGGGGCTCTCGTCATTGGATCAGGCCGCGCGCGAGGCCGATTTGCTGCTGCGCCGCCACAAAGGGCTGCTGTCGGGGATCGCCATGGACCGTCGCCACAACGCGCTGCTCCTAGAGCTTCACCACCCCACTCCAAAAGAAGACGTCCAGCCCGCGGCGGTGATCTGGGACGGCAGCCTGCCTCTCAGTTCGCTGGCCGCCCTGCCGAACTCAGAAGACTGGATAGGCCTGAGCGCCGATGGCCGACAGCTGCTCTGGCTCAAAGACGGACATGCTGAGAAGGTGGCAGTGCCGGGCATGGGCGGCCGCCTGCTCAAGGTGGCTGGCCCTTGGATCGCGGTGGGTGGGGACGGCGCTGTGCAGCTCTATCACCGGCCTTCTTCGGCCTGGGTGCAGCCTGCCCGTCCCTCTCGTGGGCGCTTGGTGGCCATGGACTTGGCCGGGGACACCCTGCTTGTGGGAATGGACTCCGGCAAGCTGCAGCGCTTTGTGCTCAGTGCGCAGTCTGGCAGCGCGCAGCGTCTCAAGGACGAGATCGTCGCCCACCCCTTTGGTTTGGCTGACGTAGCTCTGCTCGCCGGTGGGAAGCGCGCGATGAGCTGCGGGGGCGGGTGGATCACCTCTTGGTTCCTGACCGACTCCGGCTTTCAGGAGTTCCACAAGGGCAGCCTGGAGGGCGCGGCTTCTCTCTGTGTGGATGAGGAGGGCGGTCGGCTCTTGGTGCTTCGCTCCGGGCGCATCGCCGAATGGGACTTGGGACTCACCAACCTGGCTGGCGAAGTCGAGGTCCCCCCGGACACTCAGCGCGTGATGTGGGCGCCCGACGGCGTGCGGGCTTTGCTGCTTCGCCCCGGCGGCGTAGAGCTGGCGTCTCTGCGCACTCGAAAGCGCTTGCCGCTCAAGCTGAACATCGCCGGCGCGCTTCAAGCCATCGCCTTCCGAGGCATGGACTGCGTGGTGTGCTCGGGCAACGCCGTCTTTGACTCCGTCCAGATAGCCCAGCTCTCTCTGGAGGACGGCGGGCCCACCGGGACCAGCCTTGGAGAGATCGTGCGCTTGCGAGAGCTGGTGCGAGAGGTGCTGCCTCATGTGCCAAAAAACGTCGGAGAGCGGGCCATGGCCGATCAGGTCTTGGTTGAGCAGGGACAGGAGTTCGTGGGCGACGCCGGCCGCTTGGCCATCTCGCGCATCGTACAGCGCGCGGCCGCGGCCGAACTTCAGCCTGCTGCGGAGAGAATGGGTGCTTTCGAGCTTCTCTTTGAGGAGCTGGACGACCTCATCGCCGGCCTGCAGCCCGCTGCGGAGCTGGCCGGCTCTCTGGGGCCCAGTCTGCGGCGCTTGGTGCGCCTTCCGACCGCCGTTTTACTAGGCCAAGTCGACCAGGTCTTGGGCGAGCTGGAGCGGGTCTTGGGGGTTGAGAGCACCGAGGAGGAGATAGACTTGGCCCTCTCCGAGCTTCAGGGTCTGGAGCGGTGGTTGATGGAGATCGAGCGTCTCGGCAACGGACTCACCGGCGCGTTCTGGGGCACCCCGGATCGGGCACTCTTGGTCGATGCTGTACGCAGACTGCAGACGGAGCTGCCCGAGGTCGCCGATGCCTTGCACGCCCGACTGGCCGCCGTGGTCGTGGG
>JBLHMA010000168.1:0-10747 GCA_047621545.1 Cognaticolwellia sp. | reverse complement strand
GGCGTCCTTCGAATCCTCGCCGCCTCTCTCAATACACAACCGCATCTCAACATTTTGTCGCATCATAGCAAGGCCTTCAACTCAGTAAGGTTGGCTGCAGTCTTGAATTCACCGCCGACGAACACTTCAACTTCGAAGCCGTCATAGTTGGCAAACCAATCCTCCAGCTGATCCCGACTCCCCCGCGCCCCCCGCACATCTGTAAACACAAGCCGCATCTCCTCCACCGGCTCGTCCAGGCCAGTCACCGCACAGCGTTCCTGCTCAATCAGCTTCAAACTATCCTCGATCTGTACGACATCATCGTTCGACAACCCACTCTTGGTCGACTTGATCTCAACGAGTGCCGTATCGCCGTCGATCGTTTCCAAGAAGTCCGGACTACGTGCCCTTCCGCTCGGCGTAATCTCCGCTGCCAATCGCGGATGAGCCTCCAACTCAACACCGTCCGTACGCTCCCGAATGCGCGTGTACCAGCTCTCCGTCAGGTTGCCCTTGTCTGAAGAGTTCAACCCGTCGGTCATCTCCAACAAGCGGCGGTGGGCGGTGGCCAGATCCAAGGGTTCCTCGATGCTGCCCGCCATTCTATCCAAGATGGCGTCCCGGAAGTGGGCCTTGACGTGGTGACGCAGAGTGTCCTCGGCAATGCCAGCCGATGCAGAGATGTCCGGCATGGCCGCGATGAGTTCATCCCTGGTGGCGATACCCTGGGATTCGACCATCTCCGCCCACTGCTTGAATGAGCTGCGGCTGTGTTCTGCGGTGAGCTGCTCATAGGCTTGGGCCCGTGTTGTCCCTGGCGGAAAGCTCGGGCTAGGCTGAGCTGCCACCGGCACGAAAGACCAGGAACCGTCATCTGCCCTGACCAGGCGAAGCGCATCGCTGGAGCTGGTGTCCCTACGCACCACCATCCAACCGCCGTTTCGGGTGCCTTGGTAGTAGTAGCCATCCGGCGGATCTGGATAGTCGGCGGGAAGGCCCTCTGGAACGGCGACGACCCCGGCCCCATCATCCAGCAGGTTGACCCGCTGGCGGTAGTGCTCAATGTGCGCCTCGAAGCGCTCCATCTCATCGGCGATCTCCTGACGCGTCGACGGCGGCAGCAGCTCCCCTTCCAACATGGCCTGGCGCTCATCCAACATCTGCTGGATTTTCCGAAGCTCTTGGCGTGCCTCATAGCCAGCACTGCCGGGCGGGGGCACCAAGTCGTCGGCCAGCTCCTCTCCCAGAATACGGCGCAGGCTGGCGCTCATGGCGCTGGTGCGCTGCATACTCTGAAGCGTGTCCAAGTGGGCAACCAGGTCCGCGTCACTGATGTCGGGCCCAAAGTGCAGAGAGAAGCCATCTCCGCTGGAGAGAATGCGCGCCCCATCCGCCAAGTCGTCCACCTGCCTTAGTGCGACCCCACGCAGTGCGCGGCTGGCCATGGCCATTTGAGCCCGCTCCAAGGCCCCTCCCAGAGCGGCTCCCGCACCAAAACCGATCAGCCCGGTCTGCACCATCTCCCGGGTCATGGTGACCACCGCGGCCCAGAAAGTCTGCTGCCATGTCTTCAGCTCGGTGGCCGACATGGCCAAGCCGCCTGCCATGCCACCAATGGCCCCCTCTATGGCCCCCTGCAGAGAGGCCCGGCCCACCGCCCGGCCCCACACGCCAACGCCTACCTCGGCGCCCTCGGTCGCGGCACGAATGATCACTGCTTTGAGAGCCTGACCGCTCAAACCCACGCCAGCGGTCAATCCAACGGCAAGCTGCGCTGCAGCCAGACCGGTACCCGCTTCGACCGCACCCATCACCGCCGCCCGGGCTGCCTCGTCCGTGCCCGTAAAGTCACCCCCAAAGGCCTCGTTGGCCACAGCGGCGGATGCCCCACCAACGCTGACCGCCGCAGCGTACAGGCCCAAGGACGCGCCACCGCTTGGGGGGGCCAGAACGACTGCCACGACGATGGCCGCGACCGCCGCGGCGACCTGGCCGAGCATGCTCGATGTGTCGGCAAAGCTACCGAAGGCTTGGTTAAAGTCTTGCTCCAAGACCGCCAGCTCCGCGAGCGCCACGGCGTTGAACTCTCGGCCAGCGACGGCCTGCTCGAAGCGCACCATGAACCGGGCATGGGCCAGCACCACCGTGTCATCGGTCGTGCTCACCGCCTCGGTCAGGTAGCCGTCCATCTCCAGGCGCTCATCCAGACGGGCCCGCATCACCCACATGCGCCGCTCACAGGCCGCCGGGTCCGTCAGCTCCTCTGGGGTCACGCCGCCAGCAAACGCCTGCATCGCGTCGTCCAGCTCATCCAGCTCAAGCTCCCCTTCCATGCGGGATCGAAGCGCCTGCCACTTGGAGATGGCCGCCCGCTCCTCGGGTGTGCTGCCCGCCTGCCCTTTGGCGACCAGCATGTAGCCCAGCTGAAGTTCGTCCCGCTCCCCTTGGGGCAGGTTGGCCAAGGTCGCGTTGAGCAGCCCCTCGTCCGTGCTGTCCCAGTCGCCCCCCATGGCCGCGTCCAGGGCGTAGTCGGTGGGCAAGGTCCCCGATCGCAGAGTCTCTCGAACAGCGTCTCCCCAGGCCCCACCCCCTGCCTTGTACAGATCCAGCTGAAGTTGAGCGTCGTAGGGAATGCGTGCCCGTGCCTCTGGGCTCATCGCCACCAGAGCCAGCAGAATGGCCCCAGTGTCCGAGAGCATCGCGTCCAGTAGACCCCGGAGCTTGAGCAGCGCCAGGCCATCGGCGTCCTGGCCGTCGATTAGGGCCAGGTGTTCGGGTTCATCGAGCCTCAGCTCGGCAAACACAAGCCGTAGATCCCAGTCCCTACGCAGTGCCTCCAAGTGCTCCGGCGGAACCGCTTCCAAGGCCCGAAGCATCGCCGCCTCGTCGCTGGACCACGCCCCCCAGGCCCCCAACAGATCCTGCTTGGCCTGGGTGTAGGAGTCCATCCCCACCTGCTGCTGAAGGGAGGAGTAGGTCTCTTGGGCCACGTCACCTTGGGCCATGCCCATAAAGCTGTCGGGCTCCAAGGCCCCTTGCTCACCCTGTCCCAACAACGAGGTCAGGCCCTCCAACTCCAAGAGCCGCGTCTGGGCGGCTCGGACCTGTTCGCCGCTGAGCGTGCCCCCGTCTCTGGCGTTGTGGAGCTCCATGGCGCGCATGAGCTGAGCGTATTCCCGCTGGAGCTCACTCAGCCTTCCAACCGCGTCCTGAACCCCTTCGTCGTCGGTGCCCAAGTGGTCTGTGGCCAAGGCCATTCGAGACTCCAGGGCCTGCGTCTCACCCGCGACCCCTCCATCGCTGCCCATGCACATGGACTGGACCTTGAGCAGCTCTTCGGCATTGAGCAGCGCCGACAGACCAGCCTGGTGGGTGTTCCAGACCAAAAGACGTTGCTCCGGCGTGGCATTGAGCAGAGCGGAGTACACGGGCCCTTCGGTGTCCCAGATCCAGCCGTTGGCGTCCTGGATGAAGCGGCCCAAGTTGTCGACCACCGCCTCGGGGTACAGCACTTGGCGCGCCGCAAAGGCGTCCACGTCGGAGAGCTCGCTCAAGTGCTGCTCCACCAACCCTGTGTTGGCTGCATAGACCGCGCGCTTGGCGGGGGTGGAGCCGACAATGCTGAGCAGGATGCCCGCCTCGTCGTCGTTGAAGGAACCCATAGAGAGCTCGATCTGGTCAGCCAGCGGCATGGCCGGCAACAGGATGGACAAGGCTTGGGCGTATTGAGTGTCGTTGCAGAAGTTGTAGAACTCCGTCTCCAGCTTCCGGAGGTAGCGGCCCAGGTAGACCTCTCGGGTGACCGAACCACCGGCACGCAGTGCCTCCAGTGCGGCACCTTCGTCCTCGGAGAAGAGGCTGCCGTGCAAGGCCTCGAAGATCTGGGCGGCTGGATCGAGAGTCTCCCCATCCTCGCGGTGTACGCGCGCATCCGTCCGGGCTTGAGCCGAGAAGGTGCCACCACCGGCCAAGGCTTGAGCGGCCTTGGACGCCTCCCGCTCAGCAGCACCACCCTGGTCAACGGCCCTGTCTTCCCCTTGAACGCCCCCTCTTCGCCGCTGGACCACATGGGTGAGTTCATGCACCAGGGAGCCAAAGCGCGGCCTAGTACCCTGGAGGTGAACCGTGTCTTGGCCACCGCTCTGAATGGCCTGGTTTTCAGCCGCCCCCATCAGAATGCGAACGTCTCCCAGCTCTTCGCCCAAAAGCGCAGAAACCCAGTCGATTAGATCCTCGTTGGGATCGACCGGAGTGTCCGGAGAGGGCGGGGGTCCAGAGAAGCCCTGTGGGCCGGACTCGGTCTGCACCGAGAGCAGCTCTTCCTGACGCGCAGCATTGCCGTGCTCAACGTCCTGCAATTCTCCAGGTCCCTCGGTCTTCTTTGCTGGACGCGCCAGCTCAGCGGACAGATCTCCCCTCTTGCTTTTCGATTTCATCAATTTCAACCTAAGCAATACACCAATATTGTACCGCAGCAAGGCCACTCCAAGCACAGATTTTCCCTAGCGCCACCACGCGCCCTTGCCGGAGTACTGCAGCCGCATCACTCTTGAGTTGGACCCGCCTCGCTTGGCCTGCCCAGCGAGGCGGCGTTCCTTCGACACTTGAAGTGCCAAGACACCTCGGCGGTCTCGCGCCTTGCCAGGACCGCGCTGTCACGGCGCGATCCAAGCCCAACTCTGCGGCGATGCACCTGCGGCTGAATCAGCTCAGCATTGAAGATGCTCCCCACCATCCACAGGCACCCTCCCCCACAGGTTAGCCTACCCCCCATGATCGCCACCCTCCGCGAGCGCCCCTGGGTCTTGGCCGCCGTGCTCGCCATCGAGGCGGTGCTGCTGGGGCTGATGCTGGTGGACCCCATCCTGCCAATCGGGCTGATCTTCGGGGTCATCGCGGTGCTGGTGGTGCTCTCCAAACCCACGTGGGGTGTGGGGAGCCTGGTGGCCAGCCGCATCATCGACACCAACGCGCTGACCATCGTGCGCGTGGGCGGAACGGGCCTGGGGCTCTTTGAGAGCATCGCGGTGCCCTGCCTGCTGGTCTTGGCCCAGCGGGCGATGTCCCAGTCAGAGGGAGAACCACCACAGCTTTGGCGAGGGGAACTTTGGGGCTCTGTTCCGGAGTATTGAGCGGGATCAGGAGCGGCGGGGGGTGCTCTAAGTGGCGGTGTAGTCTGGGTGCATGCTGCATGAACCCACACTCTCCGGCCTGCCCTCCACTCTGCGCTTTGTAGGAGTACTCGGCGTGCCCGAGGCCAAACTGGCCCAGGGCATTCTGGCGCTCGCAGCGCAGGTCTTGCCCAGCAAGGAACCCGTGGACTTGGCTGCGCGCTTGGGTCATGTGCGGGATGCCCGGGGGATTGTCGCCCTAGACGGAGAGCGCGTGGTCGGCTTCAAGCTGGGCTTTGGGGACCGTCCTGGGCGTTTCTACAGCTGGCTGGGCGGGGTCGCGCCCAAGCATCGTCGGCACGGCATTGCCAGGGAGCTGCTGCGCAGGCAGCACTTGCGCTGTCAGGAGCAGGGATATGCCCGGATGCGCACACACACGACGAACGGAAACCGGTCGATGTTGCTGCTGAATGTGCAGGAGGGCTTCGATGTGATTGGCACGACGAATAGTGCCGGGAAGGGGCTGAGGATTGTGTTGGAGAAGGGACTCTATACGCCGAGAGCGCGCCTTCGCAGTGCAACCCCAGCCACCAAAAGGAGAACCGCCCCGGGCAGCTGCCCACCAGACCGGCCACCACACCCGCCGCAGCCCGCATTCAAGGGATCCCGATCCTCTCCATCCAAGGTGCCGTCTCCATCCGTGTCTGGATTGTACTTATCGGTCCCCAGCTCGTCTTCCTCGCCGTCCAGCAAGCCATCGCCATCGCTGTCGATCAGGTCATCGCGCCCATCCAGGGGGTCGGTGCCGTCGAACAACACCTCCTGACCATCTCCGACATTCCCCCAGTCAGTATCCCAGGACAGCAGGTTGGTCCCAAGCTCTACCTCCTCGCCATCCTCCAGCATGTCATCGTCCGTGTCCACGTCTAAGGGATCACTGTTCCAATCATAGAGCTCCTCCGCATCGGAGAGTCCATCATCGTCTGTATCTGGATCCCACGGATCAGTGCCTGCGGCAATCTCCGAACCGTCAGGCACGCCATCGGAATCGCAATCTGGGTTTAAAGGGTCAGTGCCGTTGTTGATCTCCGAACCATCCCAGGACCCATCTCCGTCCGTGTCCCGGTTGAGCGGATCCAGTCCAAGATCCGGCTCCTCGCAGTCACCTAGACCGTCCCCATCCGTATCGGTTAGGCCTGGGTCAGTTCCCATCTCCGTGACCTCCAGGAAGTCCGAGCAGCCATCGCCGTCGCCGTCGGTTGAATTGGGGTCGCTCCCGGCTTGGTCCTCTTCCCCGTCGCTCAACCCATCTCCGTCACTGTCCCCGCTCAGCGGATCCGTTCCGAGCTCAAGTTCGCGTCCATCGTCGAGCCCATCGCCGTCGCTATCGGCGACCAGGGGGTCCGTTCCGGATGCCTCTTCTTCACTATCGCTCAGACCGTCCCCATCGGTGTCTGCGGAGAGTGGATCAGTGCCGGCTGACACCTCATCGGCGTCCCCTATGCCGTCCCCATCCGTGTCTTCTGAGAGGGGATCCGTTCCCAGAACGCCCGTCTCCAGCGCATCATCCAGGCCATCCCCATCGGTATCCAATGCACAGTCGCTGGTGCCAAAGGCCTGCTCTTCTGTGTAGCTCAGGCCATCTCCGTCCTCGTCCCCATCCGGGCCGCCAACATCATCACAATCGCTGTCCACCCCATCGCCACAGATATCTACGGCTCCAGGGTAGGTGCTGATCTCAAAGTCATCGCAGTCATCGGCATAGCAGACACCATCCAAGTCATCATCCGTGCAGCCTCCTGTGTACTGATAGAACGAGCCTGCCCCACCAAGCGTGGTCGAGTGAAGGGGGGAGCCAACCAACAGGTCACCGTAGCCATCCCCATCGATGTCTCCCAAGCCCATCACAGCGGTTCCAAAGTAGTCCTTTGGTGCCGCATCACTTCGAGAGATCTCATCCTCCCAGGGGCCCACGCCCGTGCTCGTCCCGTAGAACGCGTAGGCCTTGCCCACATAGGTGCCCAAGCTGGTGCTGTGTTGTGGCGCTCCAGCAATAATGTCGGCAATGCCGTCTCCGTTCAGATCGGAGACCAAGGCCACAGCATGTCCGAAATTGGCATTGCTCCCAGTGGTCGCTGGAACAATCAGATCTGAGGACCCAAAACCCGTCGCAGAACCCCAGTAGAGAAAGGCAGCCCCTGTCCCCAAAGCGTAACCGGGCGCCCCTACGAGAACGTCGAGGTAGCCGTCCCCGTTGGCGTCGTGCCCGCCCGAGATGGACGTCCCAAAGTCACCGCCCCCGGACCCCAAGCTGACCTCCGAACCGGAATCCAGGCCTGTGCTCGAGCCGTAGTACACAAAGGCCCCACCCGTGAAGGAGCTGCCCCCGCTTCGTGCCCCAACCAGCATGTCATCGTAGCCGTCGGCGTTCAGGTCTCCTGCTGCGCCTACTGCAGACCCAAAGTACTTGGTACTGCTTGAGCCGACGCCGTATTCAGAGCTGTACAGGATGGTCTCTGAATTGACGGAGAGCCCCGTTGCACTGCCATAGTACAGATAGACAACCCCTTCCCGACCATCCACTTCGGGAGCGCCAATGGCCAAGTCGTCGTAGCCGTCCCCATCCAAGTCCCCTACACCGGCAACCCGCTCCCCAAAGGCTGCAGTAGAAGGAAGGTCAGACGCCATCAACTGCGTCTCCGTTCCCGTCACCAAGCCAGTCGCCGATCCGTAGTAGATATAGGCAGCTCCCTCCTGCGAGGTCAGACTGAGATTGTAGTGGGGTGCGCCGACAACCACGTCGTCGTAGCCGTCCCCATTCAGATCCCCTGCCGAAGCCACAGAAGCCCCGTACAAGTGCCCCTCATCCCCATCGGAAGCGGTGAGGGTGACCTCCGAGCTCGTATCCAGCCCGGTTCCGCTTCCGTAGTACAGGTAGGCGACACCCGTGTTTGAATCATCGTACTTGGCTCCGACCAGCAGGTCTTCAAAGCCATCGCCATCCACGTCCCCAGCCGAGGACAGATCTCCGCCGTAGAAGGCGCTGAAGTCAGGGTCCGAGGTGTAGAATTGGTCCTCTTCAGCGGAGAAGTCGGGGTCGATGTAAACGGGGAAGGTTGCTTCGGTGGTGTCCACTTGGATTTGGAGTTGGCCGTCTTCGAAAACGAAGGCGGCTGGAAGGGATTGGCCGTTGGCGTCCCATGCGACGAGGTCTTCGAAACGATAGTAGGTTCCTCCAACTTTGAGACGAACATCGCACTCTCCTTGCAGAACCCAAGCATCCTCCAAGTCATGGAACTTGAGTTGAACCTCCATAGTAGGTGTATTAGATGACGCAACATGAGCAGTCCAACCCTGTCGGGAAGCATCTACAAGAGGAGTGTTCCAGACTCCACACATGGCCTCACTGCCAACAACCGAAACAAACAAATGCAACACTCTAGGCCTTCGCCCCGCCTAACAGCGGAGACCTATGACAAATAGAGTCCATCACTTGACCTGTCCAATTTCCCGCTCTCGTCTCTCAATCACCCACTGGCAATCACGAACAACCATTGTGTCTCCGTACCCTCTACTGGCAACCAAACGTCCGAAAAGCAAAGCCAAGACCTGACAGAGGGTCTCTCTGAGCTCTGGCTCCGCCTGCCCGCCACTCCGAGAAAACGAAATCGACACCGGGTATTCCGAAAATAAAATCCCCATATCGTCTACTAGACGATGCATGTCTTCAAACGTTATGGAAACTTCGCACACATCGGCGTGCCGCACCCCAACACAGTTTTCCAACGGGCTTTCAAAGGAGCAGCCAAGAAAACTCTCAGCAATCCGTACAAGGGACTCCGCATCACCCCGAACATAAACGCTGTACTCACTACTCATCAACGAGGACCTCCCACAAAAAAGAAGTCATCACCAATAACCGAGATATATTCAACGGTGCCTGCGGGCCAGGCACCGGACGCTCGGTACACACCTCGGCGCGCCTCTTTGAGAGTTAGGCCGGACGCTCTTGCATCTATGACCCAATTGTTGGCCTGCCCCCCTTTAGCCTTGCTCTTTCGGATCACATTAGTAACTGTACCGGAGTTCGCCCCGGGACTAAGACAATCCACCAATGGTCCAGTTCTGTCCAACTGGACCATCTGATGTTCCAGGAGCAATGTTTAGAGATAGTTTTGGTGTGTGGCCTGCAACCCCAGCGGGAACGTCGATGACCACCCCATCGGAGTATCCCCCCGAACCAAAGCTAATGCCCTTGCCCTCCGACGAAGAAACGGATTGATGGCCACTCCCTCCCTCGCCCAAGCCTTCAGCCGCGGCTGGCTCCACAAACAGGAAAAGCCCAAAAACTGCAATACCAATCGAAACCATCTTCTACTCCCTCTGGAAACATCACCGGAACACAGTGACGCTATCACAGCATTGCTACAGCGGGAGAAAGAAGCTTGAATGCCGTGGTAGAAACCTACTGTTCCCAACCTGGAGGGGGAATGTCCATCTCTTCCACGGCTTCATCCAGACAATCCACAACATAAGGATCGTCCATGGGAATTCCCATATCGAAGCCACCTTGGGGGGTAAAATAGCTCTGGTACAGCCCGCCAAGCGGCAAGCTATACTCCTCTGACCACGCGTCAAAAGTCAACTCGATAAGTTCGTGCTCCAGCGTGAGCCCAAGGCCCCAGCCTAACTCCTTGAGCTTAGGCCACTCAGGCAAATCACCTGGAAACGTGCCCCCAGCGCTCCTAAAGCATGCGGTGCTTCCGTCACTGCGCAGCCCGCATGCTATTCCTGCCACGTTGGTCAACGAATCGAACGATCCCTCCGGAAGAATGAACTCTGTTTCTGGATCGCGATGGTCTTCACAGACGATAAGTCCTTCTTCGAAGGTTAAATAGCAATTTGGTTGTCCAGTCCCAACAATGTTTTCCGTCAATACATCCCGAACTTTGGCGCCAACTTCCATGTTGACTGTGCCCATGTCGCTGGCATGGACCACAAATTCCCCGGTGTCGGCGCGGATTGCCCAGGCCCAATCTGCGGAGCAAACCAATCTCGAGTACGGCCCGGATGGCAGTTGACTCACCGCGGCATTCTCCAGCCAGCACACTGGATCGCCACCCAAGTCCAAACCGCACCCACAAAGCGGGTCGACATCAGACCATTGCAGGTCTCCCGGACCATCTTGTAGGAGGTCAGCGGTTCCAAAGCAGCTGAGAGTGTGGTCTGCCCGCTCAGCACACCAAGCACCGAAGGTACTGAACCCATCGCCATATACTCTGATCAGACGATCGGGGTCAACTTCGGAGTCTTCGGTCACCCCGCTGTTGCAAGCCAACAATAGTAGCCAAGTCATCGTGCGTCTCCTCTCCATGCCAACAGATGATACTGGCCCACCCCGAAAGACTCAAGCCTTGGATGCTCCGGGCGTGACACGCCTGGCCGGGACACCATCCCGGCCCAACTCCGTGGTGCTGAAGCTTGGCGCTGAAGCCAGCCCAGCATTGAAGAACTCTCCAACGTCCACAGGCACCCTCCCCCACAGGTTAGCCTACGCCCATGATCGCCACCCTCCGCGAGCGCCCCTGGGTCTTGGCCGCCGTGCTCGCCATCGAGGCGGTGCTGCTGGGGCTGATGCTGGTGGACCCCATCCT